>CAYQLP010000010.1:35791-42752 GCA_964418505.1 uncultured Geobacteraceae bacterium | reverse complement strand
GGTCAGGTAGCTGAGCTCGAGGCGCTGCCGGCCGGCGGCGGCACTGGCCAGTTCGACCACCAGGGTTGGGCGGTCGCGCAGGGTCGCCGGAACCGCCGGGAAGACCAGGCGCCCGGGGAGCCCGGTCTCGATACGCTCGCCGATCTTGAGCACCACGCCGTCGGCGACGCCCAGCACCGTGGCCTCCTCGGCCTGGTCGGCGCCGCTCTGCGGATGAGTGCGGACCACCTGCACAGTGCGCCCCACGTATTTCTCCAGCAGCTTGCCGGGGGTGAGCAGGTCGAAGTCGAAATTCTGCTCGCGCACGGCAATCCCGTTGGCGCCCTCGAGGCTGCGCAGCAGGGCAGTCTCCGGGCGCATCTGCGCACTGACCTCGCGCAGGGCCAGGGCCGTCTCCCCGGCGGGGAGCGTGACCGTCCGGCAGTCGCGGACCAGGGCGAGATCGTCGTTGTAGATGGTCACCGCCACCGTCGACTGGTCCTCCAGGGTGCTGACGATCTCGGCGGAGGAGGCGGGGGGTGCGGCGAGGAACAGCGCGCCCGCCGCCAGCAGCAATGCAACCGGTCTGATCATGGGAACCTCCCAAAAGATTCTCACGCGGAGAACGCCTGTCACGCCGGCTCGAGCCCCGCAAATTTAACCAATAATTTCTTCGGCCCGACGCGGTGGAAGAAGACCGTGACCTTCTGCTGCTCCCCCTGCCCCTCGATGCGCCGCACCACCCCGGTGCCGAACATGGCGTGACGGACGCTCATCCCCAGGCGCAGCCCTTCCTCGGCATCGGCAACGTGGCGGATCTCGCGGCTGTAGACCGGCTCCACTGCGGCCGGCAGCGGCTCCGGCGCGGGCCGCTCGAAGAGGGAGGCCAGGTTGTGGCCGGCGGGGCGATGGAGCGCCGGGGTGGAGGCCCCGATAAGGTTGGAGGGGATCTCGGTGATGAAGCGGCTGGGCGGATTGAACTGGTAATCGCCGTAGACCCGTCGGCGGCGGGCATGGGTCAGGAAGAGCTTTTCCATGGCCCGGGTCATGCCGACGTAGCAGAGGCGGCGCTCCTCCTCCAGTTCCTCGTCGCTCCCCGATGAGCGGGTCAGGGGGAAGAGACCTTCTTCCATGCCGGTCATGAAAACAGTCGGGAACTCCAGCCCCTTGGCGGCGTGCAGGGTCATCAGCGTCACCCGGTCAAGGCTGCCGTCGAAGGAATCGAGATCGGTGACCAGCGCCACCTGCTCGAGGTAGCCGGCCAGGGTCGGCTCGCTGGCGGCGTGCTCCTCCATGCCGGCGAGCAGTTCCTCGAGGTTGCGCAGCCGTTCGCGGGCCTCCTCGGTGCGCTCTTCGCGGAGCATCGGCCCGTAACCACTCTTCTCGATCAGCTCGGCGGTCAGCTCGGCGTAGGGGACCTCGGCGGCGAGCAGGCCGCGCAGTTCCTCCATCAGGGCGGCGAAGGCCGCCACCTTGTGGGCCGCCGCGCCACCCAGCAGCCCCCGCTCGAGTGCCAGCCGGCAGGCCGGCAGCAGCCCGCCGGCCTCCTCTTCGAGGGTGGCGATTTTCTCCACCGTGACGGCGCCGATGCCGCGCGGCGGCACGTTGATGACCCGTCGGGCCGCCACCGCGTCGGCCGGGTTCACCAGCAGGCGCAGGTAGGCGAGGATGTCCTTGATCTCCATCCGCGAGAAGAACTTGACCCCGCCGATCATCACATAGGGGATCTTCTCGCGGACAAGCGCTTCCTCGAAGGCGCGCGACTGGGCATTGGTGCGATAGAGGACCGCCATGTCGCGCAGGTGCTGCCCGGCCCGGCGCCGCCGGGAGAGCTCGCCGGCGATGAAGCGGGCCTCCTCGAGATCATCGGCCAGGGTCTCGACAGTGAGCGGCTCCCCGGCGGGGTTCTCGGTCCACAGCTTCTTCCCCTTGCGCTCGCGGTTGCGGGCCACCACCCCGCCGGCGGCGGCGAGGATGTTCTGCGTCGAGCGGTAGTTCTGCTCGAGGCGGATGGTCACGCAGCCGGGGTAGTCGATCTCGAAGTTGAGGATGTTGCCGACTTCGGCGCCGCGCCAGCGGTAGATCGACTGGTCGTCGTCGCCGACCACGCAGAGGTTGCGCTCGCCGCCGGCGAGCAGGCGCACCAGCCGGTACTGGATCTGGTTGGTATCCTGGAACTCGTCGACCAGCAGGTAGCGAAAGCGCCCCTGCCAGTTGCGGCGCACCACCTCGTCCCGCTCCAGCAGGCGCACCGTCCACATCAGCAGGTCGCCGAAATCCAAAGCATTGGCCTGTTTGAGGCGCTCCTGGTAGCGGGCGTAGACGCGGGCCACCAGCTGGGCGCCGTAGTCATCGGCAGGGAGCTCCTCCGGCCACAGGCCGCGGTTCTTGGCGCCGTCGATGGCCGAGGCGGCGGCCCGGGGCTTGAGGGTCTGCTCGCTGATGTTGAGCTCCTGGAGAACGCTCTTGAGCAGCCGCTCCTGGTCGCCGTCATCGTAGATGGTGAACTGGCTGGTGAAGCCGAAGCGCTCCAACTCGCGGCGCAGGATGCGTACGCAGGCACTGTGGAAGGTACTGACCCACAACCCCTCGACGCCGCCGAGGAGCTTTTCCAGGCGCTCGCGCATCTCGCCGGCGGCCTTGTTGGTGAAAGTCACGGCGAGGATCTGCCAGGGCGGCACGCCGTGCTCGCGGATCAGCCAGGCAATGCGGTGGGTCAGGGTGCGGGTCTTCCCCGAGCCGGCCCCGGCGAGGATCAGCAGAGGCCCCTCGCCGTGGGTCACGGCCTGGCGCTGGGGGGTGTTGAGCAAAGCAAGGAGTGGATGTTTCACGGTTTGGCACTCTTTAGTGTGCGGCTCATCAGCGCACGGTTGTAGGCGGTAACGATATCGCGGCGGGAGATGATGCCGATCAGCCGGCGGTGGGTCTCGCGATCGACCACCGGCAGCTGTTCGATGTTGCGGTAGCCGATTTTGCGCATGGCCTGGTCGAGATCTTCGTCCTCGTGGGCGGTGATTACGTTCTCGGTGGCCAGCTCCTTGATCACCACCAGGTCCATGAGGTCCTCCTCGAAGACCACCCCCATGAAGTCCTGCACCGAGAGGATTCCGGTCAGCTCGCCGTCGGTATTGACCAGCGGGAAGTTGGTCTCCTTGTGACTGGCGATGAACTGGGTGAACTCGCGCAGGGTCATGTTCTCGGCGACGGCGGCCGGTTCGCGGCTCATCACCTCGCCGACCAGCAGCGACTTCATGACGTTGCGCTCCTTGCCGGCCTCGAGGTCGATACCGGCGCGGGCCAGGTCCATGGTCTCCAGGCTGTAGCGGTGGAAGCGCCGGCAGATGGTCACGCCGATCACGCAGGTGAGCATGATCGGGACGATGACCTGGTAGGAGGAGGTGATCTCGAAGAGGAGGAAGATCCCGGTCATCGGCGCGTGGGTGGCGGCGGCCAGGAAGGCCCCCATGCCGACCATGGCGTAGGCCCCGGAGGAGATGCCCAGGGTCGGGAAGAGCAGCTGCAGGGCCTTGCCGAAGGCTCCGCCGCCCATGGCGCCGAGGAAGAGCGAGGGGGCAAAGACCCCGCCGGGGAGGCCGGAGCCGAGGGTGATCGAGGTGGCCACCGCCTTGACCAGCACCAGGGCGGCGAGCAGGTACCAGACTCCGTGGCCGTGCAGCACCTGCTCGATGAAGAGGTAGCCGTTGCCGAAGATCTGCGGCATGACCACCCCGCACAGGCCGACCAGCAGCCCGCCGAAGACCGGCTTGGCCAGACGCGGCAGCTTGAGCGCCGCAAACCAGTCCTTGATCCGGTAGTGCCAGGTCATGAAGGTGGCGGCGAGCACGCCGATGAGGATGCCGAGGAGGACGTAGAAGCACAGCTCCCAGGGGCTGCCGAGATCGTAGGGGGGCGGGGCGAATTCGGGGTGGTCGCCGAGCAGAGCCCGCGAGACCACGGTGCTCATGCCGCTGGCGATGACGATCGAGGTGAAGCTGGAGAGTTCGAAGGAGGAGAGCAGGACGATTTCGTGGGCGAAGAAGACCCCGGCGATCGGGGCGTTGAAGGTCGCCGCCACGCCGCTGGCCGCGCCGCAGGCCACCAAGGTCTTGAGATAGGAGCCGCCGAGCTTGAAGCTTTGCCCGACCTTGCTGCCGATGGCGCCGCCGATCTGGGCGATCGGGCCCTCCTGGCCGGCTGAGCCGCCGGTGCCGATAGTGATGGCGCTGGCCAGGCCGCGGGTGAAGATGGTGCGGGTCGGCACCTTGCCGCCGCGCAGGTTGACCTCCTCGAGGAAACGCGAGAAGCCGAAGCGCAGGTCCCTGGCGTAGTAGGCGCCGAGGGGGATCATCAGGACGCCGCCGAAGAGGGGAAAGAGCACCAGGTAGAGGCGGTTCCAGTTCCAGCTTTCCGTATCGATGGCGAAGTGCGTCATCCCCTGGGTGATGACGCCGTTGTGAATCAGCTCGATGAGCTGGCGCAGGGCGTAGTTGCCCAAGCCCGCCAGGACGCCGATGATCACGGCGAGGATAGCCAGGAAGGTGTTTTCGGAAATGCTGAAACGACTGAGAACCGCGGTCAGCAGCTGCCGCAGCCAGTCGTGGGTTCTCCTGATCAAAGGGGGCTCCGTGGAAGATCGGGGGGCACAGCCTCTGCTGCACCCCCCGATTCTAGCACCAAGGTGAGGGGATGTAAATCAACCCTGGGGGCGTTCGAACTCCTCGATCCAGGCCTGCTGCACGGCCAGGTGGCGGAGGAATTCGGCGGCGTGCAGGAAGCGCTCACAGTTGACCGGCACGTTGAGATGTTCTTCGCCGCGCTGCACACTCAGGGCACAGCCGCTCTTGCCGTCGCGCTCCCAGCGCTCCACGGTCAGCTTGGTCTGCACCTCGCCGTCGCGCCCGTCGAAACGGTGGCTGAAGCTCTCCCGGCCGCCATCGCTGGCGACCTTGCCCATGCGGATGGCCAGCTCGAAGGCCTCGGCCGGCTCGGCGACAAAGCGGATCGGGCTGCTGCCGCTCTCCAGCTTGAAGAAGCGCAGGGCGATGCGCCCCTCCGCCGGGCGCCCCTCGGCGCGCTTCTCGTAGGGGGCGATGGCGACCCCGGCCTGCTTGGCGAAAATGGTGACCTGCGGAATTCTGCTGCTCATGACGTGTCCCTCCTGGGGGTGAAATAGCCGCGCGGGGCGGCAAGACAACATGGCAAAGGAAGCTTGATTATAGCAGAACGCACAGCCGCGTCGAGCGGGTGAAAACTCCATCCGTATATGTCGGGAGTTGCTCCCGATGAGGACGTCTTGCCTTCCAGGCCGGTCTTCGGTTAAATTTGAAAAACAATGTCACTCCGCCGCATAAACACTCTCCTGTTGGTCTGCCTGCTGACCATCGGCCTCCTCGCTAACCTGGCGACGGCCTCCGGCTATGTCTGGTGCGTCAGTGCCGACAGCGAGCATGCCGCCCTGGAGTTTGTTCCGGCCGGTGAGTGCTCCCGCAACGACTGCCTGCCATCTACGGATGAGATTGCGGCCACCACCTTTGAAAAGGATGACGGCTGCGGGCCCTGCCAGGATATTTCTTCGACGCATCCGTGGGGCACCTCCCGCAACGATCCGCGCAGCACCCTTGTCCCCCCGGCCAACAATTTCATCCCGAGCTCTGCAACCACCGGGACTTTCCTTGCCGAGCCGTTCCTCGATACGCACCACCTCGCCGCCTCCCCCCCCCGCCTTGCTGACGCAATCCGTCATCACCGCACCACCGTCCTGCTGATTTAATTCTCTCCTCCGCATACTGCCCCTGGTCCGGGCCTCCCGTGAGGCGCGGCTGCCGGTCTTTCTGCACCCGCAGGTTCCGTGGAACTGCAAGGAGATGAATTGATGGTCACAAAGATGATCCCGCTCTGGGCATTCTGCCTTCTGGCAGGGCTGCTGGGCGCGGCACCAACAGCTGGACTTGCCGGGGAAACATCCACCCCGGAGGGCAAATCCGTCGTTATAACCCTCACCGAGGCGCTCGAGCGCACACTTGCCCGCTCTGCTCGCTTGACGATGGCCGCCGGGGAGCTGCGCGCTGCCGAAACCGAGGTGAAGCGTGCCGGCCGCTACGCGAATCCCGAACTCACACTCTCCCTGGAGAACCTGGCCGGCGACGGTGCATACCGCGGCACCGACGCCGCGGAGTTGACCATCGAACTGGGACAGCAGGTCGAATTGGGCGGCAAGCCTCGTCTGCGCCGCGAGGCCGCCGAACTGGGGCGGCAGCTGGCCGCCAACAGCGAACGTCTGATCCGCGCTGATGTGTTGGCCGAGACTCATCGCCGTTTTGTCACACTGCTGGCCGCACAGGATGGGCTGACCCTGGCCAGGGAGCAGGCCGTCGTGGCGGAACGGGCCTGCGCTGCCGCCGAGGAGCGCATCCAGGCCGGCAAGGCCCCGGCGATCGAGCGCATGCGCCTGGAGGGTCAGGTCAGCCTCGCCCGCCTGGCCGTAACCCGGGCAGAAAGCGACCTGCAGAGCGCCCACCTTGCCCTGGCCGCCAGTTGGGGGGATGACCAGGCGGATTTCGCCCGGGCAGCTGGCGATCTCGCCCTCCTCCCGCCCAGCCCCGACTCTGTTAGTGTCGAAGGCGTGCTGGAGCGCTCCAGCGCGATGATTGAGCAGCGGATCGCCACTGAGCTGGTCGGCAAGGAGGTGGAGCAGGCCAAGGCTGCACGGATCCCCGACCCGACCTTCACGGTGGGCTGGCGGCAGTTCAGGGAAAACAACGAGCAGGCCTGGCTGATCGGGGTGTCCGTCCCCTTGCCGCTGTTCGACCAGGGGCCGGAGGCACTGGCCGCTGCCGGCAGCCGCTACCAGGCGGCCAAGGCCCGCGAGACCGCCACGCACCTCGAAACCCGCCTGGCCCTGAAAACCGCCGTGCAGAAACTGAGCGGGGCCAAAGCCGCCGCCGAAATTTATGCGGACCGGATTGTCCCGGCGGCCATAGAG
>CAYQLP010000010.1:2581-35781 GCA_964418505.1 uncultured Geobacteraceae bacterium | reverse complement strand
GGCTACCGCGCCGGCAAGTTCCCCCTGTTGGAGCTGCTTGATGCACAACGGGCCCTCTTCGAAGCCAGGCAGCAGGAGCTGGCAGCGCGCGCCGACTGCCACCTGGCCGCTATTGAGCTGCACCGTCTGATCCAAACCCCCTGAAAGGTTTTGAGCATGTTGACCTCACGCACAATGATTACCGCTCTTTTGATTATCGGCACCGGTGCACTGGGCTGGGTCGGAGGCAGCCGCTACGCTCACCACGACGAAGAAGCCGAGGTTCACGGTCATGCACAGACGAATCGGGAGAACGCTGCTCACCCCAGTCACGCCCACGACAGGAAGACGGACGCGCATGCCGGCCACAACCACGGCAAGCCAGCCGCAGGCGAATCCGCAGAATTTTGTGCCGAGCACCGCCTTCCCGAGGCTGAGGACGTCCTGTGTAATCCCGGCTTGATGACCCTGCTGCTCCCTGGTGAGGGGCTCAAGCTGCGCCTGGGGACCCCTGAGGCAGCCAGGCGCGCGGGCATCACCCTCGCCCCGGCACAACCAACCGCCACCGCCGGGGGCCCGGCAATCCCCGCCCGGATCGTTTACAACCGCGGCCGGGTGGCCGAGGTGATGGCCCTCTCCGGAGGGGTGGTGAAAAGCATCGCCGCCGAACCGGGTCAAAGGGTCGCCAAAGGCGCGCTGTTGGCAGAGCTCACCTCCCCCGCCGCCGCCGGTGCACGAGCCGAGTTGCAGGCGGCGCTGGGCCGCCTGCAACTGACCGAGGCCAACGTCAAGCGAGAGCGGGAACTGGTGGCCAAAGGAGTCAGCGCCCGCCTGGAACTCGAGCAAGCCCAGGCCGAGCAACAGACGGCTGCGGCCATCGTCTGGCAACTGCGCGAGCAGTTGGCCGCTTTTGGCGCCGGCACCACGGACAGCGGCGGCACTGCACTGGGGCTGCGTTCGCCGATCCATGGCACGATCGTAGCGCGCCAGGCCGTCACCGGGCAGACGCTGGCTGCGGAGACCCCGTTGTTTACCGTAGCCGACCTTTCCAGCATGTGGCTGGAGATGTGGCTTGGCGCCGACCAGCTCGCCCTCGTCAAGCCGGGGTCCGCCATCGAGGCGGAGGTTGACGGGCTCCCCGGCGAGCGCTTCCCGGGGAAAATCGTACAGGTGCATCCGGGGCTGGATGAACGCACACGCCGCCTGCGGGTGATCGCCGAGGTCGCCAATCCGGACGGGCGGCTCAAGGACGGTCTGTTTGGCCTGGCCCATCTCGGCCCTGCCCCGGGTGCCGCCACGAGCGAGGCCGAGCACCGCGACAAGGAGGGTGACCACGACCATGATCACGGGGCATCTCCGGGCGCTACCTCGATCGTGAACGTTCCGGGCGCTGCCGTGCAGACCATCGACGGCAAGGCCTACGTGTTCGTCGCCCATGATGAGGCGGATCTCTTCGAGTTGCGCCGGGTCGAGGTCGGACCGCGCCGGGGGGGTGAGACGCTGATCGTCGCCGGTCTCAGAGGGGGCGAAAGGGTGGCGGCCAGCCAGGGCTTCGCCCTCAAATCGGAACTGCTGAAGTCGCGGCTCGGCGCTTCCTGCGCGGATCACTAGGGGAGGCTGCCATGTTCGAACGTTTCATCGAGTTCAGTCTCAAGAACCGCCTGCTGGTGGTCCTGCTCTTCGTCATCACTTCCATCGGCGGAGCCTGGGCCCTGGCGCGCCTGCCGGTTGATGCCTTTCCAGACACCACCCCGGTCCAGGTCCAGATCAACACCATTGCCCCGTCGTTGGGTCCCGAGGAGATCGAGAAGCAGCTGAGCATGCCGGTGGAGCTGGCCCTCTCCGGCCTGCCGCACCTGGTCAGCGTCCGCTCAGTCTCGAAATTCGGACTGTCACAGGTAGTCGTCACCTTCAGCGACGACATGCCGATCTACGACTCCCGCCAGCTGGTCATGGAGCGCCTGGCCAGCGTGGAGTTGCCAGAGGGGATCGAGCGCCCCGAGTTGGGGCCGATCTCCACCGGGCTGGGCGAGGTTTTTCATTACGTGCTGCGCTCTGACAACCCTAAACGGACGTTGGACGAGCTGCGCACCCTCCACGATTGGGTGGTCAAGCCGGAACTGCGCAAAGTCGCCGGAGTCGCCGAGATCAACTCCTGGGGGGGGCTGGAGCGCCAGTACCAGGTGATCGTTGCGCCGGAGCGGCTGATCCGTTACGGGCTGACCCTCGACGATATCCGCGCGGCCCTGCAGGCCAACAACGCCAACGTCGGCGGCGGCCAGGTGATCGCCGCCGGGCAGGCCCTGCTGGTCCACGGCATCGGCCGGGTGGGCAACCTCGAACAGCTCGGCAAGATTGTGATCACGGCCCAGGCCGGTTCCCCGGTGTGCATCCGCGATGTCGCCGAGGTGCAGATCGGTCATGAGCTGCGGCGCGGGGCGGTCTCCTACCAGGGAAGCGGCGAGGTGGTCATGGGGCTGGGCTTTATGCTCATGGGCGAGAACAGCCGCGAGGTAACCACGGCCCTCAAGGCCCGGCTCGACCAGGTGCGCAAGGCCCTCCCCGGGGACGTCATCATCGAAACCGTCTACGACCGCACCGAACTGGTCGACCATGTCATCGCAACCGTCGAGCACAACCTGCTGGCAGGGGCGGCCCTGGTCATCGCCATTCTTTTCCTGCTCCTCGGAAATGTCCGGGCCGGGCTGCTGGTGGCCGCCGCCATTCCGCTGTCAATGCTCTTTGCTGGCGTGGGGATGTGGCAGATGGGGATCGCCGCCAGCCTGCTGTCACTTGGGGCGATGGATTTCGGCATCCTGGTCGATGGCTCGGTGGTCATGACCGAAGCCAATCTGCGCCGGCTGACCGAGCGACAGCTGCAGCTCGGCCGGGCCCTGACCCCCGCCGAACGGATGGGGGCGATCCTCTCCTCGAGTCGCGAAGTCGCCCGACCGATCATTTTCGGCATGGGCATCATCGTCCTGGTCTTCCTGCCGGTGCTGACCCTCGAGGGGATCGAGGGGAAGATGTTCCGGCCCATGGCCTGGACTTTCATCTTCGCCCTGGTCGGAGCACTGTTGGTCGCGATTTTTCTGTCGCCGCTGCTCTCCTACCAGTTCCTCCCCCGGCAGATGAAAAACCATGAGGGACGCGCAGAGGGTTGGCTGAAGACGCTCTACCTGCCGGCCCTTGCCTGGGTATTGGCCCGCCGTACGGTCACGCTCAGCGTCGCGGCGGCACTGGTGCTGAGCACCGGGATACTGGCCTTGCGACTGGGTGGCGAATTCCTGCCGCGCCTGGGCGAGGGGTCGATTGTCGCCAGCGTGGTGCGCCTCGCCGGGGTTTCGGTCGAGGAGTCGGTGGCCTACAACACCCGGCTGGAAGCACTGGTCCGGGAGAAGTTCCCCGATGAGATCCGGCACGTGTGGAGTCGCCTCGGCAGCGCCGAGGTCGCCACCGACCCGATGGGCACCGAACTGACCGACATCTTCATGACTCTGCATCCGCGCGAGCAGTGGACCCGGGCCTCAACCCAGGCGGAACTTGCCGCCGCCATCCAGCAGGAGATGGCGGGGCTGCCCGGGATCCGCGTGGTCTTCACCCAGCCGATCGAACTGCGTGTCAACGAGATGCTCTCGGGGATCCGCGGCGACGTCGGCATCAAGATTTATGGCGAGGATTTCGAACAACTCGTCAAACTCGGCGAGCAGGTCGAGCAACTTCTGCGCACGGTGCCAGGGGCCGAAGAGATTTCCGCCGAGCAGATCACCGGGCAGCCGACGTTGCAGGTCAAGGTCGACCAGGACAAGCTGGCCCGCTATGGCGTCGCGGCTCGCGAGGTGCTGGATATGGTCGAAGCGGTGGGGACGCCGCGGATCGGCGAAGTCTTCGAGGGAGAGCGCTCCTTCCCGCTGGTTTTGCGCCTTCCCGACGCCCAGCGCGAAGATCCGGAAGCTCTGGCGGAGACCCCGATCCCAACCAGGACCGGGGCGATCCTGCCGCTGAGGGCCCTGGCCGACATCACCGAGGAACAGCGCCCCTCGACCATCAACCGCGAGTGGGGGCGGAGACTCCTCAAGGTCTCGGTCAGCGTGCCGGAACGCGATGTGGCTTCCTTTGTCGATGACGCCCGCAGGGCCATGGAGCAGGGGTTTATACTGCCGCCGGGCTATTTTGTCGAATGGGGCGGGCAGTTCGAAAACCTGGAGCGGTCTCAGCGGCGTCTGGCGGTGGTGGTGCCACTGACCCTCCTGCTGATCTTCGTGCTGCTGTGGTTCAGCCTCAAAAAGCTTAACGATGTGCTGATCATCTACACCGGCATCCCTCTGGCAGCGGTCGGCGGGGTCTTCGCCCTGTGGGCGCGGGGCATTCCCTTCAGTGTCAGCGCCGCAGTCGGCTTCATCGCCCTGGCCGGCATCGCCGTCCTCAACGGCCAGGTGCTGGTTGCCGCGATCCGCACCTTCCTCGATGACGGCTGGGAGTTGGCCGACGCCGTGGTTGGCGCGGCTAAACAGCGCCTGCTGCCGGTGGTGGCCACGGCAGTGGTCGATGCCGCCGGCTTCCTGCCGATGGCGCTGTCCAGCGGGGCCGGTGCCGACGTGCAGCGGCCGCTGGCCACGGTGGTTATTGGCGGGGTACTGACCTCGACCCTCCTGACCCTGCTGGTCCTGCCGGTCCTTTACATGGTTGTCAAACAACGGTCCCATCGGGACGAAGGGAGTTCATCATGAAACTGTTGAAAACTTTTGGCGGTGGCGTAATGGCCATGCTGCTGACCGGGTGCCTGGCTGGCCAGGGGGCGAGCGGCGGAGCAGAAGGCCTGCAGGTTGAAGTACTGCCCACCTCGCCTGTCAAGGTCAGCAGCTACTTCCTCAGGGGAGAAGATGGTACGCTGGTGGTGTCCGGGCGGGTTACCAGCCTGCATCTGCTTCGCATCCACGGTCATGTCGATATTGCCGTGACCAGCCCGGGAAAAGAACCCGTCCATTACAAGGCAGAGGTCTTCGCTTACGGGTCGAGACGCGGCGGGCGCATGGAAGGCCAGTTTTCCGCGACCATCGTGCCGGCTCCGGCTTCAGGATCGGCAATCGCTCTGCGCTACATCAATCCGGGACAGGAGGAAGAAAGGCCATAGTGGCGGACTTCGTCGAAGGGGGTCAGGTCAGGTCTGCAGGACGGGGTCAGGCGAGGTTTTTCTTGAGGCAATCTTCCAACTGTTTCTTTAATCCTTTCTCCCGCTCCCACTGCGCCGTCACGTCGCGCAGCACGGCGGCGACACCGGTGACCACGCCGCGCTCGTCGGTGAGCATGACAATCGAGAACTCGGCGGAGAAGCGGGAGCCGTCGCCGCGGATGGCCGGGACCCGGAGCAGTTTGGCCTCGCCGTAGCGGCTCTTGCCGCTGCTCATCACCTGCCCCCAGCCCTCCCAGTGGCGCTGGCGCAGGTTCTCCGGAATGATCAGGTTCAGGGACTGGCCGATGGCCCGGTCGGCCGGGACGCCGAAAATCCGCTCTGCCCCGTGGTTCCACAGGCGAATGACGCCGCTGACATCGGCGGCGAGAATGGCGTCGGGGGCCTGGGCGACAATCGTCCTGGACCAGCGCTCTGCCGCCGTATCGGCTTCGTTGAGAGTTGCGGACGGCCCCCGCCCTGGCAGTCCGGCGGCCAGGATAGCCCCGTAATGACCGAGCAGGACCACGCAGGCCAGCATCCCCGCCAGGCAGGCCCCGTAGAACCAGCCCTGCCAACTGTGCGTCGACCATGCCCAGAAAACTCCGCTGCGCATCGCGATGGCGAGAAGGCCAAGTGTGAGCAGGCTGCAGGCCAGGGTGATTTTTACGGTGAAGATCCGTGCCCGCCGGCCGTGAAAAGATCTCCGCCAGTCGTACAGCCCGGAGGCCAGCGATACCGGCACGACCGCGGTCGCGACCAGGATCAGCCAGTAGGAGGCAGCTTCGAGGCCGATCCCGCCGGTCAGTATGTGCAGAATTAGAAAGAGGGCAGCGGTCGGCAACAGCCCGCCCGGGAAATGGGCCGCCACCGGATGCAGCTTGAAGGTCGACATCAGACTGGGGAAAAACCGCCGGGACTCATCGGGGAGCGGGACAAAGCGGGACCGGTCGGCCCCGCACACCGGGCAGGTCTCCGGCGGGGCGGCACCGACATGAATATACCCGCAGACCGTGCATTGCCAGCGTTTGCTCATACCCTCACCCGACGCCCCATGCGCTCCATGAGTGCGGCCAACTCCTCGCGGCGCTGGCTTAACTTATTCTGGCCAGCACCTTTTCCGTTTCAATCTGCCGGAAGATGTCATGCAGGGCTTCGGAATAGATTTCTTCGCGTTTCCCTTCGATCGGGTAGAAGGGGTAGGCAAACATGAGAAAAACCTCGACCCACTGGTCAAGACTGGCTTTGCGCTGGTAAGTGCGCAACGCTTTGCCATCCTTGTTCGTCACCGTTGCGGTAATCGTGTAGTCCCACGTGTAGGGTGCCGGGATGACCGTCAGGGTGATCAGGCTGATGATCCCGCTGAAGCACTGCTGCTTGAATGAAGACTCCTCGAAGAAATCGATGCTGATGGTGTAATCGTTGCGTCCCCTGAGTGCGGCCAACTCCTCGCGGCGCTTGGGTGCATCGACATCGGCGGGGGATTCCGTGAAGGTTTCATACTGAGCGACATTGCTGATTTCGTTGAGGGAATCGCGGAAGAGGTTGTTGAAATCCTTCACGCCATGGACTTGCAGCTTGGCAATCGAGTCCATGCCATGCTGCTGGGTCAAATGACGGAACTGGAAGAAGACACTGACCGGTTTGGCTTCGGCATTCCTGGTCGCAGGCTGTTCAAAGAGGCCGGTCACCGGCGTGCGCGAGGCGACGCAGCCGCTCAACAGGGTGATGACCAAGGCAAGACATGCGAGGCCTGTCGAGGATTTTTTCAGAAAACGATGGCATGAGTTCAGAGTCACAAAAAAGGCCGGCATGTGAAGTCCCCTTTTGTTTGGAATTCACTACGATTTTAGCCGCCGGCGGGAAAAATGCAATCCGCTGAATTAGTCCGGCCCGGGCCCTCTCCCGCCACTGCTCCAGACGGTAGATCCAGACGCCAACTCCCGCCCCTAAATCAGTGGCCAAGAAAACCGGCGCCGCGCTGGGCTTAGCACCCTTCGCTCAAATACCTGCTCAATCGCGCCTGGATCTCGTCCCGCACCCGCCGGTATTCCGGCAGCACCTCATCCTCACTCCCCGGCAGCCGTGACGGATCATCGAAACCGATGTGCACCCGCCGCACCCCGCCGAAGAAGAGCGGGCACTTCTCATTGGCATCGCCGCACAGGGTGATGACGTAGTCGAAGGGCTGCCCGCTGAACTCGTCCAGCTTTTTGGAGCGCTGGTGGCTGATGTCGATACCCATCTCCAGCAGCACTTTGGCGGCCAGCGGGTTGACCCGAGCGGCCTCGGTGCCGGCGGAGAAGACTTCGAAGTGGTCGCCCAGGAAATGGTTGACCAGCCCCTCGGCCATCTGCGAGCGACATGAGTTGTGGGTGCAGAGGAAAAGGACGCGTTTTTTCATAGCTTGCCTACCAGGCCAGCCAGATGAACCAGGCGCCCACGGCGGCGATGATCGCCCCGCTGATGCGTTTGGCCCAGATCGAAAAATTTATCACCCCTTTAGCTTGAGCGAAGGCTTCGACGAAGCCGGTAAAAGTGCCGGCCGCCAGCATCAGCAGGCAATGGCCGAGGGCGTAAACTAAGAGCAGGGCGATGCCGTAGAAAACTTCTCCCTTGGTGGCCACCAGGGTGAGGATCACCACCAGCACCGGCGTGGCGCAAGGCGATGAGACGATGCCGAAGAACAGGCCGAGGAGGAATGCGCCGAGCAAACCACCGCGTTTCGGCTTGAAGCCCCGCTTGATCGGCAGGCGGAGTTCATACAGCCCGGCCATCTGCAGCCCCATCAACACCGCGACCACCCCTGCCGCCACATACCGCCAGCCGCCGAGAGTGCCGAACATGGTGCCGAGCAACCCGGCCGCGGCGCCGAAAGCGGTGAAGGTCAGCGACAGGCCGATGATGAAGGTCAGCGAGTAGCGAAACGCCTTCCAGCGGTCGCCCTCCGCATAGCCGCCGACAAATCCGACCACCAGGGGGATGGTAGCCAGCACGCACGGCGAGGCCGACGACAGCATCCCGGCCAGAAAGACCGCGCCGAAGGCCACCAGCGGGTAGACGGCGACAATCTGCTCGATGTTGTCGAGAAAGGTCACTTCAGTCCGGCCGTCTGGAGTCCTTTGACGAGATCGGCACGGTCCATCGCGCCGATGTGGCGGCGGACCTCCTGCCCCTTGGCGTCAAAGAAGATCTGCGTCGGGATCATCTGGATACCGAAGCGCTTGGCGGCGGCACCATCTTCACGCACATCAATGAAGAGGACACTGGCCTTGCCGCGATAACTGCCGGCCAACTCCTCGAGGACCGGCGCCATTTGCCTGCAGGTCGTGCAAGTGCCGGAGCCGAAATCAATGAGCGTCGGTCGGCCGGAATTGAGGGCTTGGAAGATGACGGCGGCCGGAGCGGAGGGCAGTTCGGCATGCGCGGACGTGACTGTCAACGCCAGTAGCAGCAGCGCCGGCATCAGTCTCACAGCAGCCCCCGGATTTCCTCGGGCGACATCAGCTTACCGGAACACTTCACCTGGCCGTCGATGACCAGCGCCGGAGTGCTCATCACCCCGTATTTCATGATTGAGGGGATGTCCTGAACCTTGACCACCTCGGCCTCCTTGGCGGCCAAGGCGAGGGCTTTGATGACGTTGTCGTAGAGTTGGGTGCACTTCGTGCAGCCGCTGCCGAGGACTTCGATCTTCATCTTGATCACTCCTTATCGCTGGTGGCTGCTTCGAGCAGCTTGATGATTTCCCGAGAACAGCATCGCCCACGCGGGTTCAGCCGTTTGCAGTCGCCCACCGTGCAGGCGTTGGTCGCGGTGCGTATCGCTTCGAGGGTCATCGCCCCCTGGCGCTTGGCGACAAGAATGATTTCTTTTGTCACCCGGCTGCACCAGCAGACGATCTCGCTGTCTGGCGCGTCGAGCACATTCTCGGTGTAAGTTCGCTCCTCCATATCGCTCCCTCTACAGGATCACGTTGAACAGGTAGCCGACCAGCATGATCGCCACCGCCACCACTCCGAAGAAGGTGGCCAGTAGCGGCTTTTTCAAGACATTGCTCAGAATCACCGCCTCCGGCAGCGACAGGGCGGTGACCGCCATCATGAAGGCCAGCACGGTGCCGATCGCCATCCCCTTGGCGGTCAGGGCCTGGACGATGGGGATGACCCCGGCGGCATTGGCGTAGAGCGGCACCCCCAGCGCCACCGCCAGCGGCACGGCGATGGGATTGTCGCGCCCGGCCCAGGTGAGCAGGAAGTCCTGCGGCACGTAGCCGTGAATGAAAGCACCGATGCCGATGCCGATGATCACATACGGCCAGATCTTCTTCAGCAGCCCGGTGGTGTAGTCGCGGGCATAGGCGAACCGCTCTGGCCAGCCCTGCTCGGCGACCTCGGCCGCCCCCACCTTGATCTCCCAGACATAGTCCTGGACGTAACGCTCCATCTTCAGGCGGCCGATAACGATGCCGGAGACGATTGCCACCAGCAGCCCGGTCCCGATGTAGACCAGGGCAATCTTCCAGCCGAACATCCCCCACAGCAGGATCAGAGCGACCTCGTTGACCATCGGCGAGGAGACCAGGAAGGAGAAGGTCACCCCCAGCGGTACGCCGGTCTCGACGAAGCCGATGAAGAGCGGCACCGCCGAGCAGGAGCAGAAGGGAGTGACGATGCCGAGCATTGCCGCCATGACGTTGCCGACGTACTCACGCTCGTGGGAGAGGATGCGTTTGGTGCGCTCGGGCGGGAACCAGGAGCGGATCACGGCGACGACGAAGATGATGACCGACAGAAGAATGAAAATCTTCAGCGTGTCGTAGATGAAAAAATGCAGCGCCCCGCCCAGATGCGAGTCGCGATCCATCCCCAGCAGGCTGATGACAATCAGGTCGGCGAAGTGTTCAAGGAAGGTAAACATGCGGCGGCTCCATAACTGTTTGATCAGGTACTCATGCAGATTGACAAAAAAAGGTCATACCGCGCGCGACAGGGGGTGGCGGCTGCCGGCCTCGCTGGTCACGATCGCGCCGGCCAGGGCGATGATCGCCAGGACTTCAGCGTGCTTGATGGCATAGAAGATTTTCAGCCCGTCCTTGCGACGGGTGAGGATGCCGGCCTTGCGCATGAGGTTGAGATGCCGCGAGACATTGCTCTGCTCCTGCTTGATTGCCGGGAAAATCTCGCAGACGCAGCGCTCGCCGTCGCGCAGCAGTTCGAGAATGCTCAGACGGGTCTCCTGGGCGATGGCCTTGAGGATCTCGGCTTGGAAGTCGTGGGTGGTCGTCGGCATGGTCAGATCCAAGAGTGTTTGCCCCCCATCCTATACGCGCAAAATGAAGTTGGCAACCAAGTCCCAAGGGGGTCAATTTCACTAATCATGCGAGGCCGCAACGGCTTTGAGGGCGGCAAGCTTTTCGGCCACCTGTCCCAGCAGGGGTCCGATATTGGCTCGTCCGTCTCTGATGGCCAGCTCGAGTGCGGCGGTGCTCTCCGTCAGCGGCAGCATCCCGAGATACCCTGCCTCCCCGCGTAAGGTATGGAGCAATGAGACTGCAGCTTCCCTGTTTCCCTCTGCCAGCGAGGTTCTGATCTGCTCCCCAGCATCAGCAAACCTGGCAAGGAATAACCCCACCATCTCCAGGAAAAACTCCCGGTTGTCACCAAAGATTTGGTTAATCAACTCGGTATTCCCGGAGAGTTGTGACAACTCTTCGTGAGCAGGCACCGGAACAGCCTCCCCCCGTGCGGGCGCAGTCATCCAACGCAGAAGCACTGTGACCAGTTCTTCCAGGTTCACCGGCTTGGGGAGAAAATCGTTCATTCCGGCATCCAGGGCCTGGTGTTTTTCGTCCGGAAGCACCCCGGCGGTGAAGGCAATCGCGGGCAGGTCGTGCAGACCGAGGTCGCTGCGCAAGCGGCGGGTAACGGTCAGGCCGTCCAGGTCCGGCATCTGGATGTCCATCAGGACGGCGTCGAATTCCCGTGACCGCGCCCTCAGTACCCCCAGCGCCTGTTCGCCGCTCGAACTCAGCTCGACATCGGCCCCTTCGTTGGTCAGTGACCGTTTGACCACGAACCGGTTGATCTCGCTGTCGTCCACCACGAGAATGCGCCGGCCACCCAGGCGCGGCCCACTTGGGGCTGCACCTTGCGCAACCGCATGCGCTTCCCCGCCGATGTCGGCTGTCCGCTCGAAAGGCAGTTCGAACCAGAAGACGCTGCCGCTCCCCAAACAGCTTTCCCCGCCGATGGTGCCCCCCATCAATTCGACCAGCCGCTTGGCGATGGAGAGTCCCAGACCGGAGCCAGCAAAACGGCGGGTGATGCTGCCATCGGCCTGGGTGAACGGTGTAAACAGGTTGGCCAGGACCTCCGGGGAGATGCCCACGCCGGTGTCGTGCACCTCAAAGCGCAGTCGCACCTCGGTTTCGGTCAATTCACTTGGAACAACCCGGACCCGGACCATTCCCTGTTCGGTAAATTTAATTGCGTTGCCTACCAGGTTGAACAGGACTTGCCCCAGCCGGAGATCATCTCCGATGAGACTGCCGGTGCCCCCTTGCGGAACTTCGATCCGTAGCTCGAGCCCCTTGCCACGTGCCGTGCTCCCCATTAGGCCGTCAAGCTGGTTGAAGAGTAGCGGCAGTTCGAAGGAACATGGCTCAATCTGAAGCTGGCCGGCCTCAATCTTGGAAAAATCCAGGATGTCGTTGATGACGCCCAGGAGCATGCGGCCGGAGGCACTGATCTGCCTGACCATGTCGCTCTGGTCGGGGGAGAGCGGCTCCTTCTCCAGCAACTGCGCCAGGCCCAGGACGCCGTACATGGGGGTACGGATCTCATGGCTCATCGTGGCCAGGAATTGGCTCTTGGCCCGATTGGCGGTCTCGGCGGCAATCCGGGCTTCCTTCAGTTCCTTCTCATGGCGTTTACGTTCGGTGATGTCGCGGTCTATGCCGAGAATCTCCAGAGATGAATGGTCTGACCGTTGAAATACGCTCGTCGTCACCTCGGTCCAGACCGTTGAGCCGTCCTTGCACAATCGCTCCATCTCGCCGCGTAAATTTTTAACTGGCCGGCCGGACTGTATTTCAGCATTAATGTTTTTAATGATTTCCGTGGCAATCGCAAGCGATTGAGGGGCAAGCACCTCCTCCAGCGACTGCTTCATGACCTCATCCACCGTGTATCCCCGCAGTTTTTCCACCGATGGACTGACATAGGTAAATTTGCCGTCAAGACCCATGGTCCAGATGACGTCAGAGGAGTTGTCGGCTAAGAGGCGATGACGCTCCTCGCTCTCCCGGAGAGCCAGTATCATCTGTTGCTGAACCTCTAAGGTTTCCAGATGCCGCAACTCCTGTTCAATAAGATCACGCATCTTATCCATGACGTCGATAATGTCAGGAGAATACTCGTTTTCTTTTTCATCGAGCAGGCAGATGGTCCCGAACGACTGACCGTCGGGAAATCTGATGGGAAAACCAAGGTAGGATAAAAGATTGTATTTGAGGTCAGGGTTGTTGCGCCAAGTCTCTGATTTAAAGGCATTTGAAACTAGTAGTTTTTCTTGTCTTGTAATGACTTCTTCACAGTAGAGACCGGAAGCAATGAGATGTTCCTTATCACCAACACGATATGGATTGTTGGGGGTAGCGCTGGCAAGCAGAACCTCGATATCCTCATTGTCTACCTTCATGACCAGGCCTACTGGCACGTTTGCCAGGCGAACGATCAGGTCGATAATGCCCTGCCATTTTCGAAGTGAATTCTCCGGAATAGGGTCGTATGTGATCATCATCGCGTCATGTCCATAAAGCAGTAAGACTGTCTGGAGTCTCCTCGGCATGCGGAAAGGAAACTAGGCTGTCAGCTTGGCAAGAGTACCGGTTGCTAAATAACTCTTCAGTGAACTTCCCGCAGTTCCAGCCCAACTCAGGAATTAAGCTATACAGGGAAGCCGAGCGCCGGGTCAGACGTATCCCAGAGTGCGCAACGCCCCCACCAACTCCCACAGCTTGTTTTCCACGACGGCGTACAACTCGTCGAGGCTGTGAATACAGCCGGCTGCCAGCTCTTTTTTCAGGGTGCGCGCAGCATCCTTGAGCGGCCGGGCACAGAGATAGCCGGCCATGCCGACGATGACATGGGCAGCCTGCCGCGCTCCGGGTGCATCCCGCTCCGTCAGCAGCTGCCGCAATTTATCGAGGCGCAGCGGCAAGTCGGCCAAGCTCTCAGCAACGAGCTTGGCAAAAAGCTCCCGATCGCCACCGAGATGCTCGAGCAGTTCCCCGCAGGCAAACGGCTCGTCAGTCGCTGGCGGCGGGGCGGGCATCCGGTGCGACGGAGTGACGACGGATGAGTGCCGCAGGATGAGGTCGAGGAGCGCTTGCAGTTGCTCCAACTGGAAGGGTTTGACGATATGGGCGTTCATGCCGGCGGCCAGGCAGCCCTGCAGCTCGGTCGACAGGTTGCTGGCCGTTACGGCAATCACCGGCACCCGGGGATTGAGAACACCCTCCAGCCCCGCCCTGATGCGCCGGGTCGTCGCTGGTCCGTCCAGGCCCGGCATGTGCAGATCCATCAGCACCAGGTCATAGCGCGTTACAGCCAGGGCCGCCAGAGCGGCTTCTCCGTCGGCCACGGCCTCGGCCCAGTAGCCGGCCTTCTTGAGCAGGACCACGGCAACCTGTCGGCTGACGGGACTGTCGTCCACCACCAGCAGCCGTCTTCCATTATCTGTCTGCTCAGCTGCGCCCTGTCCACTCATCTACCCGCCTCTGCCCCGGATTTCCACTGTCGTCCTGGAGTCACGTAAATACGACTAAAGTCGCAGCGAATTAAGTCCTGTCACGGATGGGCGACTGCCCGCTTTTACCGTATCTTAAAAAAAAGCCAGGCTTTATCTAGCCAGCTGTTATCGCTGAACTAATAGTTTTAGCACTGGGTTGTTGAAGCGCCGCTCGCACTCCTTGAGGATGAGGTTGAAATGCTCCCCGGGAATGCTGCTGAACGTGCGCAGATGACGTTGCCCCTGGTTCCAGAAGTTCTCGATCAGTTTGGTTGCTGCATTCAGTTATCCAGGACAGCCCCGGGAAAAACAAACGGCCGGCTGATTGCCCGACTTGGCTTAAGCGATACAGGCAGGGCAAGAATCCATACCTATGCTGTCATTGAGGCGCTATGCGAGACGATAAACGTCGGGAAGAGCGGGTTCTCATCGAAGCACCGGTCAAGCTGTCTCAGGGCACCGGTCAGACCCGCAACATGAGTTCGTCGGGGATCTATTTCGTCACCGATCAGCATTCGGCACCGGGGAGCCGGATCGATTTTTCCGTCCAGCTCGATTACGTCTGCCCGGGCAAATCGATCATTCTCGACTGCCAGGGGCTGGTTGTGCGCGTCGAGGTGCTGGGTGAGCAGCTCGGCATTGCGGCTCAGATCGAAGAGTGCTGGTGCTCCCAAGCGATCGATTAAGCCAGGACAGAATTTTTTCGCGAAAAATCCAATCATAAGGAAGCAACGACCATGGCCGGCTCCAACACACCGACACAGACTCTGACCGCTGGTACGGTCAAACTGCCGCCCCCCTCTCCGGGGAAGACCATCACCATCCAGATTTCACTGCACCAGCTGCTCGAGATCCCCTTCAGCATGGAGAATGTCTCGGTCTTCCCGCTCGGCAATGATCTGCATATCGCCTTCCCGGACCAGGCCGAACTGATCCTCAAAGGTTTCGTTGTCAACGTTGCGCAGGGGACTTCACCGCTGATGTTCTTCAGCGACGGCAGCGTGATAGACGGCGGTGTGCTGCTGACCGCCCTGATGGGCGAGACCGTTTAGACCAACCGGAGGCGCGATATCTGGTCTTATCTGCCTTTTACTCGGGATTTTTTCTCGTTTTTCACCATGCCGATTTGCCAGGCAGGGGTTTACGCCAGCCCTTTCTCCTGGGCGTAACGTAACAGCGCCAGGCGTCCCCTTTTGAGATTGAGCTTCTTGTAGATGTTGTAAAGGTGGGTTTTAACCGTTACCTCACTGATAAACAGTTGTTCGCCGATCTCGCGGTTACGCAAACCAACTGCTACCATCCTCACCAGTTCGATCTCCCGGGGAGAGAGCACTGCCGCCGCCTCGCGTAACGTACGCTCCTTGTGCAAGAGGGTTTCCAGGGCTTTTACGGTCATGCGTTGCTCGATCCGGCGTTCTCCGGCGTGCACGCGGCGAACGCACTGGATCAGCAACTGCGGCGACTGCTCTTTAAGCACCAGTCCGTCGATTTCCAGGCGCATCACCTCGGTCATCTCGTCGTCGTCAAGCTCACCGCTGAACAGCACGATCCGCGTCGGCAACTGCTCCGCGCGCACCGCACGGGCCAACTCTAGACCGCTCAACCCCGGCATGCGGCAGTCGAGGATGGCGACGTCCGGCACGTCCTGACGTAAGACCTGTAGGGCCTCGGCGCCGTCCCGGCAGCAGGCCAGCACCTGAAAATCCTCTTCCTTACGGAAGATGTCGGCCAGGCAGTTGAGGATGATGGGATGGTCGTCAGCGAGAATCAGGCGAACGGTCATGTATTCCTTAGTCTGCTCAATATCGAGCCCGGACGGGAGCGGAACAGCGCGCAGCCCCGCTGACCGAGTATCACTCCACCGTCACGCTCTTGGCCAGATTCCTCGGCTGGTCGACGTCGGTGCCCTTGAAGACGGCGATGTGGTAGGCCAGCAGCTGCATGGGGATCGAGGTGATGACCGGCATCAGCGCGTCGTTGACGGTCGGCACGACCAGGGTGGCGTGGGCCTTGGCGCCGAGTTCGCCGCCGCCGGCGTCGGTAATTGCAACCACCTGGCCGCCGCGGGCCTGGACCTCCTCGAGGTTGGCCGCGACCTTCTCGAAGGTCTCATTGTGCGGGGCGACGATCACCACCGGCAGCTCCTCGTCGATCAGGGCGATCGGCCCGTGCTTCATCTCCCCGGCCGGGTAGCCCTCGGCGTGGATGTAGGAGATCTCCTTGAGCTTGAGAGCCCCCTCGAGGGCGATCGGGTACTGGTTGCCGCGGCCGAGATAGAGGAAGTCGCGGGCATGCATCAGCTCCTGGGCAAGCTTCTCGATCGGCGCGTTGAGTTCGAGGCACTCCTCGACCTGGCCCGGCAGATTGAGCAGCCCCTCGATCAGGGCGCGCCGCTCGTCGACCCCGAGGGCGCCGCGCACCCGGCCGAGATGGAGGGCGAAGAGGACCAGCGCCACCAGCTGGGTGGTGAAGGCCTTGGTCGAGGCGACGCCGATCTCCGGGCCGGCGTGGGTGTAGATCACCCCGTCGCTCTCGCGGGCGATCGACGACTCGACCACGTTGCAGATCGCCACCACCTTCCCCCCCTTGCCGTGCGCTTCGCGCAGGGCGGCCAAGGTGTCGGCGGTCTCGCCGCTCTGGCTGATCACCACGGTCAGGGTCCGCGCGCCGACCAGCGGGTCGCGGTAGCGGAATTCGCTGGCGATGTCGACCTCCACCGGCACCCGGGCGAGCTTCTCGATCAGGAACTTGCCGACCAGCCCGGCGTGCCAGGAGGTGCCGCAGGCGACGATGTACAGGCGCTCGACCCCCTTGAGCCACGCCTCGTCGATCTGCAGCCCTTCGAGGAAGGCCTCGGAGCGGTCCTCGCGCAGGCGCCCGGCGAGGGTGTCGGCGATCGCCCGCGGCTGCTCGTGGATCTCCTTGAGCATGAAGTGCCGGTAGCCGCCCTTCTCGGCCATCACCGGGCTCCAGGTGATGGTCTTCGCCGTCTTGGCCACCGGCGCGCCGGCCAGGGTGGTGACGGTCATCTTTTCGCTGGTGAACACCACCATTTCGCCGTCTTCGAGGAAAATCATCTCGCGGGTGTGCGAGAGCATGGCCGGGATGTCGGAGGCGACGAAGAACTCCCCTCGCCCCTGCCCCACCACCAGTGGCGAGCCCTGCTTAGCGGCGATCAGCTTGTCGGGCTCGGCGGCGGAGAGCACCGCCACCGCATAGGCGCCGCGCACTTCGCCGAGGGCCTGGCGCACCGCCGCCTCGAAGCCGGCTCCGGCCAAGGCCTTCTCCTCGATCAGGTGGGCGATGATCTCGGTGTCGGTCTCGGAGGTGAAGGTATGACCGACGCCCTTGAGCTGCTCCTTGAGCTCCAGGTAGTTCTCGATGATGCCGTTGTGGACCACGACGAAATCGCCGGCCCGGTGCGGGTGGGCGTTGGTCTCCGAGGGGCGGCCGTGGGTCGCCCAGCGGGTGTGGCCGATCCCCGGCGCCCCGCTCAGCGGCTGGTCGCGCAGCAGTTCCTCGAGGCGCGCCAGCTTCCCCTCGGCGCGGCGAATGGCGAGCACCCCGTCGTGCAGGCAGGCGATGCCGGCCGAATCGTAGCCGCGGTATTCGAGGCGGCGCAGGCCGTCGAGGACGATGGGGGTCGCGTCACGCGGCCCGATGTAACCGACGATTCCACACATAAGCGATCCTTTTCAGCTATTGCTTTTTCTTGGCGCGCTGGCGCGCCGCCCAGCCCTCGATGGTCTTCTGCTCGGCGCGGGTGATGGCCAGGGCATCGGCCGGCACATCTTTGGTGATGGTCGAGCCGGCGCCGATCAGGCTCCCCCGGCCGACCCGCACCGGGGCCACCAGCTGGACGTCGGAACCGACGAAGACCTCGTCCTCGATCACCGTGCGGTGCTTGTTGACCCCGTCGTAGTTGCAGGTGATGGTGCCGCAGCCGATGTTGACCCCGGCGCCGATCTCGGCATCGCCGAGGTAGGTCAGGTGGCTGGCCTTGCTGCCGAGGCCGATGGCGGCCTTCTTGGTCTCGACGAAGTTGCCGATCTTGTTGTCGCCGGCCAGAACCGTCCCCGGCCGCAGGTGGGCCATCGGGCCGATGTCAGTCCCCGCCCCGACCCGCGCCTGGCTTAAAACCGAGCCGGCCTTGACATGGACGCGCTCCTCCAGGATGCAGTCGCTGATCATCACCCCCGGCTCGATGACACAATCACGGCCGATGACCGTGGCCCCGGCCAGGTGCGCTCCGGGATGGATGACGGTGTCGGCGCCGACCACCACGCCGACATCGATGTAGGTGGCGGCGGGGTCGATCAGGGTCACCCCGGCGCGCATGTGCGCGGCGTTGAGGCGCCGGCGCAGGATGGCGCCGGCCTCGGCGAGCTGGACGCGGTCGTTGATCCCCATCGCCTCCCCGGCCACGGGAACGGCCAGGGCCGCTACGCCCTCCCCGGCCGCGCGGGCCGCGGCGACCACGTCGGTCAGGTAGTACTCCCCCTGGGCGTTGTGGTTGGTGAGCCCCGCGAGCAGGGCAAAGACCCGCGGCGCGCTGAAGACGTAGATGCCGGTGTTGATCTCACCGATGGCCTTCTCGGCCGGCGCAGCGTCCTTCTCCTCGACGATCCGCTCGACCCCGGTGGCGTTGCGGACGATCCGCCCGTAACCCGCGGGGTCGGCGACCTCGGCGGTCAGGATCGTTACCGTTGCCTTCTGGCGGCGGTGGTGGTCGAGCAGCGCGGCCAGGGTTTCGGCCTGCAGCAGCGGCACGTCGCCGCACAGCAGCAGCAGGTCGCCGGCGAAGCCGGCCAGGGCCGGGACGGCGCACTGCAGGGCGTGGCCGGTGCCGAGCTGCTGCTCCTGCAGGGCGAAGCTCACCCCCGGGGCGGCGCAGGCGGCCTCGACCCGTTCGGCGCCGTGGCCGATGACGGCCACCACCGGGGCGGCCCCGAGCGCTTGCGCGGCAGCGAGGACGTGGGTCAGCAGCGGGCGGCCGGCCAGCGGGTGGAGGACCTTGGGCAGGGCCGATTTCATACGGGTTCCCTGGCCGGCAGCCAGGATCACGGCGGCAAGTGGAGTGGACATGCTTCCCCCTATGGTCAAATGTAATATTTTCGCCGCAAAATGCGGCGTTGTCAATTGAGGCAAAGGGTCAGCGCCCCAGGTACGGGCGCAGGTAGTGACCGGTGTGCGAGAGCGGCGCGGCCGCGACCTCTTCCGGGGTGCCGGCCGCCACCAGCGTGCCGCCGCCGCTCCCCCCCTCCGGGCCGAGGTCGATCAGCCAGTCGGCGCTTTTGATCACGTCGAGGTTGTGTTCGATGATCAGTACGGTGTTGCCGGTCTCGACCAGGCGCTGGAGGACCTCGAGGAGCTTGCGGATGTCCTCGAAGTGCAGCCCGGTGGTCGGTTCGTCAAGGATGTAGATGGTCCGCCCGGTGGCGCGCTTGCCCAGTTCCTTGGCCAGCTTGACGCGTTGGGCCTCCCCGCCGGAGAGGGTCGTGGCGCTCTGGCCGAGGGCGATGTAGCCGAGTCCCACCGCGCACAGGGTCTCGAGCTTGCGGCGGATCACCGGGATGTTGGCCAGGAAGTCGCGGGCCTCGGCGGCGGGCATGGCCAGGACCTCGGCGATGTTCTTCCCCTTGTAGCGCACCTCGAGGGTCTCGCGGTTGTAGCGCGCCCCCTTGCAGATCTCGCACTGTACGTAGACGTCGGGGAGGAAGTGCATCTCGATGCGCAGGATGCCGTCCCCCTGGCAGGCCTCGCAGCGCCCCCCCTTGACGTTGAAGGAGAAACGCCCAGGCCCGTAGCCGCGCAGCTTGGCCTCGGGGAGCTGGGCGAAGAGGTCGCGGATGTCGGTGAAGACCCCGGTGTAGGTGGCCGGGTTGGAGCGCGGCGTGCGGCCGATCGGCGACTGGTCGATGTCGATGACCTTGTCCAGCTGCTCGAGCCCGTCGATGGCGCTGACCGCCCCGGGCTTCTCGCGGGCCTGGTGGAGGTGCTGGGCCAGGGCCCGGTAGAGGGTGTCGATGATCAGCGTCGACTTGCCCGAGCCGGAGACCCCGGTGACGCAGGTCATCACCCCGAGGGGGATGGCGGCGTCGACGTCGCGCAGGTTGTTGGCGCGGGCGCCGCGAATGGTCAGCCAGCCCCTGGCCATCCGCCGCTGAACCGGCACGCCGATGCTGCGCCGCCCGGCCAGGTAGTCGCCGGTCAGCGACTGCGGGTCGGCGATGATCGCCGCCGGCGGCCCCTGGGCGACGATCTCGCCGCCGTGCACCCCGGCCCCCGGCCCCATGTCGATGACGTGGTCGGCCTCGAGGATGGTCTCCTCGTCGTGCTCGACCACCAGCACGGTGTTGCCGAGGTCGCGCAAGCGCTTGAGGGTGTCCAGCAGCCGGCGGTTGTCGCGCTGGTGCAGGCCGATGGACGGCTCGTCGAGGATGTAGAGGACGCCGACCAGCGAGGAGCCGACCTGGGTGGCCAGGCGGATGCGCTGCCCCTCGCCGCCGGAGAGGGTGCCGGCGGTGCGGTCGAGGGTCAGGTAGTCGAGGCCGACGCCGGCCAGAAAGGCCAGGCGCTCGCGGACTTCCTTGAGGATTCGGCGGGCGATCTCCGCCTCGCGCGGCGGCAGCTGCAGGGCGGCGAAGAACTCCTGGGCGACGGTGACGCTCAGGGCGCAGACCTCGCGGATGTTTTTCCCGCCGATGCGCACGGCCAGGGCCGCCGGCTTGAGGCGCGCCCCCTGGCAGGCCGGGCAGGGGCGGCTGCTGAGGAACTCTTCGAGGCGCTCGCGCTGCTGCTCCGACTCCGATTCCTTGAGACGCCGCTCGAGATTGGGGACCACCCCCTCGAAGGGGCGCCGGTAGTAGACCCGCTGCCCCCCCTGGTCGTAGTGGAAGCGGATCTCCTCGCCGGCCGAGCCGTGCAGCAGGAGTCCCTGCACCCGCTCGGCCAGTTCGCCGAAGGGGGTGTCGAGAGTAAAGCCGTAGTGCTCGCCGAGCGCTTCGAGGATCGGCAGGTAGAAGTAGCCGGTGCGGGCGCGCCACGGCGCCAGCGCCCCCTGGCGCAGCGACAGCGAGGGATCGGGGACGACCCGCTCGGGATCGAAGTAGGGGCGGGTGCCCAGGCCGGTGCACTCCGGGCAGGCGCCGTGCGGGTTGTTGAAGGAGAAGGTGCGCGGGGCGATCTCGCTCAGCGATACGCCGCAGTCGATGCAGGCGTGGCGCGAGGAGAAGACCTGCGGCTGGTCGAAGGGCGCCTCCGCCCCGACCGGCTCGACCAGCACCACCCCGTCGGCGAGGCGCAGGGCGGTCTCGAGCGACTCGGCCAGGCGGCTGGCCAGCCCCTCCTTGAGGACCAGGCGGTCGACGACCACCTCGATGGTGTGCTGCTTCTGCTTGTCCAGCTCGGGGGTCTCGGCCAGTTCGTAGAGGGTGCCGTCGATGCGCACCCGGGTGAAGCCGTCGGCCTGCAGCTGGCGGAGCTCTTTTTTGTACTCCCCCTTGCGGCCGCGCACCAACGGCGCCATGACCATCAGGCGCAGCCCGGCGGGGAGGGCGAGGATGCGGTCGACCATCTGCTCGACGGTCTGGCTGGTGATCGCCTTGTCGCACTGCGGGCAGTGCACCTGCCCGGCACGGGCGAAGAGCAGGCGCAGGTAGTCGTAGATCTCGGTGACGGTGCCGACGGTGGAGCGGGGATTCTTCGAGGTGGTCTTCTGCTCGATGGCGATCGCCGGCGACAGCCCCTCGATGCTCTCGACATCGGGCTTGTCCATCTGCTCAAGGAACTGGCGGGCGTAGGCGGAGAGGCTCTCCACGTAGCGGCGCTGCCCCTCGGCGTAGATGGTGTCGAAGGCCAGGGTCGACTTCCCCGAGCCGGAGACCCCGGTGATGACCACCAGCCGGTCGCGGGGGATTTCGACGTCGATGCACTTGAGATTGTGCTCGCAGGCCCGCTTGATGACGATCTTGTCGGTCATGGTACCGCCGCCCCTAGAGGTTCGCCGCCATCTGTGCCGCCATGCGCACCGCGGCGGCGAGGCTCGCTGCGCTGGCCCGGCCGCTCCAGGCCAGGTCGTAGGCGGTGCCGTGATCGACGCTGGTGCGCACGATGGGCAGACCGAGGGTGACGTTCACCGCGTCCTGGAAATGGAGGAGTTTGAGCGGCCCCAGTCCCTGGTCGTGGTACATGGCCAGCACGGCGTCGTAATCGCCAGCGGCGGCGAAGTGGAAAAGGGTGTCGGCGCTGTGCGGGCCGCTGGCCTCGATCCCGGCGGCCCGGGCCCGGGCGATCGCCGGGGCGATGACCAGCTCCTCCTCGTTGCCGAAGAGTCCCGCCTCGCCGGCGTGGGGGTTGAGGGCGAGCACGGCGATGCGCGGCTTGGGAACGGCGAAGAAGCGCCTGAAGGCCCCGTCAATGATGGCCAGGATCTCGACCAGGGCGGCGGTGGCGAGGGTCCCGGCCACCTCGCGCAAGGGCAGGTGGGTGGTGGCCAGACAGACCTTGAGGCGCTCGCCGCCGAGCATCATGACCACCTGGTTGACGCCGCAGCGGTCGGCGAGGAGTTCGGTGTGGCCGGGGAAGTCGCAGCCGGCGCGGCGGATCGCCGCCTTGCTGATCGGCGCGGTGACCATCCCCGCCGCCCGCCCGTCCAGGCAGGCGTCGCAGGCCCAGGTGATGTAGTCGAGCATGGCCCGGCCGCAGGCCGCGTCGGGAGCGCCGGGGCGCAGGGCCGGCGCGTCGAGGGCCGACAGTTCGCGCACCGCCAGGCTGCGCCCGCCAAGCTCGAGACGGAGGTCGGCCAGCCCGTCACGAGCCGGGAGCGGCCGGGCGGTCACGCCGAAGAGCGCGGCGGCCCGGCTCAGGACGCCGCCATCGCCGGCCACCAGCGGCGGCTGCGGAAGTGCATCGAAGGCCCCGTCGAGGAGGGCCTTGACGATCAACTCCGGGCCGACCCCGGTGGGGTCGCCCATGGTAATCACCAGGGGACGATGCATGGCTACTCCACCGCGCAACGCCGCGGACGGGCTCCGCAGCAGCTTTTCAGGGGCGGATCTCGATATAGGCGTTCTGCTTGAGCCCCTGCGTCCACTGGCGGATGCGTCCCTCGGTCTTCTGCTCGGTGAGGATGCGGGTGATCTCGGGGCGCAGCGACTCGAACTGGCGCAGGCCGGCGGCGGTGCGGTCCTCGACCTTGAGGAGCAGCAGGGCCGGGGCGTTCTCCACCAATGTGCTCCCGCCGGGGGCAACCCCGGCCAGAGCGGCAGCAAGCTCCGGGGAGAGTTCGGCCTCGGCCAGCGTGCCGAAGCTGGTCAGCACCGCCCCGTGGGTCTCGCGATAGGCAGCAGCCACCTGGTCGAGGCTTTCCCCCGCCTTCGCCTGCCCAAGGGCTTCACGGGCGGCGGCCTGCCGCGCCTCGCGCTCGGCCAGACCGGCCTGCGCCGGCAGCGGGAAGGTGACGGCGCTGAGGGTGACCGTGGCCGGCAGGCGATATTCGTCGAGATGGGCCCGGTAATAGTCGCGGACCTCGCGTTCCGTAACATCGACCCGGCTGCGCACCTCCTGGTTGATCAGCCGGTAGCGCAGCATCTGCTGGCGCAGGTTCTCACGGTAGGCCGACATGGTCATCCCCTGCCCCTGCAGCGCCGCCTCGAGCTGCTCGCGACTCAGCCGGTTCTGCCGCTCGACATCGGCGACCGCCTCATCCACCTCGGCATCCGCAACCTTGAGGCCGAGGGCCTTAATGCGCTGCTGGACGAGTTTTTCCTCGATCAGCCGGGAGAGGGTCTCCTGGCGAAGGGCCCCGAGCTGGGCCGCCGAGGGCTGGGCGCCCGCCTTGGCCAGCTGGCCGGCCAGGGCCTGATCCAGCTCGCGAGTGGTGACGACATCATTGTTGACGACGGCGGCGATACGGCTCGAGATCTCGCCGGCCAGGGCGGTAGCGGCGACGCAGGCAAGCAGGCAGGTGAGGGCAAGCAGGCGGAATCTGTTCATCACGCGAAAAGCCTCCGGGAATGACGGGACGTGGGCAACAGGGGTGACGCTAGCATGCGGCGCAAAGGGCACGCAATTCCTTTTTGGCCGCGGCCAGGACCTCTTCCGCCGGCAGGCGGCCGAGGCGCACCGACAGGCGGTAGTCAGGGGAGAACGCATAACGTTCCGGGCGTGCCAGCAGCTCCATGATCTGCTCGGGAGAGACGCGCGTGGTCGGCGGGAAGGCGAAGATCAGCTGGCGGCCGTCGTACTCGGCCTGCTCGACACGCAGCTCCTTCATCAGCACGCGCAGCTTCATCACCTCGAGGAGCAGCTGGGCCGGCTCCGGCAGCGCCCCGTAGCGGTCACGCAGCTCGTCGCCGAGCGCGTAGAGCTCCTCCTCGTCGGCGGCGGCCGCCATGCGCCGGTAGAAGACCAGGCGCTGGTTGGGATCGGCCAGGTAGGCCTCGGGGAGGTAGGCGGAGAGACCGAGGCGCACCTCCGGGTCGATGCGCGCCTCGTGGGCCCGCCCCTGCAGCTCCTCGATGGTCTCGGCGAGCAGTTCGGTGTAGAGCTCGAAGCCGACCGCGGCGATCTGCCCGGCCTGACGGGCGCCGAGGAGATCGCCGGCGCCGCGCAGCTCGAGGTCGTGGCGGGCGATGCGGAAGCCGGCGCCCAGTTCGGTCTGTTCCTGGAGGACCTTGAGGCGCTCGCGGGCCTCGTGGGTCAGCGAGCCCTCGCCGGGGATCAGCAGGTAGGCGTAGGCGCGCACGTGGGAGCGGCCGACCCGGCCGCGCAGCTGGTAGAGCTGGGCCAGGCCGAAGGTGTCGGCGCGGTCGACGATGATGGTGTTGGCGCGGGGGATGTCGAGGCCGTTCTCGATGATCGCCGTGCAGAGCAGGACGTCGGTGCGCCCCTCGATGAAATCGAGCATGACCTGCTCGAGGGCCCCCTCGGCCATCTGCCCGTGGCCGACGCCGATGCGCACGTTGGGGAGGAGTCCACGCAGGAACTCGGCCATGGCCTCGATGGTCTGCACCCGGTTGTGGACGAAGTAGACCTGGCCGCCGCGCTTGAGCTCGCGGAGGATGGCGTCGCGCACCAGGTCGTCGTCAAAGCGGGTCACGTAGGTGCGGATCGCCTGGCGATCGACCGGCGGGGTGGCGATGATCGACAGGTCGCGCAGCCCGGTGAGACTGAGGTGGAGGGTGCGGGGGATCGGCGTGGCGGTCAGGGTCAGCAGGTCGACCTCGGCGCGCAGCTTCTTGAGGCGCTCCTTGTGGGTGACCCCGAAGCGCTGCTCCTCGTCGACCACCACCAGGCCGAGCTCCTTGAAGCGCACGTCGGGCTGGAGCAGGCGGTGGGTGCCGATGAGGATGTCGACGCGCCCGGCGGCAGTCCGGGCGAGGATCTCCTTCTGCTCGGCGGCGCTGCGGAAGCGCGAGACCATGTCGATGGTCACCGGGAAGTCGGCGAGGCGCTGGCGGAAGGTCTCGAGGTGCTGGCGGGCGAGGACGGTGGTCGGCACCAGCACCGCCACCTGGCGGCCATCGAGGACCACCTTGAAGGCGGCGCGGATGGCCACCTCGGTCTTGCCGTAGCCGACGTCGCCGCAGATCAGGCGGTCGACCGGGCGCTCCGACTGCAGGTCGGCAAGGACCGCCTCGATGGCCTCGAGCTGGTCGGGGGTCTCCTCGTAGGGGAAGGCCGCCTCGAACTCCCGGTACAGCCGGTCCGGCGGGGAATAGCGAACCCCCTGGGCAAGCTGGCGCTTGGCCTGCATGTGCAGCAGGTCGCGGGCCAGTTCCTCGACCGCCGCCCGGGCCTTGAGGCGGGCTTTTTCCCAGGAACCGCTGCCCATCTTGTCCAGGCGCGGCTCGGCGCCGTCGGCCACGTACTTCTGCACCTTCTCGATCCTCTCCACCGGCAGGTAGAGACGGTCGTCGCCGGCGAACTCGAGGTGCAGGTAGTCCCCCTCGCTCCCCCCGGCGGCGAGGTGGAGGAGGCCGTGGTAGAGGGCGATGCCGTAGTCGGCGTGGACGACGTGGTGGCCGGGGCGCAGGTCGGCGAGCGATGATTCGAAGACCTTGCGGTCGCGGCGCCGCGGCCGGCGGTGGGTGCGGGCGCCGAAGATCTCGTCGTCGGTGATCACCGCCAGGCGCTCGCCGGCGGAGCGGAAACCGACCGGCAGGCTGCCGACGGTGACGGTCAGCCCGACCGGCGGCTCCAGCCCGGCCGCGGCGGGGAGCCAGCGCAGCGGCAGGCCGTGGGGCTCGAGGAGATCGCGCAGGCGCTCGGCCTGCCCCTCCTGGTGGCAGACCAGCAGCACTCGCCAGCCGCCATCGTGCCATTCGCGCAGCCGTCCGGCGAGGAAGCCGAGGGTGCCGTCGTGCTCGGGGTGATCGGGGCGCAGTTCGCCGTTGCCGGTGACGGCGGCGCGGAAGACCGGGTAGTCGCCCTCCAGGCGGTAGACCTGCAGGGCGGCAAGCTCCAGGCGCGGCTGGCCGGCCAGGCGGCGTTCCAGTTCGCCGCCGGTCAGGTAGAAGTCGGCGGCTGTTGCAAAGACCTCGCCCTGCTCGCGCAGGCGGGCCTCGCCGCTGGTTGTCAACCCTTCCAGTTCGTCGGCGGCGGCGGTCACTGCCGGGGGGTCGAGGATCAGCCAGCGGACCCGGCCGAGATAATCGAACAAGGTGTCGAGGGCCGTGTAGTTAAAGGGGAGGAGCTGCTCGCGCCCCGGGGCCAGCAGCCCTTCACGGACCTCGCCGAGGAGCGCCTCGCGGGCGCTGCGCGGCAGTTCCAGTTCGTCGCAGCGGGCGCGCAGCCGGCTGCAGAAGGTCGCCAGGTGCTCGCCGGCGAGGACCATTTCGCGGGCCGGCGAGAGTTCGAGGCCGGGGAGCCGTTCGCTGCCGGTGCGCTGCGAGAGGGTCTCGAAGGGGCGCAGTTCCTCGAGCTCGTCGCCGAAGAAGGAGAGGCGCACCGGCGAAGCGGCCGAGGGGGGGAAGAGGTCCACCAGGTCGCCGCGCACGGCGAAGGTGCCGCGCTCCTCGACCAGCGGCACACGCTGGTAACCCAGTGCGGCGAGGCGGGCGAGCAGCTGGTCGCGGGGGTATTCATCGCCGGCGCTCAGCTCCAGGCGCAGGCCGGCGAGGACCTGGCGGGGGATGAGGCGCTGCATGAGCGCCCGCACGGTGGTGACCACCGCGCGCAGGCGCCCGGCGCCCAGGGCCGCCAGGGTGGCCAGCCGCTGGGCCTCGACTTCGGGATGGGGGGAGAGCGGCGAGTAGGGATCGAGTTCCCAGCCGGGGAAGAGGCCGATCTCGGCCGGGCTGCCGTGATAGAAGGCCAGGGCTTCGTGGAACTGCTGGGCTGCGACCTGGTCGGGGGCCAGCACTGCCAGGCGCGTCTCGCCACCGGCGAGCAGATTTGCCGCCAGCCAGGCCGGGCTGCTGCCGACCAGGCCGAGCAGTTCGGCCCGCGGCACCCCCTTGAGCTCACAGCCCAGGGCGGTGAGGGGGACATGCCGGAGAGCCGGCTCGACGGGATCGGTCATTTCGAGGGGCAGCGGGAGGGGCGCGGGTCAGTCCCGCGGCACGGCGAGCATGCGGTCGAGGGCCAGGCGGGCCCGCTCGCGGACCGCCGCCGGCACGGTGATGCGCGGGCTCATGGTCTGCAGGGCCCGGTGCACGTCCTCGAGGGCGGTCAGCTTCATGTTCGGGCAGATCAGCCGGGTGGTCGGCAGGATGAACTCCTTGCCGGGGTTCTCCAGGCGCAGGCGATAGAGGATCCCCGCCTCGGTGCCGACGATGAAGCGCTGCGCCGGGCTCTGCCGGGCGTAGTCGTACATGCCGCTGGTCGAACAGATATGGTCGGCGATGTCGAGGATCTCCGGCGGGCACTCGGGGTGGGCCATGAACACCGCATCGGGATACTCGGCCTGGACGGCGCGCACCTCGGCGACGGTCAGCCGCTCGTGGGTCGGGCAGTAGCCGTCCCAGATGTGGCAGCGCTTGCTGGTATGACGCTCGATGTAGCGGGCGAGGTTGCGGTCCGGGGTGAGGATCACCTCGTCGGCGTCCAGCGAGTTGACCACCCGCACGGCGTTGGCGCTGGTGCAGCAGATGTCGCTCTCGGCCTTGACGTCGGCGCTGGAGTTGACATAGGTGACCACCGGCGCGCCGGGGTGCCGTTCGCGCATCAGGCGCACCCCGTCAGCGGTGATCATGTCGGCCATCGGGCAGCCGGCATCGGCACGGGGGAGCAGCACGGTCTTCTCCGGGGCAAGGATCGCCGCGCTCTCGGCCATGAAGTGCACGCCGCAGAAGACAATCACCTGCCGATCGGTGCGCGCGGCCTCCTGGGAAAGGGCCAGCGAGTCCCCGCAGATATCGGCCAGGGCCTGGATCTCGTCGCGCTGGTAGTTGTGCGCCAGGATCAGGGCGTCGCGCTCCCCGGCCAGCCGGCGGATCTCGTCAATCAGTTGTTTTTGGTCCATGTCCGCTATGGTCCTTAAGAGGATAAAGTTTGATTATTAGGCAAAAGCTTAGGTAAGTCAAATATTTATCTAAATGGGCGCTTGACAGGGGGGACAACGCGCCGGTATTCTCAACGAACCCGGGCACCCTGACGAGGCAGAGAGAATGTTCGATATCGGATTCACCGAATTGCTGCTGATCGCCGTGATTGCCCTGGTGGTCATCGGCCCGAAGCGGCTCCCCGACCTGGCCCGCGCCCTGGGGCGCGGCTATGCCGAGTTCCGGCGGGCCACCAACGAGCTCAAGCAGAGTTTCGAGGAGGAAATCCGCCTCGACCGCGTCCGCGAAATGCGCGAAAAACTCAACACCGGCGAGATTCTCCGCCCCCCCGGCGCTGTTCCGCCGCATGGGCCGGCGGAGACGCCCCCTGGGCCTCCGGAGCAACTCGAAACGCCGCCCACCCAAGCCGATGCCGGCGTACAGGAGCCGCCCCGTGGATGAGGGCCGGATGACCTTCATGCAGCACCTGGAAGAGTTGCGCAAGTGCGTCGTACGGGCGTTCCTGGCCTGGCTCGTGGCCTTTCTGGCCTGCTACTACTTCGCCGAGCGAATCTACCTGGAAATCTCCAAACCGCTGCGCGACGCCCTCCCCGAAGGGACCAAGCTGGTCTTTCTCACCGCCACCGAGCCGTTCTTCACCTACATGAAGATCGCCGCCTTCGCCGGCCTGATCATGGCCTTGCCGCTGATCTTCTGGCAGCTCTGGTGCTTCATCGCCCCGGCGCTCTACGCCCATGAAAAACGCTACGTAATCCCCTTCGTCGGCGCCAGTTCGCTGTGCTTCTTCGCCGGCACGGCCTTCGGCTTCAAGATCGCCTTCCCGGTGATGTTCACCTTCCTGGTCGGAACCGGGGCGGCCAACAGCGAACTGATGCCAATGCTGTCAATGGCCAGCTACCTGTCGCTGGCCGGGCAGATGCTGCTGGCCTTCGGCATCAGCTTCGAACTGCCCATCGTAATCTTCTTCCTCGCCCGCATGGGGGTGGTCGACTATCACTTCCTGGCCCGCAACCGCAAGTACGCTTTGCTGATCTGTTTCATCCTCGGCGCGATCTTCTCCCCCCCCGACATCCTTTCACAGAGCTTGGTCGCCGTACCGATGTTCCTCCTCTACGAACTCAGCATCTGGCTCGCCCGCTTCTTCGGCAAGAAAAAACTGCCAGCCGTCTCTCCCGCCTGAGCAAACCAGTCCTTCAGCGCGCCGGCAGGGTTGCCAGCAGCAGTGCCGCGGCGGCCCCCTGGAGAAGCCGCCGGAACGGGCTCACCGGACGTTCTTCCCGCGCGCCACTTCCCGATCAATCATCGCCTGTACCGCCTGCAGGGTCCGATCTTTCAGGAACTTGCCGTTGACAAAGACCGCCGGCGTCCCCTGCACCCCTGCCTGCTGACCGAGATTCAGGTCGCGCTGCACTTCATCGCGCAGGCGCTGGGCACTGCGGTCCTGGTCGAAACGGCTCATGTTCAACCCTGCCTGCTGGGCCAGACTGCGGATCTTCTCTTCGCTGAGCTGGCTGCCGTTGGCAAAGAGCAGGTCGTGCAGGGGCCAGAATTTCCCCTGCTCCCGGGCCGCCAGGCTGGCCAGGGCTGCCGGAATGGCCATGTTGTGCATGCGCAGGGGGAACTGCTTGAAGACCACCCGAACCCGGTCCGGGTTCTTGGCCTGGACCTCGTCGATGAAGGCGACCAGCTTGGAGCAATGGGGGCACTGGAAGTCGCTGAAGACCGTCAGGGTCACCGGAGCATTGGCCGGGCCGCGGGCCGGCGAATTGAGCGCCGGCAGGCTGACCTCGTTGGCCAGTTCGACCATGCGCAGAGTCTGGCCGGAAGCCAGGTAAACACGGCTACCGTCGGGAGAGACGGTGATGCGCTCGGCATCGGCGGGGACCGGGAAGCGCTCGAGCAGTTTGCCATCCGTACCCAGCAACTGGACCTCCCCCTTGGCGAGGACAAAGAGTCCGGCGCCATCGGCCGTAGCCGCCACATCGAGGATGTCTTTGCCAAGAGCGATCGACTGCGTATTCTCGACCAACAGCGCGGCATGCAGCGGCAAAGCACTCCCCAGGAGGAGCAGGACGGCCAGCAGATTTTTTTTCCAGTTCATCGAGGACATTGCACGGCTCCTTTTGACCGGCGGCAGCCGGTCGCTGAATGTATCCGGCCATTAAATCACGCCGCCCCGCCTGCGTCCAGCTTGACAAGGCTGCCGCGGTTTTTACGGCACAGCTACAACGCGGAGGTACAATGCGGGCAGCGGCTGGCATTGATGGGGATCGCAGAGAAACAGAACGGACAATCCTTTCTGTTCGGCTCGGGAGGCGGCACAGCCTCCTCACGCTTGAGGCGGTTCATGGTCTTGACCAGCAGGAATACGCAGAAGGCGACGATAATGAAGCTGACCACACTGTTGATGAACAAGCCGTAGTTGATCGTCACCGCCCCGGCCGCCCTGGCATCGGCGAGCGAGGAGTAGGGTGCCGCGACCCTGCTCCCCTCCTTGATCAGGATGAACAGGTTGGTGAAGTCAACGTTGCCCAGGGCCAGGCCGATAGGCGGCATCAGGATATCGTTGACCATCGAGCCGACGATCGGCCCGAAGGCACCGCCGATGATGATCCCGATGGCCATATCAATGACGCTGCCACGCATGGCGAATTCCTTGAACTCCTTGAACATGATATCCTCCTTGCCTTTTGTAATAGAACCCTGACGGTGGAATTGACCGTGACGCTCCCCTCGGAAGGCTTCGCGTTTACCCGGTCACCAGCAACTCTTCCCAGAATAAAACACTCCAGAGAAATTGCCAGCCGAACAGGCGGAAAACGTGTCCCTCCTTCTCTCCTGACAACTTGAAAAAACTCCCCCCCGTCTTATATTTGAAATGTGGCCGGCTGGTCGCCGCGGCAGGAAAGGGGTGCAGCCATGATCATCCTCGCCCACGACGGTTCCCTTTACGGCGATTGGGTGGCGCGCTATGCCCTGCGCTTTGCCGCTCGCGACGACGATCGCCGCCTGCTGGTGCTGCACGTACGCGACGACACCCTTGCGCCCGCCGTTGCCGACGCCCGCCTTGACCTGCTGGCCGGAGCCTGCCGGACGGCGCAGATCGCCTGCCGCCAGGAAATCCTCCCCTTCCGGGGCTCGATCTTCGCCACCCTCATCCGCGCCCTCCCCGACGATCCTGCCGCCCTGCTCCTCTGCGGCACCCGGGTCCGCCCCCGCCATCAGCGGCTCCTCGCCGGCTCAGTGGCCGCCGGGCTGCTGCACACCCACCGCGGGCCGACTCTGGCCCTGCGCGTCGTCCAGCCCGGGCTGCTCGGCGAGCCCCACGACCTACTGGTTTCACTCCCCCCCCGGGGGGATCCACTCCCCTGGCTGGCCCCCCTGCTCGGCCGCTTCGCCGCCTCGCTGCGCAAGGCGACCCTGCTGCGCCTGCTCACCGTCGGGCCCTTGAGCCCTGCGCAACGCACACCGACCACCCGTACCGCCATGCGCCATACCGCCGAACAGGCCTTGGCCCAGGCCGCCACGACCCTGACCGCGCACCTCCACCCGGCGCATCCACTCATCGATCACCGCGTGGCGATGACCGCCGATTGGCCCCATCAACTTCTGGTCGAAGCCAGCCGCCAGAAGTGCCAGTTGCTGTTGGTCGCCGCCGACCGCAGCACTTTCTCCCGCTACACCGCCCACAGCCAGGGGCTCGAGCGGATCCTCGCCGGGGCCCCCTGCGATATCGGCATCTACTCGCGGCCATGATCTCCGCCGGGCAGATCCACAACCTTCCCCCGGCGACGGTCTATGCCGCCCTGGAGAGCCGCCCCGCGGGGCTGACCGCAGCCGAGGCCGCCGAGCGCCTGCATGAAATCGGCCGCAACAGAGTCGAGGTCGCCGACCCCTGGCGGCACCTGCGCAGCCTCCTGCGCCAGTTCGGCAACTTCTTTGCCCTGCTGCTGATCGTCTCCGCCCTGCTCTGCTTCGTCGCCGAGCACCTGCACCCCGGGGAAGCGATGGCCGTGCTCGGCTGGGCCCTGGCCGCCGTGGCCCTGCTCAACGCCCTTTTCAGCTTCGCCCAGGAGTACCGCGCCGAGCGGGCCATGACGGCCCTGCGCAATTACCTCCCCCAGCAGGTCCGGGTACGCCGCAACGGGATTCCCCTTAGCGTGGCTGCCACGGAACTGGTGCCGGGGGATCTCCTGCTGATCGGCGAAGGCGAGCGGGTCGCCGCCGACGCGCGCCTGGTCGAGGGGGACTCGCTGGTGGTCAACAACGCAGCGCTGACCGGGGAGGCCCAGCCGCTGCCGCTGACCGCCGCCCCGGCCCAGACCCGGCTGATCGATAGCCCCAACGTCGTTTTTGCCGGTTGCCTGGTACTCCGCGGCCAGGGGACGGCGGTGGTCTTCGCCACCGGGTTGCGCACCGAGTTCGGCCGCCTGGCGCACCTCTCCCAGGCGATCCGCCGCACCCCCTCGCCGCTGGAACGGCAGACCCGGCACATGATCCGCCTCCTGACCCTGATCGCCACCGCCCTCGGCGCCGCCTTCTTCCTCTATGGCGTGGCCAGCGGCCGGCCGCTGTGGATCAACCTGGTCTTCATGCTGGGGATCATCGTCGCCAACGTCCCCGAGGGGCTGCTGCCGACTTTGACCCTGGCCCTGGCCATGGGCAGCGTGCGCATGGCGCGCAAGAACGTCCTGGTCAAAAGCCTCAACGCCGTCGAGGCCCTGGGAGCCGCCGAGGTCATCTGCACCGAC
>CAYQLP010000010.1:0-2571 GCA_964418505.1 uncultured Geobacteraceae bacterium | reverse complement strand
CACCCTGACCCGCAACCAGCTGGCCGTCACCCACCTGCAAGCGGCCACCGCCCTTGTCGGCACCGGCGTGAGCGGCGGGCAGCGCCTGCTCGAACTGGCACTGCTCGCCTCCGATCTGCGCCTGGAAGGCGGCGCCTGCCACGGCGATCCCCTCGATGCCGCCATCGCCGCGCACTACCGGGAGACCGGCGGCGACCCGGCGGCAGTGGTGGCCCGACGCCGGCGGCCCTTCCCCTTCGACGCCGACCGACGGCGTGCCGCCGGCCTCGGCGAGGTCGACGGGCAGCCGCTCTTTGCCGCCAAAGGGGCCTGGGAAGCCCTGCGGCCGCTGCTGGCCGGCGATGATGCAGCAACGGAAGCGGCCGAGGCCACGCTTCGCGACCTGGCGCGGCGCGGCCTGCGGGTGGTCGCCGTGGCCGCCCGCCCCCTGGCTGCCGGCGAGAGCGGCGAGCTGGCCCAGGAAGACTATGAGCGAGGGCTGCACTTCGCCGGCCTGATCGGGGTCAGCGACCCGATCCGCCAGGAAGTCCCCGCGGCCCTGGCCAAATGCCACAGTGCCGGCATCACCGTGCTGATGATCACCGGCGACCACCCCGATACCGCCACCGCCGTGGCGGTGCAGTGCGGCATCCTCGCCTCGGCGGAGCCGGCGGCGGTTCTCACCGGCGACCGCCTGGAGAACATGGCCGAGCGCGAGGTGGCGGCCGCCATCGCCGCCGGGGTGAGGATCTTCGCCCGTACCAGCCCGGTGCAGAAGATGAAGATCGTCACCGCCCTCAAGAGCGCCGAGCGGGTGGTGGCGATGACCGGCGACGGCGTCAACGATGCTCCGGCCCTCAAGGCCGCCGACGTCGGCATCGCCATGGGGCTGAGCGGCACCGACGTGGCCCGGGCCACCGCGCAGATCATCCTCCTCGACGACAATTTCGCCTCGATCGTCGCCGGGGTCGAAGAGGGTCGCGCGGTCTTCGCCAACATCCGCAAATTCACCACCTACGTACTGGCCAGCAACGTCCCCGAGATCCTCCCTTACCTGCTCTTCATCCTCCTGCCGGTACCGCTGGGCCTGACGGTGATCCAGATCCTGGCCATCGATCTCGGCACCGACCTGCTCCCGGCCATTGCCCTGGGCCAGGAACCAGCGGACGCCGAGCTCATGGAGCAGCCACCCCGCAGCCCCCATGCCAGCCTCCTCACCCCCGGGCTGCTCGGCACTGCCTATCTTTTCCTCGGCCTCCTCGAGGCCGGCTGGTCGCTGCTGCTCTTCTTCCTGGTTCTGGCGGCAGGCGGCTGGACCTGGGGGGCCGATCTGGCCGCCAGCGACCCGCTTTACCGCGCGGCGACCGGCATCACCCTGGCCAGCGTGATCCTTGCCCAGGTCGGCAACGTGCTGGGCCGGCGCCATCTCTACCGCTCCGGGCTGGACGCCGGCCTGCTGCACAACCCCCTGCTGCTGGCGGGGATCGCCCTCGAGCTGCTCTTCGCCTGGGCCCTGCTCTACTGGCCGCCCCTCCAGGCAATCCTCGGCACCGCCCCGGTTCCCCCGTCGATGCTGCTCCTCGCCGCCCTGGGCATCCCGCTGCTCTTCACCCTTGACCTCCTGCGCAAGCGCCTGGCGCGCCGCGCCCTGTCCCGCTGACACCCTCTCCCCGATCAAACAACTGCGGCCCGGTGCACATGCACCGGGCCGCAGTTGTTACAGGCTGAATCCGACAGCTTACTTGCTGCCGCAGTCGGCGGAGAGTCCCGCCAGTTTCTTGTAGAGGTCGTAGCGGGTGGCCGCATCCTTGGCCGAGGCGGTGAGCAGCTGCTCGGCCTGCTCGGGGTTGTTCTGCTTGAGGACGCGGAAGCGGTTCTCGCTGTTGGCGAACTCCTCGAAGCCGACGCTCGGGTCCTTGCTGTCGAGCTGCAGGGGGTTTTTCCCCTGCCCGGCCAGGCGCGGATCGAAGCGGAAGAGCGGCCAGTAGCCGGAGTTGACCGCGCGCTTGCAGTTGTCCACGGCGGTAGTCATGTTGATGCCGTGGGCGATACAGTGCGAGTAGGCGATGATCAGCGCCGGGCCGTCGTAGCTGTCGGCTTCCATCATGGCCTTGATGACCTGGGCCGGGTTGGCCATGGAGACGCGGGCCACGTAGATGTTGCCGTAGGTCATGGCGATCATCGACAGGTCTTTTTTCGGCATCGGCTTGCCGCCGGCGGCGAACTGGGCGACCGCCGCCATCGGCGTGGCCTTGGAGGCCTGGCCGCCGGTGTTCGAGTAGACCTCGGTATCGAGGACCAGGACGTTGACGTTGGCGCCGGAGGCCAGCACATGGTCGAGGCCGCCGTAACCGATGTCGTAGGCCCAGCCGTCGCCGCCATGGATCCACACCGACTTATTGACCAGGTAGTCGGCATCGGCCCTGAGGGGCACCGCCGTTTCATGGGGGCAGGCAGAAAGGATGCCCTTGAGCTTGGCCACCCGGCCGCGCTGCACTTCGATGGCGGCCTGGTCATCCTGGGCGGCATCGAGGATCTCACGCTTCAGCCCCTCGCTCCCCTGGCAGGCCTTACAGCCGCACTCAAGGTTGC
>CAYQLP010000009.1:16980-46221 GCA_964418505.1 uncultured Geobacteraceae bacterium | reverse complement strand
CTCAGCTCGGTGACGCCCAGTTCGTCAACGTCGTCATGAAACTGCTCGAGAAGGTCAAGGGCGTGGGAAACTGCCTGGATGATATACTCAGATTTGTCTTTTTTGGCCATGATGATGATTCCCTGGCGGGCGTTGTATGAAGTGGTTTCAAAACAGTGAAAACGCTTATCTTGTAACTAAGCGGTCTTCTAGTGTCAAGGAAAAAGGGGGGAAAATCGCCCGGCCCTTTCACCTCTTGTCCTTTGTCCCCGACCCCTCTGTATATGTATAAAATATCGTTCTATAGTTGTCAAACGATAAACGAGAAAAAAACCGGCGAGTGGTGGCGGGGCGTGTTGACAGCTTCGGGGTCTGTCGCTAGATTGATGGGACGATTCTCACGGGAGGCTCCGGCATGTTGAGGCTGAGCAAGAAGATCCTGGTCGCCATCGACGGTTCGCCGCAGTCGGACAAGGCGGCCGAGGAGGCGGTGCGCCTGGCTGCCCAGTCCGGCCCCGATCTTCCCAGCCAGATCTACGCCATGCTGGTCCTCCCCAGCCTCAAGGCCCCCTCCTTCACCGACTTTTTCCCCAGCAAACCGCCCACCGAAGAACCCGGCTGGCAGGAGAAGCGCGACCGGCTCTTCTTCGTGGTCGAAAAGGCCGCCCGCGATGCCGGCGTCTCCTGCGAGTCGCTGGTCGCCTACGGCGATCCCGCCGACGAACTGCTCCACCTGGCCGCCGAGAAGAGCTGCGACGTGATCGTCATCGGCTCCTCCGGGAAGGGGATGGTCAAGCGCACTGTCCTCGGCAGCGTTTCGACCAAGGTGGCGCTGCACTCGCCCTGCTCGGTCTATATCGTCCGTTAATATTGAAAAACTGCTGCGGAGGTCAGCTGCGGCGTTGCGCGGTGCTCATCCCCTCGCCTACCTTCCAGGTATGTCTCGGGGCCTGCGCTCCGTGCGCCTGGCAGCTGACCTTCCTCGCGACGTTTTTCCTCTGAGCTGCGGTGGTCCTCCGCGGCGTTGTGCGGTGCCTGCCCCTGTTTGCTATCCCCTGTTCAGGCCGCTTCGCTCTGTCTGGTCTGCTCGCGCAGATAGCGGAGGATTTCCGCCAGGGTGGCGCGGATTCCCGCGTCATCTTCCGGGAATTCGTAGGGGGAGAGTTCGAGGACCAGGGCGTGGTCGTAGCCGGTGTCGCCAAGGTGGTTGAGGAAGCGGGTGAGGGGCAGGCCGCCACGGCCGGGGAGCAGGTGCTCGATACCGTTGGCGTAGTCGGAGAAGTGGATGTTGCGCAGCTTCCCCGACTCGTAATAGCGGTAGAAGTCGGAGATGAAGTCGGTGTGCATCGAGCCGCAGTGCGCGGTGTCGAAGGTCAGGTAGAGATTGTGCCCGGCGAGGAAGGGGAGCATCGAGTCGGGCGAGGCCAGCAGGTAGGGGTTGATCTTGCTCTTCGGCATGCAGGGCATGTTCTCGATGCTGATGATCACCCGGTTCTTCCCCAGCTCCGCCTGGAAGTCGTCGATCCCCTTGAGCCAGCGCCAGAATTTCAGCTCGAGCCCCAGCCAGGAGGGGGGGTGGAAGTTGATCAGCGGGACCTCGGCTTCGAGGGCCAGGTCGCAGCAGATGCGCAGCTGGTCGATCTTGTTCCCCCAGCCGTCGACATCGAAAAAGGGGGCGTGAATCGAGTTGACCGGCAGGATCGCCTGCAGGGAGCGTAGCAGGCGCAGGTGGTTGGCGGCGGCGAAGTCATGGTTGATGATGACCTCCATGCCGTCGAACCCGGCCTCCCGGGCCAGTTCGAACACCTTGGGTGCCGGCAGGGTGAAGAGGCTGCCGGCAGAGAGAATGATTTTCATTGCGCTCCGCGGGAGTTGAGTAGAACGCTATTATATTAAGGACTGTGCACCTTCTCAACCAGGAAACGGCGCACGCTCTCCGGCGGTGGCGGAGTCAGCAGCGAGACGACGATCATGATCAGCAGGACAATCGGTGCGCCGATCAGTGCCGAGGCCGTCGGCGGCAGCCACTCGCGCAGACCGGGGATGAGGTGGCCGGCCAGCACCGGTAAAAAGGTGATCGCCAGGCCGGCGAGCATGCCGCAGACCGCACCGTACTTGTTGGCGCGATCCCACCAGATGCCGAGGAGGAAGACCGGGAAGAGGGTGTTGCCGGCCAGGGCGAAGGCCACCGCGGTGATCTCGGCGATCAGCCCCGGCGGGTTGACGGCGATGGCCAGGATGAGGACGGCGAGGGCCATGGTCACTCCCTTGGCGACTTTGAGCAGGTGCCGCTCGCTGGCCCGCGGGTTGATCAGCCGGTAGTAGATGTCGTAGGCAAAGGCTCCGGCGCCGGTGACCAGCAGGCCGGTGATGGTGCTGAAGGCGGCCAGGATGCCGCCCACCGCCAGCAGGCCGACCAGCAGTTCGGGAATCCCTGCCCACTCCCCGGCCTTGAGTACCACCAGGTCGGCAAGCAGGGTGGCCTCGCCGCCGTCGGGGACGCCGCCGCGCGCCTCCCAGACCCGGGCGAAGGCGGCGAAGGCCGGGGCGCTCCAGTAGAGCAGGCCGATGAAGAAGAGCCCCCAGACCACCCCCCAGCGGGCGTCGCGGGTGTTGGGGACGGTGTAGAAGCGCGACAGGACATGGGGCAGCCCGGCGGTGCCGACCATCAGGGTGAAGCTCAGGGCGACCCACCGGTAGGGGGTGCCGTTGGCCCAGGGCTCGAGGTAGGGGGCGGCGGTCTCGCGGGGGAGGTCGAGAAGGGCGGCGCCGTAGCTGAACTGCGGCAGCAGCCAGCCGTAGCCGAGCTTTTTGGCGATCGCCATCAGCGGGATGACGAAACAGAGGATCAGGATCAGGTAGTGCAGCTGCTGGTTGCGCGTGGCCCCCAGGCTGCCGGAGATGACCAGGTAGGCGAGGGCCACGCCGGTGCCCAGGAGCAGGGCCGGGGTGTAGTCGATGCCGAAGAGCCAGGCGAAGATCAGGCCGATCCCCTTGTACTGGGCGACGCAATAGACCAGGGTAATGAGGATGGCGATCACCGCCGAGCAGATGCGGGCCAGCGAAGAATCGTAGCGGGCCTCGACGAAATCCGGCGCGGTATACTTGCCGAAGCGGCGGATCTGCCCGGCCATCAGCACCAGCAGGAGGACGTAGCCGCCGGTCCAGCCGAGGATGTAGGCGAAGGCGAAGTAGCCCTGCAGGTAGAAGACCCCGGCGATCCCCAGGAAGGAGGCCGCGCTCATCCAGTTCGAGGCGATTGCGGCGCCGATGCTGGCGTGGCCGGGCTGGCGGTTGCCGACCCCGTAGCTGCGTTCGGCCTGGCGGCGGCTGAAGAGCCCGGCGAGCAGGGAGAGGGCCAGGGCGGCGCCGAGCAGGAGGATGGGCAGAAGCTTGAGGTCGCCGGACATGTCAGGGCCCTCCCCGCCGGCGGCGATAGCTGTCGGTGAGCCAGTCGATCAGCAGGTTGAAGACCACGCTCACGGCGATGAACCAGAGAATCAGGAACTGGCCGCTGAACCAGAAGTGCACCGGCATGCCGAAGATGGTGCGGTCGGGGATGCGGGCCAGCGGGCAGAAGATCAGGTAGAGGTGAAAGCCGAAGGTCAGCAGGGCCCAGACGGTCAGGGTCAGGCAGATGATCGTTACCTCGCGGCGCATGAAGCCGGGGCGCGGGAGAAAGAAATTCACCCGCAGGCTGCCGTCGGTTTTTCCGGGGGGCTGCGCTTGCATGCCATCCTCCTGGGCGGGAATCGAGGCTCTATCCTAGCAGAAATTCTCTTGCGTGCCATCCGCCGCCGCAGCCGGCGGGGTTTTCATGATTTCGTGGAGGACGGCGGTGGCGAAGCTCCCCCGGGGGAGGCGAAAGGAAAGCAGCAGATCGTCCCCTTCATCTGCGACGGCGATCTCTTCCAGCGGCACCCGCAGCGGCCGCCGTTCCCCCTCCATGGTCAGGCCGTTGTCCCGGCGGAACGCCGCCAGCGTCAGCCCGGCAGCGGCGAGGAGTTCGCGTTCGCGGCGGCCGGCTTCGCCGTCGGCGAGTGGCACCTTGCAGCCGAAGAGCGGGGCGGTGGGGCTGATTTCAAAGGAATCGGCGCGCGGCTGCTCGAGTTCCGGGTCGAGGACTGCGAAGCAGGCGCCGTTGACGTGCTTGCAGGCGATGTCGCCGGTCCACAGGCGGTCGAGGGCGTCGAGCCGGCCGTCGACCAGGCGGTCGAAGAGCGCCGACTGGCAGGCCGAGAGATAGAGGCGCAGGAGTTTGCGCGGCATGGCCAGCACCGCCTGGCGCGGCGACCTGCCGGCCAGCAGCGCTTCGAGCAGGCGGCGCTCCGGTTGGCAGTGGCGGGGGAGGCGGTGGAGGGCTTCCCCCGGGTTGCCGTCGCGCCAGGCTTGTGCCGCGGCCTGCCAGCCGGGGTGGCGGATGCTCTCCGGGTCGCCGATAATGGCGTCGACGGCGGCCGGGTAGTCGTCGGCGAGGAGCGCCTTGCCGACCAGGTGCGAGTTCCCCAGGCTGCCGTAGCGCTGGGCGCCGAAGCGGTTGGGGACGCCGCGGGCGGCCAGAACGGCAAGGATGTGCGAAGCGCGTTGGCCGGCCTGGGGTCCCACGTCATGCAGGCGGATGCGGAAGCGGTTGCCGGCCAGGTGCCCCAGGCGCAACTTGTTGCGGTGGCTGCGCGCGGCGAGGATGCTGACCCCCGGGAGTTCGAGGCCGGCGACGTCGCGCGGGCGGCGCTGGGGGATCGACAGCGTCTGGCGGGTCACCGCCCGGGCATCCTTGAGCCCGGCATAGCCGATCTCACGCTCCGGGCAGTCGAGCGCCCGGGCCAGTTGGCTGATCAGCTGGAAGGTGGTCAGCCCGGTCTTCTCCACCGTCAGGTAGAGGTGCTCCCCCTCGCCGCAGGGTTCGTAGAGGGGGACCTCCTCGACGCAGAAGTCCGCCGGTTCCTGGCGCAGCGTGCCGCCGGTGCCGGGGAGGCCGGCCGTCAGGTAGCCGCTCACGGGCGGGGCGGCCGGGCGCGGAAGCCGCGCTCGAGGTCGGGGCGATCGATCTCCGGGAGGGGGACGGCCGGATCGCGCTGGCGATGCAGGTAGTGAATCGGCTGTCCCTGGGCGAGGAAGCGGCGCATGTACTTGGAGAGCGGGTAGCCGGGGAGTTCGGTGGCCAGCGCTGCGGCCAGGCGGTTGCGGTAGGCGGGGAAGGCTGCCAGCGCCTCGGCGACTTCCTCGGCGTAATCGAGGCAGTCGCTGCTGAAGAAGAGTTCCCCCTGCGGGCGCAGGAAGCCCAAGGCCAGGGCCAGGAACTCGCTGTTGACCAGCCGGCGGTCGCGGTGGCGCTTCTTCGGCCATGGGTCCGGGCAGTTGATGTAGATCGCCTCGAGGCTCTCGGCGGGGAGAGCACGGAGCAGCAGTTCGCGGGCTTCGATGCGCAGCACGCGGACATTGGCCAGCCCGGCGGCCTCGACCTTGCGGCAGGTTTTCAGGCAGCCCTTGTTGTAGATGTCGATGGCGAGGAAATCGCTCCCGGGCTGCTGGAGGGCGCGCTGGATGACGAAATGGCCGGTGCCGCAGCCGATCTCCAGGGCCAGCGGGGCGCGCCGCCCGAACTCGCCGGCCCAGTCGTGGGGGGAGGCGAGGGCGGCAGAGGGGATGAAGCACGGCGAGTCGATGGGGATGACCCGCTGCAGCGGTTTGGTCGGAAGGGCCGTGCGGGGCTCCTGCGGAGTGGCGAAGTCGCTCATCGCCGCTGCCCCAGGAATTCGACCAGCGCATCGATCTCGGCCGCGCTCAGGTGGCTGAAGTCGGCCAGCTGTCCGCCGGCGTGGAGATGCTCCGGGTTGACCAGCCGGGCACGGACCTGCTCGGCGCTCAGCCGCCGGCCGGCCTGGCGCAGGTCCGGAGCGAAAGCCGCGCCGGTCCCTTCGATACGATGGCAGGCCTTGCAGCCCTGGGAGTTGATCAGGCGGCGGGCGAGAGCGTCATCGGCGCCCGCCGGGGTGGCGAGCAGCAGGGCGGCGCAAAAAAACGGGGTGAAGAAGCGCAAGTCACGGGCTCCGCGAGGTGGAGTCGGCAGCCGCTGGCCGCCGCAGTCACCATACCGGAAAGCTCTTGTCCGGCCAAGGGCCTGCACGGGAAAAACTTGAATTTGTCCCCACCCCCGTCTACTCTAGACAGGCTGTCCGTGCCGGACAGCTCAACCCCGGAAGGAGTGGGAAAGCGATGCTGATTGTCATGCACCATGCCGCAGCGGCGGCGCAGGTCGATGCGGTGGTCGCCGCGGTCGAGGCCATGGGGCTGGTCGCCCAGCCGATCCCGGGGAGCGAGCGCACGGCGATCGGCGTCCTCGGCAACGAGGGCTACGTCGACGACAGTTCGATTCGCGACCTCGCCGGGGTGCGCGAGGTGATTCACGTCAGCAAGCCTTACAAGCTGGTCTCGCGGGATTTCCACCCCGAAGCGTCGGTGGTCGAGGCCGGGGGGGTCCGCTTCGGCGACGGCTGCCCGCCGGTGATGATCGCCGGCCCCTGCTCGGTGGAGAGCGAGGGGCAGATGCTCGCCGCTGCGCACCTGGTCAAGGCCGCCGGGGCGCAGATGCTGCGCGGCGGGGCCTACAAGCCGCGCACCGGGCCGCACAGCTTCCAGGGGCTGGGGGTGGAGGGGCTCAAGTACCTGCGCCAGGCCGGCGACGCCGCGGACCTGCCGGTGATCACCGAGGTGATGCGTATCGAGCAGCTCGAGACTGTCTGCCGCTACGCCGACGTCCTGCAGATCGGCGCCCGCAACATGCAGAACTTCGACCTCCTCAAGGAAGTCGGCCGGCTCTCCCACCCGGTGCTGCTCAAGCGCGGCATGAGCGCGACCATCGAAGAATTTCTGGCCGCCGCCGAATACATCCTCGCCGAAGGCAATCCGCGGGTCATCCTCTGCGAGCGCGGCATCCGTACCTTCGAGCGCGCCACCCGCAACACCCTCGACCTCTCGGTGGTGCCGCTGATCCGGGCGATGAGCCACCTGCCGATCGTCGTCGACCCCAGCCACGCCACCGGCAAGCGCAGCCTGGTGGCGCCGATGGCCAAGGCGGCGCTGGTGGTCGGCGCCCACGGCCTGATGATCGAGGTGCATCCCGATCCCGACAAGGCGCTCTGCGACGGCGCCCAGAGCCTCGACGGCCCCGGCTTCGCGCGGCTGATGGAGGAGTTGCGGGTGCTGCAGGCGGTGCTGTGAAGCGTGAGGAGTGAGACCCCGGCCGGGTTGTTCTGCTCGCCTGAGAGGTTTTGCTGAATTCCGGAGTCTGAATTCTAGCGGGTCAATTCGATCAGGGTGATCTCCGGCGGACAAAAGAGCCGCGCCGGCACCAGGCTGGTGCCGATGCCGCGGTTGACGTAGAGCGGGGTGTTGTGCGGGCCGACCCGGTAGAGCCCGGCGACGAAGCGGCCGACGAAGCGCGGCAGGATGATCGGGGGCAGCAGGGGGAGGCGGACCTGGCCGCCGTGGGTATGCCCGGCGAGCACCAGGTTGACCTGCCGGTCGAGCTGCTCGTGGGCGAAGGCCGGGATGTGGGAGAGGAGCAGGTTGAAGCGCTGCGGGTCCAGATCCTGCTGCAGGTGCTTCAGCTGGTCGGTGGGGGAAGGGTAGTCCAGGCCGAGGATCGAGAGTTGCCGGCCGTTGACGGCCAGGTCGACCCGTTCGTTGATCAGCAGGCGGACCCCGGCGCCTTTGAAGTGGCGGCGCAGATTCTCCCCCTCCAGGCGCGCCCAGTACTCCCAGTTGCCCTGTACGGCAAAGACTCCGGCGGGAGCCTTGAGCTGGCGGAGAAAATCGAGCACCGCCTTGAGGTTGCGCTCTTCCTCGAGGTAGTCGCCGGTGAGGACGATCAGGTCGGGGGCGAGCCGGGCCACGGCGGCGGCTACGGCGGCGGAGAAGTCGTCGAGCCCGTCGAGATGCAGGTCGCTGAGTTGGACGATGCGCACCGTCCCGCCGGGCTGGCCGGTTGCCAGCGGCAGAGTCTCGACGCTGATCCGGCGCGGCTCGAACCAGAAAAGGTCGGCCAGGCAGACACCGAGCAGGGTGCCGCCGGCCAGGCCGAGAAAGGCGCGCCTGCTCACTCCGCGGTGGGCGGCGGGGAGTTTCATGCGCCCCTGCGGCCGGAAACGGTTGCACGGCGGGCTAGTAGTGTAGTATTTTTGTCGGATAAACGATTCATATCGCCAATTATACAGGGCATAAGCCGGAGTGAAAGGGCAAAGTGATGGAAAACGTACAGGAAATCATCCCGGGTGTGTACTGGGTCGGCGTACGCCACCCGGACTTGAAGATCTTCGATGAACTCTTCCCCACCCATAACGGGACCACCTACAACTCTTACCTTGTGCGCGGTCGCGACAAGACGGCGCTGATCGACACCGTCAAGGCCCCCTTCACCGCCGAGTTCCTCGCCAAGCTCGAGGCTGTCGGCGGTGTCGACCAGATCGACCTGGTGGTCGTCAACCACACCGAGCCGGACCACTCCGGGGCCATCGTCGACCTCCTGCGCCTGCGTCCCGACCTGCCGGTCTACTGCTCGCGCGCTGCGCAGAATTTCCTCGGCCAGCTCCTCAACGCCCCCTTCAACGCCCAGGTGGTCACCGACGGCATGGAGGTCGACCTCGGCGGACGCACCCTGCGCTTCCTCCTCGCCCCCTACCTGCACTGGCCGGACACCATCTTCACCTACTTGGTCGAAGACGGCGTACTCTTCCCCTGCGACGCCTTCGGCGCCCACTACTGCGCCAGCAATCTCTTCGACGACGAGATCCCCGACTTCTCCAAGGATTTCCATTTCTACTTCGACTGTATCATGCGCCCCTTCAAGGACAAGGTCCGCGAGGCGGTGGCCAAGGTCGAGAATCTCGACATCAACCTGATCTGCCCGTCTCACGGGCCGATTCACCGCCGGGCGCCCAAGGATGTGATCGCCTCCTACCGGCGCTGGTCGGCGCCGCCGCCGGCCAAGGGCAAGCCGCGGGCCCTGATCCTGACCCTCTCTTCGCACGGCAACACCCGGGAGATGGCCGACACCATCGGCGCCGAACTGGTCGGCAACGGCTTCCATGTGACCGAGCTGCGGCTCTGGGAGATGCGCGACAGCGACCTGCGCGACGAGTTGGAACTCGCCGACCTGGTCCTGGTCGGCACACCGACAATCAACCGCGATGCTCCGCCGCAGGTCTGGCACGCCCTGTCGCTCTTCTCCCTGGTCACCCCCAAGGCCAAGGTCGCCGGTGTCTTCGGCTCCTTCGGCTGGAGCGGCGAGGCGGTGAAGATGGTCGAGGAGCGCCTTCAGGGGCTGCGCTTCAAGCTGGCGGTGCCGAGCCTCTCGGTGCGTTTCACCCCGACCGAGGAGAACCTCCAGGCCTGCCGGGACTTCGCCCGCCTCGCGGCCAGTAGTGCGCTCGACCCCAACGCTGCCTGATTCCCAGTGAGTTGAGCTGATCCAGGCCGGGGGCAGGTGATGATCTGCCCCCGGCTTTTTTTCCGCGCCGAGCCGCAGCAGCCCTTGATGACTACCCCGACCATTGCCGATATCGCGGTTGCCGCCCCGCTGGACAAAACGCTGAGCTACCGGATCCCGGCGGAACTCCACGGCCGCCTGCGGGTCGGCCAGCGGGTGCGCGTGCCCCTCGGGCGCCGTCAGGCGACCGGCTACGTTTTCGCCCTGCGCGACGGGGAGTGCGGGGGGCTCAAGGCCATCAGCGCGCTGCTCGACGAGCAGCCGCTTTTTTCCGCTGGCCATGCGGCCTTTTACGGCCGGGCCGCGCACTATTACGCCTACCCGCTCGGCGAGGCCCTGCGCACGGCCCTTCCGGCCGGCTTGTCGGGGCAAGGGCCGGGTCCGGCGATCCTGCGTGATCGCCGCTACCGCGCCACCGCTGTGGTCGGCGAGCCCGCCGGGCCCCGCCAGAGAGAGCTGCTCGCCTGGCTGCGGGAACGCGACGGGGCGCTGCTCAGTGAACTGCGCCGGCACTTCCCCGCCCCTCACGCCGTTCTCCAGAGGCTGGTCGAACTGGGGCTGGCAACGGTCGAGGAGATCGAGGCCGGGCGCCTTCCCGAACTGCATGCCGCCTTGGCCAGTGCCGGGGGGCTGACCCTCGATCCCGCCCAGACCGCGGCTCTCGAACAGCTCACCCAGGCCCTGGCCAAGGGGAGTTTCTCCCCCTTCCTCCTCCACGGCGTCACCGGCAGCGGCAAGACCGAAGTCTACCTGCGGGCCATCGCCGCAACTCTCGAGCTTGGTCGCCGGGCCCTGGTGCTGGTTCCGGAGATCGGCCTGACCCCTCAGCTGGTGGCGCGCTTCCACAGCTGGTTTGCCGATCGCCCGGTGCGCCTGGCTGTGCTCCACTCCGGTCTCGGGGAAGGGGAGCGCTACGCCGCCTGGCGGGCGGCGGCGCGCGGCGAGATCGACGTGGTGATCGGCGTGCGCTCGGCGGTCTTCGCCCCGCTGGAGCAGCTCGGGTTGATCATCGTCGATGAAGAACACGACGCCAGCTACAAGCAGGGGGAGGGCTTCCGCTATCATGCCCGCGACCTGGCCCTGCTGCGCGGCCAGCTCGAAGGGGCGGCGGTGCTTCTCGGCAGCGCCACCCCGGCCCTGACCACCTGGCAGCTGGTCCGCGACGGGCGGCTCGGCTACCTGGAGCTCCCCCGGCGTGTCGCCGGCCGCCCTCTGCCGAGCGTGGAGATCGTCAATCTCGCCGACTACCCGGGCGACGGGGTGATCAGTCCGCCCCTTCAGGCGGCCTTGGCCGAGACCCTGGAGGCCGGCGAGCAGGCCCTGCTGCTCCTCAACCGGCGCGGCTACGCCCCCTTTCTCCTCTGCCGCGACTGCGGCGCGACCTGTCGCTGCCCCAACTGCGAGATCACCCTGACCTACTCGCTTCACGAGCGCTCATTGCGCTGCCACTACTGCGATTTTCGCCAGGAGCCGCCGGATTGCTGTCCGCGCTGCGGCGGATCGGCATTCTTCCCCGAGGGGGCGGGGACCGAACGGCTCGAGGAAACGGTCCGGCAGCTCTTCCCGCAGGCCCGGGTGGCCCGCATGGACCGCGACACCACCGGCCGTCGCGGCGCCCACGGCCGCCTGGTGGAAGCCATGGCCAGCGGCCGCGTCGACATCCTCCTCGGCACCCAGATGATCGCCAAGGGCCACGATTTCAGCGCTGTGACCCTGGTCGGCGTGCTCAGTGCCGACGGCATCCTCAACCTCCCCGATTTTCGCAGCGCCGAGCGGGTTTTTGCCCTCCTCAGCCAGGCCGGCGGGCGCGCCGGGCGGGGGGAACGCCCGGGGCGGGTCCTGATCCAGAGCCGTTCCCCGGAGCACGAGGCCCTGCAGCTGGTGGCGGCCCACGATTACCGGGGCTTCGCCGAACTCGACCTGGGGCAGCGTCGGGCCCTCGGCTACCCCCCCTTCGGTCACCTGGTCAACCTGGTCTTTGCCGGCAACGACCCGGAGCAGACCGCCGTGGCCGCCGAGCGCCTGGCCGGGCAGCTCGCCTGGCTGGGCAACGATGCGGAGGTCCTCGGCCCCGCTCCCTGCCTGCTCCACAAGCTGCGCGGACGTACCCGGGTCCAGCTCCTCATCAAGGCTCCAACCCGCGCCCCCCTGCGGCGCCTGCTCGATTGGCTGGCGGGCGGAGCGGCGCGGCCCCCGGCCGGGGTCACCCTGACCATCGACGTCGATCCGCTGGATATGATGTAGAGGTGGCGTGAGGAGTGAGGCGTGAGGAGTAAAGAGGGAAACCGCAAAATTGCCAGATATCGATTAAAGAGAGAGCCGATGAAAAGAATAAACTGCTGGCTACTGGCGATGCTGCTCCTGGTGCTGGCGGGCTGCGCAGGACAGCGCTGTCCGGACTGTCCCCCCTGTCCGCCGCCGCCGGCGCCGCTGGCCGACCTGCTGCTCCCCGAAACTGTCGAGCGTCTCCAGCCCGAAACTGTCAAGGCTGAGCCGCCGGCCCCGGCCGGGGCCCTGGTCAAGGTGGCCTGGGAGGAGGTCGACGGCTGGGTGGAGGATGACCCCGCCCAGGCCCTGGACGCTTTCCGCAAGAGCTGCCAGGCGCTGGCGGCAAAGCCGGCCTGGCGGGAGGTATGCGCCGCAGCCGAGGGGCTGGCCGGGGCGTCCCCGGCGGCGGTCCGCGCTTTTTTCGAGCAGCGCTTCGCCCCGTACCGGGTCGACAAGGCCGATGGCACGGCCACAGGTCTGCTCACCGGCTACTACGTTCCCGATCTCCCCGGCAGCCGCCAGCCGACTCCCGAGTTCCCCTATCCCCTCTACCGTCGTCCCGCTGACCTGCTGAGCATCGACCTCCGTGAGCTATACCCGGCGCTGGGCGGTTATCGCCTGCGCGGCCGCCTTGACGGGCAGCGGGTGCGCCCCTACTGGGAGCGCGCGGCAATCGACGGGGCCGAGCGTCCGCTGGCCGGCGAAGAGCTGTGCTGGGTGGCCGACCCGGTGGAGCTCTTCTTCCTGCAGATCCAGGGCTCCGGGCGGATCAGCTTCGCCGACGGAAGCCGCACGCTGGTCGGCTACGCCGAGCAGAACGGCCATCCTTATCGTTCGCTGGCCAGCTGGCTGATCGAACGGGGGGCCATGTCCCGCGAGCAGATGTCGATGCAGAACATCAAGGCCTGGGCCCGTGCCAATCCCGATCTGGTCGGCCCAATGCTGGCCAGCAACCCGAGCTACGTCTTCTTCCGCGAACTCGGCGATCTCCCCGCGCCCCCCGGGGCCCTGGGCGTCCCCCTGAGCGGCGGGCGGAGCATCGCCATCGATCCCCGCTACGTCCCCCTGGGCGCACCGGTCTTCGTGGCCACTACCTGGCCAAACAGTGACCGCCCCCTGCGGCGGCTGGTCGTCGCCCAGGACACCGGCGGAGCGATCAAAGGGGAAGTGCGGGCGGACTTCTTCTGGGGAGTCGGCGACGAGGCCGGGAGCTATGCGGGGAGGACCAAGCAGCCGCTGCGCATGTGGGTGCTGCAGCCGCTGGAGAAAGAGGCGGAGGCTGTTACGGGTGCTCGGTGATCCACCGCCGCCATTCCTTCTCCCAGGCGGCCAGGCTTCCGCAGCGCTGGGTGGCGAAAGTGACGAAAGCGAGCCGGGTCTGCTCGGTGACAGTCAGCCACCACTGCTGACCATCTGCGGGGGGTGACGACGGCCAGCCGCGCCGTCCCTCATCGATCACCCCCTTCAGCCATTCGCGCCCCCCGCTGGCCCAGGCCGGCGGGGCCTCCTGCATCAGCGCATGGACCATCCCCCAGGCAATCGCGTAATCGAGAGCGGTGAAGGACTCGCCGTAGCTGCGGGAAAGAATCTTCCGCAGTTCCGGCACTTTCCCCTTGTGCAGCGCAGTCCGCAGATCCTCCAGCCGGGCCTTTTCCGGACGCCCCGGCTGGAAGAGGTCGGGAGTCAGGTAGGCGGCCTCGAAGTAGCTGGCCAGCCCTTCGTTGAGCCACAGGGGGATGGCGATGCGCGGCACCGCCGCGGCGGGCTGCCCCGGCGCGCGGTAGCCGGCGCCGAGATGGACGAACTGGTGAGTCCCCTCATGGAGCAGGGTCCGGTAAGGGTGCCCCGGCTCGTCTCCCCGGCAGGCGACGTGAATGGCCGGCGGCGGGGAGGGGAGATAGAGCCCGGTGGCGGTGGTGGGCAGTCGGCGGCTGGCCAGGACCGCGGCGAGGTCACGCGGGTCGCGGTGCAGGCGGACCTCCAGCGGCAGGGCCGCCGGGGCCGGGACGCCGAAGAGCGGGATCCACAGGGCCGCGGCCCGCTCCATGAAGCGGTCGACTTCCTGCCCCGCCGCCTTGCCGGCGTCGCTGCGGACCCGGTAGCGCAGCGAGGAGGCGGTTTCCAGTTCGGCCGGACCGCCGCCGGGCAAAGCGCAGCTGTCCAGGCCGTACTGCGGCCGAGCGCAGCCGCTCAGGAGGGTCAGCAGGAGGAGCGCAGGCAGGGCGCGGGGCCAGGCGTACGGACGGCGGGTCATGGCGCGGGGCTGCCGCACAGGGCGGCCTCGATCCGCGCGGCGATCTGGTCCTGGGTCAGGCTGGCGCCGGCGATGGTCAGTTCGGCGTGCTGGCGATAGAGGGGGGTGCGGCGGGCATAGAGATCAGCGAAGCTCTCCCCGGGGTCGAGGACCAGCCCCCGGCTGTCCATGTTGTCGATGCGTTCGCGCAGGATGTCGAGGGGCAGATCGAGGTAGACCAGCCGCCCGACCTGGCGCAGGTGGGCCATGGCCGCCGCGCCGTAGATCACCGAGCCGCCGGTGGAGACCACGGCCCGATGCGGGGTCAGGGCGCAGACCGCTTCTTCCTCCATGCGCTTGAAGCTTTCCAGCCCCTGGTCGCGGATGATTTCCTGCAGGCGCACCCCGGCCCGGGCCTGGATGAGCAGGTCGGTGTCGACGAAGTGGTAGCCGAGGCGCTTGGCCAGCAGTACGCCGACCGTACTCTTCCCCGCGCCCGGCATGCCGATCAGGACGATATTCAACGGACAGTCACTACGCATGACCGCAGCAGTACCTCCTGAAAAAAATCCAAAGGCACCGAGGCTTCCCGCTTTTTACGGATTTTCCTGGTGCCCTTGGTCTCTTGGCGATGAAAAAGCCTCTGCCAGTTAAAACTCGGCGACCCGCAGCACGATTTTGCCGAAGTGCTGATCCTCTTCCATCATGCGGTGCGCCTCGACCACCTGGTCGATAGGAAATTCCTTCTCGATGATCGGCACGATGGTGCGGTCGGCGAACCTGGGCAGCGCCGTTTTGGTGAACTCGGCGACGATCGCCGCCTTGTCCTTGACCGGCCGCGAGCGTAGCACCGAACCGATGATCTGCTGGCGCTTGACCATCATCAGGGCCAGGTTGAGCTCGGCCTTGATGCCGCTGATCACGCCGATGAGCACCAGGCGGCCGGCGTAGCCGAGGGAGTTCATGTTCGGCGCGAGGTACTTGGCGCCGACATGGTCGAGGATCACGTCGACCCCCTTCTTGCCGGTGAACTCCTTGACCGCCTCGGAGAAGTCCGGCGTGGTGGTGAAGTCGATCACCAGGTCGGCGCCGAGTTGCTTGACCCGTTCGAGCTTGCTCGGGTGGGCGGTGACGATGATCCTGGTGTTGGGGGTCAGCGCCTTGCACAGCTGGATCGCCGCGGTGTTCACCCCGCCGCCGCCGCCGTGGAGGATCACCGTGTTGCCGTCCTTGAGGCCGCCGATCATGAAGACATTGAGGAAGGCGGTGATGTACGATTCGCAGACGCAGGCGGCCTCGGCGAAGCTCATGCCCTCGGGGATGCGCATCAGGTGGCTTGCGTAGGCCACCGCGTACTCGGCGTAGGCGCCGCCGCCGACCAGGGAGATGACCCGGTCGCCGACCGCCCAGCCGCTCACACCCGGACCGACCGCGCTGATCACCCCGGCGACCTCGAGGCCGAGGATCTCGGAATCACCGGGCGGCGGCGGATACTTCCCTTCGCGCTGCACCAGGTCCGGGCGGTTGATGGTGGTGGCGGCGACCTTGACCAGGACCTGGCCTTCGCCCGGTTGGGGCACCTCGATCTCGCCGACCTTGAGTACGTCCAGACCGCCGAAACCCTCGAGCAGCACAGCTTTCATCGTCATCCTCCGCAGGAAAGGGGTAAGTTGCAGGTTATCCGGTCTTTATAGCGAGTGAACGGCGGCAATGCAAACAAATCAGAGCGGGGCGGGCTCCCTGACGAAGCGATAGCCCCGGCCGCGCACAGTCTGGAAATGGCGCGGGTTGGCCGGGTCCTCCTCGAAATGCTTGCGCAGGCGGACCACGAAGTTGTCGAGGGTCCGGGTTTCGGTGTCGGCGGTCAGCCCCCAGACCTGCTCGAGGAGTTCCCGGCGGCTCAACACCCGGCCCTCGGCGGCGAAGAAGGCGGCAAGCATCCGCCCTTCCAACTCGGTCAGGGTCACCGGGCCGTGCGGGGTCTCGGCACTGAGTTCGTCGAGGCGGACGCGGTTGGCGCCGAAGGCGACTGTCTCCCCGGCCGCCGGCCGATACCAGGTGGAGCGGCGCAGCATTCCCTTGATGCGCAGCAGGAATTCGCCGAGGCTGAAGGGCTTGGTCAGGTAGTCGTCGGCTCCGGCGTCGAGGCCGTCGAGGCGGTGCTGCTCCTCGCCCAGCGCGGTGAGCATCAGCACCGGCAGGCGCTTGTCGCTGCGGCGGATCTGCCGGCAGATGTCGATGCCGTGGCTGTCGGGGAGCATCAGGTCGAGGATCACCAGGTCGCAGCGGCCTTCGGCGAAAACCGCCAGGGCCTCGGCCCCGGTAGTGACGTGACGGACCCGGTAGCCCTCCTGTTCCAGGTTGTAGAGCAGGGCCTGGGCGATGTTGGCTTCGTCCTCGACGAGCAGGATGCGCGCCCCTTTCATGGCTCCTCCCCGGGGATCTCGGCGGCGCAGCGCGGCAGCAGGATGCGGAAGGTCGTCCCCTTGCCGGCGCCGGCGCTTTCGACGCTGATCCGGCCACCGTGGCGCTGGACGTTGGCGCGGACGATGAAGAGCCCCAGCCCCGAGCCGCGGATATTCTCGTTTTTGCGCCGCACGCGGTAGAACATGGTGAAGATCTTTTTCTGGTGGTCGGCTTCGATGCCGCGCCCCTGGTCGCTGATCTCGAAGAGGCAGTGCTCCCCCTGGGCCCGGGTCCTGACGACGATTTCCGGGTGGCCGTCGGAGTAGAGCAGGGCGTTTTCCAGCAGGTTGCGGAAGACCGTCTCCATCGCCTCGCGGTCGATCAGTGCGCACAGCCCCGGCTCGACCTCGATGGTCAGCTTGCCGGCGCGGGGGAGGATGAACTGGCGGGCGCGGAAGTAGCGCTCGACGAAGGCGGAGAAATCGGTCGGCTGGGGGTTGAGGGCCCAGCTTTTCTGCTCGACGCGGCTGGCCGAGAGGAGGTTGTCGATCAGGCCGTTGAGGCGGCCGGCGTCGGCGAGCATGGTCTCGAGAAAGGCCGCCAGCTTCTCCGGCGGCGGCTGGTGGCGGCGGATCGTCTCCAGGTGCAGCTGCAGCGAGGCGAGCGGCGACTTGAGCTCATGGGTGACCTGCGAGATGAACTGGCGCTGCTCGCGCAGCAGCGCGGCCTGCCGCGACCAGAAGAGGAAGATCACGTAGACGCCGGCGAGGATCGCCGCCAGCAGGAGCAGCCCCTCGACCAGCAGCAGCCAGTCGGGGCCGCCGGTGAGCAGCTCCGGACTGTACTTCTCGGCCAGGGCACGCAGCTGGCGATGGCTGCCGAGAAACCAGTAGAGCCAGCCGGCCACCACCACCAGCCACAGCAGCTGGACGCCGATGAAGGCGAAGAGCGGGTTGATCAGGGAGCGCCACCATTTCATCCTTTTTCTTTAGCATCTCGCCCGCCCCCCGGCAAGGGGGAAAGGCTGCGGTTTTTACACAACTATTACATTCGTGCCGGGGCGCCTCTGTTAAGCTTGGCAGGTAAGCGGCAGGGACGCCGCGCTTAACCGCGACAGGAGCGACAGCAATGAAAATCGGCAGGCACGAGGTACGCTATCCGTTGATCCAGGGGGGGATGGGAGTGCGGGTCTCCGGCGGCCGGCTGGCCGGTCACGTGGCCAGGTGCGGCGGGGTCGGGCTGGTGGCGACTCCCGGACTTGCTCTCAACTCCTCCCGCTACGACGGCAACAACTATTTCACCGCCCAGCCGCCGGCCCTCAAGGACGAGCTGCGCAAGGCCTACGAGATCGCCCCCGACGGGGTGATCGGCACCAACTGCATGGTGGCGGTCACCGACTACGCCGACCTGGTGCGCGCCTCCTGCGAAGGGGGAGCGAAAATCATCGTCAGCGGGGCCGGGCTCCCCCTCAACCTCCCCGAACTTGCCGCCCCGTGGCCCGACGTGGCCCTGGTGCCGATCGTCTCCTCGGTGAAGGCCGCCGAGCTGATCGCCCGCAAGTGGAGCAAGAGCTACCAGCGCCTCCCCGATGCGATCGTTGTCGAGGACCCCGATACCGCCGGCGGGCACCTCGGCGAAAAGCTCGAGAACATCGGCACCGGCGAGTACGACCAGTACGCCACGGTGCGCGGGGTGAAGAAGTATCTGCGCGAGGAGTTCGGTCTCGAGATCCCGGTGATCGCCGCCGGGGGGGTCTGGGATCGCGCCGACCTTGAGTACGCCCTCGCCCAGGGGGCCGATGGCGTGCAGATGGCCAGCCGCTTCGTGTGCACCGAGGAGTGCGACGCCGACCCGGCCTTCAAGCAGGCCTACCTCGACTGCGTCAAGGAGGACATCGGCCTGATCATGAGCCCGGCCGGCCTCCCCGGCCGCGCCCTGGTCGCCAATCTCGACGCCATCCGCCTGCGCGACCTGGAGATGACTCCGGGCTGCCCGACCGGCTGTCTCAAGAAGTGCACCTACAAGAGCGAGCAGGAGCGCTTCTGCATCGTTCACGCCCTCGACCGTGCCCAGCGCGGCGACGTCGACACCGGCCTGATCTTCTGCGGCACCAACGCCTGGAAGGCGACGAAGATCGAGAAAGTCGCCGACATTTTCGCCGAGCTCTTCGGGGCGCAGGGCGGGGTGGTCAACGGCTGAGCGGGCTGCGGATGCGCCTTGCCTGAAGGATGGCGGGTGATGTATAAATCGAGATTGGGTCCGGCCAGACCGCCGGGCCCTTTCTTTTGCCGGCGAGGAGAGATCATGACGGCTGCCAACCAAGAGTTCATCCCCAAGTGGATCGCCTGGGAGTCGACCCAGCGCTGCAACCTCAACTGCGTCCACTGCCGCTGCTCCTCGGACATGAGCGCCGCGGTCGGCGATTTCAATACCGAAGAAGCCTTCAAGCTGATCGACGATATCTGCGAAGTCAGCCAGCCGGTGATGGTCCTCTCCGGCGGCGAGCCGCTGATGCGCCCGGACATCTTCGAGATCGCCCGCTATGGCACCTCGAAGGGCTTGCGCATGTGCATGGCCACCAACGGCACGCTGATCACCGACGAGGTCTGCGCGCAGATGAAGGCCGCCGACATCAAGATGGTCTCCCTGTCGCTGGACGGCTCCACCGCCGCGGTCCACGACGACTTCCGCTCCTGTCCCGGGGCCTTCGACGGGGTGGTGCGCGGCGCCGAGACCCTCAAGCGCAACGGCATCAAGTTCCTGGTCAACTCCTCCTTCACCAAGCGCAACCAGCACGACATCGGCAACACCTTCCGGGTCGCCAAGGCGCTGGGGGCCACCGCCTGGTACCTCTTCATGATCGTCCCCACCGGGCGCGGCGAAGAGATCATGAATGAGCTGATCTCCAAGGAGGACTACGAGGAGATCCTGCAGTGGCACTTCCACCAGGAGCGCCAGGAGGACGAGATCCTCATGCGCCCGACCTGCGCCCCCCACTACTACCGCATCGTGCCGCAGATGGCCAAGGCCGAAGGGGTCGACTTCCAGCGCCGCTCGCTGACCTTCTCCACCGGGGGCGGCAAGGGCTGCATCGCCGCCCAGACCATCTGCCTGATCGACTGCTTCGGCAACCTCAAGCCCTGCTCCTATTTCCACTCCTCGGTCGGCAACGTCAAGCAGGTCCCCTTCAGGGAACTGTGGTTCAACAGCAAGGTCTTCAACGAACTGCGCGACTTCAAGAAGTATAAGGGGAAGTGCGGCGAGTGCGAATTCATCAACGTCTGCGGCGGCTGCCGGGCGCGGGCCGATGCGGTCTACGGCGACTACATGGAAGAGGAGCCGTTCTGCAGCTACATCCCGCAGCGCACCCGCAAGCGCATGGAGAAGGAAGCGGCGGAGAACGCAACCAAGGCGTAGCGACTTTTAACTGTCAATAAACATACAGGAGTCAACTCATGTCCACCGATTACACCTTCCTTAAAGCCTGCCGCGGCGAGGCCACCGAGTTCACCCCGGTGTGGCTGATGCGCCAGGCCGGCCGCTATCTCCCCCAGTACATGGCGGTGCGCAGCAAGTGCACCTTCCTCGAACTGTGCAAGACCCCGGAGCTGGCCGCCGAGGTGACCATCCAGCCGATCGACTACCTGGGAGCCGATGCGGCGATCCTTTTCTCCGACATCCTCACCCCGGTGGAGCCCATGGGGCTCAAGCTCGACTTCGTCCCCGGTCCGGTCTTCGAGACCCCGGTGCGCACCATGGCCGACGTCGAGCGCCTGCGCATTCCCGATCCCGAGGAAGGGGTCCCCTACGTCATGGAGACCATCCGCATCCTGCGCCGCGCCTTTGACGGCCGCGTGCCGCTGATCGGCTTCGGCGGCGCCCCCTTCACCCTGGCCTGCTACATGGTCGAAGGGAAGGGGAGCAAGGACTTCGCCCACATCAAGAAGATGATGTACGCCGCCCCCGAGGTCTACGCGGCGCTGATGGAGAAGATCACCGAGATGGACCGCCTCTACCTGAACGCCCAGATCAGGGCCGGGGCCCAGGCGATCCAGATCTTCGACACCTGGGGCGGGATCGTCTCCCCCAGCGACTACGTCACCTACGTCCTCCCCTATACCAAGAAGCTGATCGCCGGCCTCGACCGCAGCGTGCCGGTGATCCACTTCGTCAAGGGGGCAGGGACGATGCTCGACCTGGTCAAGAGCGCCGGCTCCGACGTGGTCGGCCTTGACTGGCACGTCAACCTCGGCACCGCCCGCGACCTCCTCGGCCCCGAGATCGCCGTGCAGGGGAACCTCGACCCGACGACTCTTTACGCCCCTCACGCCCACATCGAGCGCGAGGTCAAGCGGATCCTCGACGAGAATGCCGGCCGCCCCGGGCACATCTTCAACCTCGGCCACGGCATCCTCCCCAACGTGCCGCCGGAGAATGCGAAATTCATGGTGGAGTGCGTGCATCGGCTGTCGGGGCGATGAAAAACGCCCCGGTCACGGCGGATCTCAATTGATATGAACGACAGCAAGCCGATCGGACTCGTCGTCCTCAACATGGGGGGGCCGGACTCGCTCAAGGCGGTTCGCCCCTTCCTCTACCAGCTCTTCTCCGACCGCGAACTGATCCGCCTGCCGGCGGGAGCACTGCTGCAGAAGCCCTTCGCCGCGCTGATCAGCCGGCTGCGCGCGCCCAAGGTGCGTCTCAACTACGCGCAGATCGGCGGCAAGTCGCCGCAGCTCGAGTGGACGCGCCGCCAGGTCGAGGGCGCTGCCCGCCTGCTCGGCGGGCACGTGCGCCCGTACATCGCCATGCGTTACTGGGCGCCGCGCGCCGACGAGGCGGTGAAGCAGATGCGGGCCGACGGCGTCGAGGAGGCGGTGGTGCTCTCCCTCTACCCCCATTACACCGGGGCGACTACCGGCAGCAGCCTCAACGACTTCGCCCGGGCGGTGCAGGCGCATCATCCCGGCCTGCGCTACACGACGATCCGCGAGTGGTACGCCTGGCCGGCCTACCTGGACGCCCTGGCCAACCGGGTGCGCGAGGGGCTGGCGAAGTTCCACGAGATGAGCCGCGACGAGGTGACGATCCTCTTCTCCGCCCACGCCCTGCCGCAGAAGTTCATCGACGACGGCGACCCCTACCTGGAACATGTCCAGGAGACGGTGCGCGGGGTCATGGCCCGGCTCGCCCCCGGGCAGCCGCATGCCCTGGCCTTCCAGAGCCGCAGCGGGCCGGTGAAGTGGATGGAGCCGGATACCGTCGATGAGCTTGACCGCCTGGCGGCGGCCGGGACCCCTGGGGTGCTGATCGTCCCGGTCTCTTTCGTCTCCGATCATATCGAGACCCTTCAGGAGATCGACTTCGAATACCGGATGCACGCCGAGAAGGTCGGCCTGCCGCGCTTCGAGCGGGCGCCGTCGCTCAACGACCACGACGATTTCATCGCGGCGCTGGCGGGGCTGGTCAGGACTCAGCTGGAGGGGAAGGGATGATGACCTGCACGATCTGTAATGAGATCTTCGATCCGGCGGCGATCACCTTCGCCGATCCGGCGGTGGAAGTGGGGCACATCCTCGCCGAAGAGAAGTACGGCGATGTGGGGACGGTCTGCGCTACCTGCCTGGCGAATAGAGGACGGTTGGCGATGATGTACGACCCTGACTTGCAATACTGATGAAAAACGCCCGTCTGCGGCGTTGCCCTTGGTCTCGTCTCTGCGACGTACCTTAGAGTACGCCTCGCTCCTCGTCCGGCGGGCGCCTGGCATCCAGGCATTTTTGCTCAGTACTGCCTGCCATCTCCATCTTCCAGTTATAACCCAACTTCTCTCAGCCTCTCCAACAGCTTTTCCTGCTCCTCCGTCAACTCCTTTGGTACCGCCACTTCGATGACCGCGTAGAGATCGCCCGCGGGGTGGCCGCCGTGGGCAGGGACGCCGTAGCCCTTCAGGCGCAGCTTGCTGCCGCTCTTCGACCCGCCCTTGAGCTTGACGCGCTTTTCCCCGGCGAGGGTCGGGACGTCGACGGCGGTGCCGAGGCAGGCGCCGCTGAAGGGGACGCCGACCGTCACCTGCAGGTCGCGGCCCTCGCGGCGGAAGAGCGGGTCGGCGGCGACCTCGATCTCAAGCAGCAAGTCTCCCGGGGGGCCGCCGGCCGGTGCAGGGGCCCCCTTGCCGCCGACGCGCAGTTTCTGGCCGCTCTCCACCCCGGGCGGGATGCGCACTTTCAGCGGCTCGCCGTGCCCGTGCCGGCTGAGGTCGAGCTGCCGTTCGCCGCCCAGTATCGCCTGGCGGAAAGGGATGGTCAGGCGCAGCAGGAGGTCCTGTCCCTTGACCGGCCGGGCCCGCCCGCCGCCGAAGGGGGTGCCACGGAAGGCCCCGCTGCGGCCGCCGCCGAAGAGCTGGGCGAAAATATCCTCGCCCCCGCCGCCGAAGCCGAACTCGCGGAAGATGTCACCGAGATCGACATTGCGGAAAATGTCCTCCTGGCTGAAGCGCTGGTGGAAGCCGGCCTCGCCGAACTGGTCGTACTGGCGGCGCTTCTCGGCGTCCGCGAGGACCGCGTAGGCTTCGGTGATCTCCTTGAAGCGTTCCTCGGCGGCCTGGTCCCCCGGGTTCTTGTCCGGATGGTACTTGACGGCCAGTTTGCGGTAGGCCTTTTTGATCTGTTCGGCGCTGGCGCTCTTGTCGACGCCGAGGACGGCGTAATAGTCCCTGGCCATGGCTACTTCTCCCCGGCCCAGCGCGCCAGGTGCTCCTGGACGAAGCCGACCACCTGGCGGTGCTCGTCGTTCCCCTTGCCGCTGACGGTCATCGGCGCGCCGAAGGCGAAGCGGATCGGTCGCTCAGGGAAGATCGGCCCGTAGTCCTTCAGGCGCCGCCCGGGGGACCAGGCCGAGGTGGCCAGGGCCATTGGCACCAGCGGGGCGCCGGTCCGCGCCGCCAGCTTGACGCCGATGGTGTTGAACTGCTCCGGGTCGAACTCGATCGAGCGGGTGTGCTGGGGGAAGATGACGATCGAGCAGCCGGCGGCCAGGCGCTCGGCCCCCTGCTCCATGACCGCCTTGAGGTCGTCGCGCGGGTTGACGCGGTCGACCACCACCGGGTTGCGGCTGCGCATGACATGCTTGAAGACCGGGTACTCGACCAGGCTGCGCTTGACCACGTAAGTGAGGTTGCCGCAGCGCGGCACCAACAGGGAGGGGAGGACGAAAGTCTCCAGGGTGCTCATGTGATTGCCGACGAAGACTGTCGGGCGGTCGAGGCTGTCGAGTTGATCGAGTCCCTCGACATGGAGTTGGCAGCCCACTGCCTCGAGAGCGCGAACAACTTCTTCGCTGGAGCGGGCCCAGGCGGCGGTGTCGTAATGTCCCCGGCGGGCCCGGCGACTGCTGCGCAGGACCACGCCGACCACCCGGGGGTAGAAGGCGGCCGATGGCCAGCGCCGCGCCAGCCAGCCGATGGAGCGTGGCGGAGAGTCGTAGCGGGGGGCACGGAAGTGCCAGGAGCGGTCAGGGGTCATAGGCGTGTTTACCTCACGATTCAGCGCCGGCCCGGCCGGCGGAAGCCGAAGAGCAGCAGGCCCGAGGCCATGCCGGCCGCCGCGCACCAGAAGAGTACCGGCAGCCCGAATATCTGCCCAATATAACCCAGGACCAGGGAGCCGGCAAAGGTGCCGGCATCGATGCCGCCGGTGAAGATGCCGGTGGCCTTGCCGCGCACCTCGGCGGGTTCGCCGCGCACCGCCATGGTGTTGAGGGTCGGGAAGAGCAGGCCGTGGCCGGCACCGGCCAGTAGCCCGGCCAGGTTGAAAGGGAGCGGGCTGGCGAGCAGGGGGAGAATGGTCAGACCGAGGGCGAAGAGGATCAGCCCCCAGGGGAGGAGCAGATTCTCGCCGAGACGGTCGGCCAGTTGCCCGCCGAAGAGGCGGGTCATGACAGCACCGAGCGAATAGCAGAAGTAGTAGGCCGAGACCTGGCCGAGGCCGAGGGCGGCGGCCAGCGGAGTGACGAAGTTGCCGGTGCCGGCCACGCCGATGCCGAAGAGCAGGGCGAGGAGGGCGATGACGATGAACTTGCCGCGTCCGAGCAGGGCGAAGAAGGAGGGGCCGCGCAGGCGCTGTGCCGGCGGGTGGCTCTCGGCCAGCGGCAGGTGGACGAGCAGAGAGACCAGCGAGAAGAGCGCGCCGGCAACAAAGAGCCCGGCGTCGCCGGCCCGGGCGAGGGCGAATTCGGCGACCGGCGGGCCGATGGCGACACCGAGCAGCCCGGAGATGCCGAACATGCCGATCCCCTCGTTGAGGCGGGCGGCGGGGAGGATGTCGGCCATGTAGGTGAAGACCGCGGTGAAGCAGATGGCCAGGCCGACGCCGTGGAAACAGCGCAGCGCCAGCAGCCACGGGTAGCCGCTGCCGAGCGGCTGGTCGAAGAGCAGGTAGAGGAGGGGGGCGACCACCATGATCAGCGCGCCGAGAGTGTAGCTGCGCTTGCGGCCGATGCGGTCGATCATCTCCGAAATCCACGGTCGGGCCAGCGCCGAGGCCAGGGCGAAGCTGCCCATGATCACGCCGACATCGCCGCCGTGTCCGCCATGGGCAAGGAGATAGAGCGGGAAGAGGAAAAAGGCGCTGAAGCTGGCGGTCTGGCAGAGGTTGGCGACTGCCATCGCCCAGAAGGCCGGAGTGTAGATAGTGGTTGCGCCGGGGTCGTTCATCGCCGGCATTCTGGACCGCCGGCCACCGCCAGTCAAGCTGCTCCGCCAGGCTTGCGGCGCGCTTGCCGTTTGCCAACCCGGGCGATTTGGAGTATTTTGCCCGCTGGATTCGAGGACGTGACGAGGAGTGAAGAGTGAGCGAACTGCAGGCGACCTATCTCAAGGACTACACCCCGCCGCCCTGGCTGGTCGATGAGGTCGAGCTGCACATCGACCTGCTCCCGGCGGCGACCACGGTTCGCGCCGTTCTGCACCTGCGGGTCAACCCTGCCGCAGCCGATCCCGCCGGGGTGCTGCGCCTCGACGGGCGGCAGCTCGAGCTCCTCGAGATCCGCCTGGATGGCGCCGATCTGCCGGCGTCCCGCTGGCAGGTCGACGACCAGGGGCTCACGGTTACCGGCGTCCCGCCGCGCGGCCGGCTGGAGACGCTGGTGCGCATCGCCCCGGCGGCGAATACTGCCCTCGAAGGGCTCTATCTGAGCGGCGGGCTCTACTGCACCCAGTGTGAAGCCGAGGGCTTCCGCAAGATCACCTACTACCCCGACCGCCCCGACGTGATGGCCCGCTACACGGTGACCCTGGCTGCCGAGCGTGCCGCCTGCCCGGTGCTCCTCGCCAACGGCAATCACAGCGCTGTCGGTGAACTTCCGGAAGGTCGCCACTTCGCCACCTTCATCGATCCCTTCCCCAAGCCGGGCTACCTCTTTGCGGTGGTCGCCGGTGACCTGGCGCTGGTCGAAGACCACTTTGTCACCGCTTCGGGGCGCCGCGTCAGCCTGCAGATCTTCGTCGCCGAGGGGCGCCAGGGGCAGTGCGGCCACGCCATGACCGCCCTTAAGCACGCCATGCGCTGGGACGAGGAGCGCTTCGGCCTGGAGTGCGATCTCGATGAGTACAAGGTGGTCGCCGTCGACGATTTCAACTCCGGGGCGATGGAGAACAAGGGGCTGAACATCTTCAATGCCAAGGGGGTGCTCGCCGACCCGCAGAGTGCCACTGATGCCGACTACCAGTGGATCGAGGGGACGATCGGCCACGAGTATTTCCACAACTGGACCGGCAACCGGGTGACCTGTCGCGACTGGTTCCAGCTCAGTCTCAAGGAGGGGCTGACGGTTTACCGCGACCAGGAGTTCTCCGCCGATTTCGGCTCCCGGCCGGTCAAGCGGATCAGCGACGTGCGCCTGCTGCGCACCGGGCAGTTCGCCGAGGACAGCGGGCCGATGGCCCACCCGGTGCGCCCGGCGTCCTACGTCGAGATCAACAACTTCTACACCGCGACGGTCTACAACAAGGGGGGGGAAGTGGTGCGCATGCTCCACACCCTGCTCGGCGCCGACGCTTTCCGGCGTGGCCACGATCTCTTCATCGCCCGTCACGACGGCCAGGCGGTGACCACCGACGACTTCCTGGCCGCCATGGCCGCGGCCACCGGCACCGATCTCGGCCAGTTCGCCCGCTGGTACAGCCAGGCCGGGACCCCGCGCCTGGAGGTGGCCGGCCATTACGACCCGGTCGAGGCCAGCTACACCCTGACGATTCGCCAGAGCACGCCGCCGACTCCCGGCCAACCCGACAAGGAGCCGCTGCTCATCCCCCTGGCGGTGGGGCTCCTCGGCCCCGACGGCCACGACCTCCCCCTGCAGTTGGCCGGCGAGGCCCGCCCCGGCGGGACGACCCGGGTGCTGCGCGTCTCCGCCGCCGAGGAAACCTTCCGTTTCGTCAACCTGCCGGCGCAGCCGCTCCCCTCGCTGCTGCGCAACTTCTCGGCCCCTGTGCGCCTCGCCTTCCCCTACAGCGACGAGGAGCTGGCCTTCCTCTTCGCCCACGACAGCGACCCCTTCAACCGCTGGGAGGCCGGTCAGCGCCTGGCTACCAGGCTCCTGCTGGCCATGGTCGCGGCCGGGCAGCAGGGGGGCGAAGCGCCGTCGCCCGCAGCTTTCATTGCCGCCTTCCGTGCCGCCCTGGGTGATCCCGGGGCCGACCCGGCCTTCCTGGCCCTGGCCCTGACCCTGCCGGCCGAGGGGGAATTGGCCGACGCCATGGCGGTGGCCGACCCGCTGGCCGTGCACGCCGCCCGCCAGCTGCTGCGCCGGCAGCTGGCCGAGGCCCTCGGCGCCGAGTTTGCAGCGTGCCTGGCAGCGCTGAGCGACTCCGGTCCCTACGCAGTCGATGCCGCGGCGATCGGCCGGCGCAGCCTGAAAAACCTCTGCCTGGCCTACCTGGCCGCCGCCGGCGGAGCGGAGGCGGCAGCCGACTGCCTGGCCCGCTGTCGCGCCGCCGACAACCTGACCGACCGGCTGGCGGCCCTGGTGGCCCTGGCCGGCATGGAGCGCCCCGAGTACGACGAGGCCCTGGCAGATTTCTACGCTGTCTGCCGCGACAACCCGCTGGTCATCGACAAGTGGCTGAATGCCCAGGCAACCAGCTGCCGTGCCGATACTCTTCCCCGGGTGGTGGCCCTGCTCGACCACCCGGCCTTCACCCTGAAGAATCCCAACCGGGTGCGGGCCCTGGTCGGGGCCTTCGCGCTCGCCAATCCGGCCGTTTTCCACGCCGCCGACGGTTCCGGCTACCGCTTCGTTGCCGACCGCATCATCGAGATCGATCCCCTCAACCCCCAGCTGGCCGCCCGGCTGGCCGGCTCGCTGAGTCGCTGGCGGCGCTACGGCGAGGAGCGGCAGGGACAGATGCGCGGCCAACTCGAGCGGATACGCGCCCAGGCCGGCCTGTCGCGCGATGTCGGTGAAATCGTCGGGAAAAGTTTAAGGAGCGAACATGGCTGAAATCCTGATCATCGGCTGCGGCGACATCGGCGTGCGCGTGGCACGCCTCGAGCAGGCCCGCGGCCGCACAGTCGCCGGGCTGACCCGCAATGCCGCCGGCGCCGCGCGGCTGGCCGGCTTCGCCATCGAGGCGGTCAGCGGCGATCTCGACGATGCCGAGTCGCTGGCCGCCCTGCCCACCGCCGGCACCCTGCTCTACTACTTTGCCCCTCCCCCCGGCGGGGGTCCCGTCGACAGCCGCATGCGGCGCTTCTGTGCCGCCACCGCTGCCGACCGGGCGCCGGCCCGGGCCGTCTACATCAGCACCAGCGGCGTCTACGGCGACTGCAGCGGGGAGTGGGTGACCGAGGAGACCCCGGCCAACCCGCAGACCAGCCGGGCCAGGCGGCGTCTCGATGCCGAAACCACCCTCCTCGAGTGGGGGCGTGCGGTCGGCTGCGAGGTGGTGATCCTGCGGGTGACCGGCATCTACGGGCCGGGGCGGCTGCCGCTGGCCCGCCTGCAGCAGGGGCACCCGGTTCTCAACGAGGCTGAGGCGCCGCCGACCAACCGCATCCACGCCGATGACCTGGCGGAAGTCTGCGTCGCCGCCGCCGAGCGGGCCGGGGCCGGCGAGGTCTTCAACGTCAGCGACGGCCAGCCGGGGACGATGACCCAGTACTTCAACCTGATTGCCGACTACTCCGGCCTGCCGCGCCCGCCGCAGGTAACGATGGAGGAGGCCCGTCGGGTGATGACGCCGATGATGCTCTCCTACCTCCAGGAGACCCGGCGCATGGACAACCGGCGGATGCTTGAGCGCCTGGGGGTGACGCTGCGCTATCCGACGCTGGAAGCCGGCCTGCGCAACACCTTCGCCCAACTCGATCAGCCTGACATGGGCTACCTGGGGAGCATCGGCCACGGCGAGTGACCTCCCGGCCGGTACTCCTGACGATTTACGCTGTACGAAGGGAGCACACATGATCCGCATCGCAATTCTTGGCGCCGGCATCTCCGGGCTGGCCACCGCCCATGCCATCGAGCGCCTGGCCGCCGAGCGCGGCCTGCCCGTGTCCGTTTCGGTGCTCGAGCGGGAAACACGCACCGGCGGCAAGATCTGGAGTATCAAGGAAGAGGGCTATCTCTGCGAATGGGGGCCGAACGGTTTTCTCGACAGTAAGCCGATGACCCTGGAACTCTGTGCACGCCTGGGGATCAGCAGCCGCCTGGCCCGCTCCGACGACAATGCCCGCAAGCGCTTCATCTATGCCGACGGGGCGCTCCACCGCCTCCCCGAAAACGGCCCGATGTTCCTCAAGTCGCAGCTGATCAGCTGGCCCGGGAAGCTGCGCCTGGCCGGGGAGCTCTTCGTCCCGCCGCGCCGCGA
>CAYQLP010000009.1:12615-16970 GCA_964418505.1 uncultured Geobacteraceae bacterium | reverse complement strand
CCCTCGCCGATTTCGCCCGCCGCCGCCTGGGGGCAGAAGCCCTCGACAAGCTGATCGGGCCGATGGTCTCGGGGATCTTCGCCGGCGACCCGGAGACCATGAGCCTGCAGAGCTGCTTCCCGCGGATCCGCGAGCTCGAGCAGGAGTACGGCGGGCTGCTGCGGGCGATGCTCAAGCTGGCCAAAAAGAAGAAGGCCGAGATCAAGGCCGGCAAGGCGGTGGCCAGTGCTGCCGGCCCCGGCGGAGTGCTGACCTCCTTCGTCGACGGCATCCAGTCGCTGACCGATGCCGCGGCTGCCGGAATCTCTGGCGAGGTGCGTACCGGCGCGCCGGTAACGGCCATTCAGCCCGGAGCGGCCGGAGGGTGGGCAGTCAACCTGGCGGATGGCGGGACAGTGGACTGCGACGTGCTGGTCTCGGCGCTGCCGGCCCATGTCCTGGGGGGGCTGGTGGCACCGCTCGATACCCAGCTGGGCGAACTGGTCAACGGCATCCCCTACGCGCCGATGAATGTGATCTGCTGCGGCTTCCGGCGCGAGCGCATCGCCCGCGACCTCGACGGCTTCGGCTACCTGGTCACCCGCCGGTCCGGGCGCAGCATCCTGGGCACCCTGTGGGATTCGAGCATCTTCCCGCAGCGGGCTCCGGAAGGTCACGTCCTGCTGCGTTCGATGATGGGCGGGGCCACCAACCCCGCCGCTATCGAACTGGCCGACGACCAGGCCCTGGCCCTGACCCGCGCCGACCTGCGCCACATCATGGGCATCGAGGCAGCCCCCGACTTCGTGCGCATCTTCCGTCATCGCCGGGCCATCCCGCAGTACCTCCCCGGGCACGCCCGGCGCCTGGCGGCGATCGCCGAGCGCCTGCCGGCCCATCCGGGGTTGTTCGTCACCGGCAACGCCTTCGGCGGCGTCGGCCTCAACGACTGCGTGAACGCGGCCAACCGCACTGCCGAGCAGGTGATCAGGCATCTGGCGGCCGGCTGACGGCTGACGGCTGACGGCAAGGGGCGGAGTGGCAGAAACAGAAAGGGGCGGTCGATCGACCGCCCCTTGGCTTGTGTAATTGACGGCGGCCGTGACCGCCTGGCTTGTCTAGTTGAGGGGAGGCCGGTTTTGCGCGGCAACTTCCACGATCGGGAAGGCCACAGGCGGGAAGAGGGCGGATTGCACCTCGCCGGCGGGCCGGTCGAGCGCTGACTGCTCGATCGCCGGGGTCAGTGCGGCGGGCTGTTCGACCGCAGTTTCGATGCTTTCCGCCTGGGATTCGTCGCCAATCGTTTCATCTTCCTCGGCGTCGAGATCGCCGTCGGCGACATCCAGGGCGGCGGCGTCGAGATCCTGGTCGGCGTCGGTCCCTCTGGGTGTCAGCAGCTCCTCGGCGGCCTGGGCTAGGGTGTCATCCCCCTTGCTGTCGTCGAGGCCGATACGCTTGGCGCCGATGTAACGTTTGACATAGTAGGGATAGTCGATGCTGGTGATCACCACCCGGCGGCTGCGCGACGAGGCATGGATCATCCGTCCTTCGCCGAGGTAGATGCCGACGTGGGAGGGGAACTTGGCGTAGGTGCGGAAGAAGATGAGGTCGCCGGGCTGCAGTTCGTCGCGTTCGACCTTCTCGCCGACGCGGAACTGCTCGCGGGCACTGCGTGGCAGTTTGACGTCGACATCGCGAAAGACCGACTGGACGAAGGCCGAGCAGTCGATCCCCTTGCGGCTGTTGCCGCCGAAGCGATAGGGGACGGACAGGTAGTTGAAAGCCATCTGCTCGAGCGGACTTTCGGCCGCATAGGCCATCTCCAGGACTTCGTCCTCGGTGACGTCCCCGGGGCTGAAAACCGGTGCCGGATTGTAGTCGCGGCCGCTCAGGGCCAGGCGCTGGCCGATCTTGAGCCGGTTGCCGCTCAAGTCGTTGATCTGCTTGAGATCGGCGACCGCCATGCCGTGGCGGCGGGCGATGCTGCTGAGCGTCTCGCCCTTGCGGACCACGTGGACGTCGGCGGCTACCCTGGAGCGGCTGTCGGCTTTGACTGCCGGGGCGCTGCCGCCGGCCAGGGCCAGGCGCTGGCCGAGGCTGAGCTTGTCGCTGCGCAGGCCGTTGAGCTGCTTGAGGGCGGCCGAGGTGCCGTGGCGGCGGGCGATGGAGTAAAGGCTGTCGCCGCTTTTGACTACATGCTCACTCCGGGCCCGCGGCGCTGCCTTTGCAGCGGCTTTTGCCGGTGACGGCTTGGCGGTGGCGGCGACGGGGGGGGCGGCGGCGCGGGAGAGGGCGAGTTTCTGGTCGATCTTGAGGCGGCTGCCGCTCAGCCCGTTGAGGCGCTTGAGTTCACTGACCGACAGCCCGTAGCGCTGGGCAATGGCACCCAGAGTGTCGCCCTCTTTCACCACATGCACTTGCGGCGCCTTGGGGGCCGTCCTGGCCTCGGCGTCCGTCATGACCAGAGTGGTGAGAACCGCCCCGACCAGCAGTGTGATGAAGCAACGCAGCATTCGCCCTCCCGAAGAACGGGGTGAAGATTGAACTTAAGTTCGCGAATGTTAACGGAATTGTGCCGGCAAGGCAAGAAAAAAGGGTTAAGCTTGTGATTACGAATGCTTGCGGCGGAAGATGTCGGTCTTCAGGCTGGAGACGCGGTCGAGGAAGAGCAGCCCGTCGAGATGGTCGAGTTCGTGCTGGATGGCCACCGCCTCGAAGCCGTGGGCTTCGATCACCCGGCGCTGCCCGCGGCGGTCGAGGAACTCGAGGAGGATGGTTTCGGCGCGGGTCACGTTGCCGGTGTATTCCGGGACGCTCATGCACCCTTCGCGAAAGGTTTTCGCTCCGCTGCGCTCGAGAATCTGCGGGTTGATCATTTCCAGCAGGCCGTGGTTGGCCTGCTCCTTGCCCAGCTTGCTGGCCGAGACATCGACCACCGCCACCCGGCGCAGTTCACCGATCTGCGGCGCGGCCACCCCCACCGAGTGCCCGGCGGCACGCATGGTCTCGACCAGATCGTCGACCAGGGCGATCACCGACTGGTCGATCGCGGCGACCGGCGCAGCGACCTGCTTGAGAAGCGGATTGGGGTAGATCAGCAGCGGGCGAGGGGGCATGCCTACAATTCCACCCGGGGGATGACGCGCGTGCTGATATCCACCTGCAGTTCCTCGCGCAGCGGCGCCATCCACGCATCCACCTCGTGTTCATCGACGCCGGCGGGGAGCACCGCTTCGATGATCATCACGTAGACCGGGTGATCCTCGCTGCCGACCAGCTTGGTGTTGAGGTCGGTGATGTTGACCTTGCGGGCACCGAGGACCTGCGCGACCTGGTAGACGATTCCCGGCCGGTCGGCACCGTAGACCGAGATCATGCAGAGCTCGCCGTCGAAGTGGGGGGTGATCTCGCCGCCCGGCTTGAGAACGCGCAGGGCCACGGTCAGGTCGGCCTCCTCGAGAGGCTGGAAGGCGTCGCCGAAGCTGGTGCGATCGACCAGGGCGGGATGAGAGATGATCAGGATCATGGCGAACTGCCCGCCGAGGATCGAGCAGCTCGAGTCCGCGATGTTGCAGCCGAGGCGGAAGAGGATCTCGGTGACCTGGGCAACGATGCCGGGGCGGTCCCGGCCGACGACGGTCAGGGCGAAATGGGCCATGGGGATTCTCCCGCTTGAGGGGTGATGGCGATCTGCAGCGATTTTATTGTGTAGCATGAAGCCGGGGCGTTAAGCTAGGGGCAGTCGAAAGGATGAGACCATGACCTGGATTGCCGACGCCGACCTGCGCATCGATTTCTTCCGGGCCTCCGGGCCGGGAGGGCAGCACCGCAACAAGAGCGAGACGGGGGTGCGCATCACCCACCTGCCGACCGGCATCGTGGTCACCGCCACCGAGTCGCGCTCCCGCTATCTTAACCTCCGCCAGGCCCGGCAGCGCCTCGAGGCGAAGCTCGCCGCGCGCAACCGGCCGGTGGTGCCGCGTCTCGCCACCCGGCCGGGGCGGGGGGCGGTGGAGCGGCGCCTGGCGGCCAAGAAGCGGCTGGGGGAGAAAAAGCGCGCCCGACGGGAAGGCGAGGACGGCTAGCCCCGCCTCGTTCGGCCAAGCCCCCGGCGGCGCAACTCTGCGATGCGCTGCCGGCGGATCAGGGCGGCCCGCCGCGGCGGGGCCAGGGCCGCCAGCTGTGCCGGGGCGATGCCCAGGGCGGCGGTGTTCAGCCGGACGATCTCCAGCACCGCGGCCCAGCCCTGCGGCGGCCCCCGTTCCGCCTTGTCGGCCGCGGCCAGCAGGGGCAGGAAGCCGGCGATCGCAGCCCGCTCCGCCTGTTCGATCAGGCTGATGCGGGTGGTATCGCGCAGTTCTTCCCAGCGGTTGACA
>CAYQLP010000009.1:0-12565 GCA_964418505.1 uncultured Geobacteraceae bacterium | reverse complement strand
GTGCAGGCGGCAGCTCCAGGCCAGGCCGCGACGGTAGGCGGCGGGCAGGGCCAGGCGGGTGCAGAAGGCGGGGGCGAGGGCGAAGCCGGCCTGGTCGTGGCCATGATGGCGCGGGTAGAGGGATGGCTCGGTGGCCAGCTTGCCGAGATCGTGAAAGAGTGCGCAGAAGCGGGCCAGGGGGTCCGCGGAGAGTGCCGTCAGGCGCTCGAGGACCTCCAGGGAGTGCTCGAGCAGGCTGGTCTCGCCGTGGTGCCGGGGCGGGCCGGCCGGGACCGCGGCCATGCGGGAGAGCTCGGGGAGCCAGTCGCGGCCCAGCCCCAGTTCCACCAGGCGGGCCGGGAAGCGCTGCGGGGAGTCGGCGGTCAGGGCCTTGAGCAGTTCGCGGCTGCAGCGCTCGACGGGGATGGCACGCAAGGGCGCGCCCCACTCATCCCCGCGGATTAGCGCCTCGCTGGCCGCATCCAGCCGCCAGCCGGCACACTCGAAGCGCAGGGCGCGAAGCAGGCGCAGGGGGTCGGCGTGAAAAGCGTCGGCGCGACAGGCACGCAGGCGGCCCGCGGCCAGGTCGTCCCGTCCGCCCAGGGGGTCGTGCAGGGTGCCGTCCAGCCCCAGGGCCATGGCGTTGACGGTGAAGTCCCGGCGGCGCAGGTCGGCGTCAAGTTCTTCCTCAAGCGGCGCGTCGGTCCGCAGCGGGGTCAGCTCGATTTTGCCGTGCGGCGGGGCGGTGCGCAGCCAGACCGGGGTAGTGCTCTTGCCTTGCACCAGGGTGAAGCCGAGGCGGCGCAGCTCGGGGGGAGGGAGGGCAGCGGCCAGGTCGAGGTCGGCCCCGGGACGGCTGAGAAGCAGATCGCGCACGCTTCCGCCGGTCAGGAAGACCCGGTCGTGGCACGCGGCGGGGAAGAGTCCCTGCAACAGTTCAAGGGGCGCAGTCATGGACGGCTCCTGGGGGATGAGATCCATCGCCAGTCTAGCCCGAATCGGGCGGCTGGTACAGGCCGCGGGCTCGCGAGCTTCCCGCAGCCGATTGCGCCGGGCGGGCGCTTCTGCTAGCATGCGCCACTGGAGAGCCATATGGATGACCTGACCGAACGCCTGACCGAACTGGAGATCCGCTTCAGCCACCAGTCCTTGCTGATCGAGGAACTCAACCTGGAGCTGACCGCCGCCTGCGCCCGCATCGACCAGCTCGAGCGCGGCCAGCGCCGCCTGCGCGAGCACCTGCTGCGCCTCAACCCCGACGACCTGACCCTCTCCCCCGACGAATGAACGCCCTTCCCTCCGCCCTTCGTGACGCCATCCTGATTGCCCTGGTCGGGCTCCTCGCCGGCCTGGCCGTCAACCAGCGCCTGGTCCGCGAGGCCTTCACCGGCAAACTGGCCGTGACCCCCGCGACCGAGCGGGCGGCAGATCCCGCCCGTCCGCAGCCGGTGCTCCTCGCCGAGGTCCGCGAGCTGCTGGCCGGCGGGGCCCTGGCGGTCGATGCCCGCGAAGAGGGGCTCTACGGCGACGGGCATCTCCCCGGCGCGCGTCTGCTGCCGCTCGGCGCGCTCGACGAGCGGCTCGAGGTCTTCCGCCAGGCGGTCCCGGCCGAACGTACCCTGGTCATCTACTGCAACGGCTACGGCTGCCCGGATTCTTTCGACCTCGCCCTGCGCCTGGCCGCTGCCGGCTACCGCGACCTGCGGGTTTTTGAGGGGGGCTTCCCCGAGTGGCGCGACGCCGGGCTGCCGGTTGAGAAGGGCGGGTCATGAAGCGCAGCGGCCGGGGCAGCTATCATTTCTGCCGCCTGCTTCTGGGCGGGATCTTCCTGTGGGCCGGGGCAGTCAAGGCCCTTGATGTGCCGGCTTTCGCCGGGCAGGTCGCCGCCTACCGGCTCCTCCCCTACGCTTGGAACTACGCGGTGGCCGCGACCCTGCCTTTTGTCGAACTGCTCGCCGGAGGGCTGCTGGTGGCTAACCGGCACGTCAAGGGGGCGGCCCTGCTGGTGGGGGCGCTCAATGCCTTCTTCATGGTCGTGCTGGCCAGCGTGATCGCCCGCGGCCTGGGCATCGACTGCGGCTGCTTCGGCCCCGATGCCGGTACCACCCCGCTGCAGGCCCTCGGCCGCGACGCCCTGCTCCTCGCCCTGGCCGTGGCCGTCTACCGCCAGCGTGATCGCTACCAGGCCGGCGGCGCCTGAGCGTGGCCGCCTGGCAGGAGGCGCTGGCTGCGACGGTCAGCGACCCGCGGCAGATTGCCGCCCGCTATGCCCTCGACCCGGAGTCCACGACGGCAATCGCCGCCCGCTACCCGCTGCGCCTGACCCCGCACCTGCTCGCCCTGATCCGGAGCGCCGCCGACCCGCTCGGCCGCCAGTTCCTCCCCGACCCGCGCGAACTCGCCGCCGATGAACTCCCCGCCGACCCCCTCGCCGAAGGGCGACTGGCCCCCCTGCCCGCAGTGGTGCACCGCTATCCCGGGCGGGTCCTGCTGCTGGCCGGCAACCGCTGCGCCGCCTACTGCCGCTTCTGCACCCGCAAGCGCCTGGTCGGCTGCGCGGCGACGGCCATCCCCTACGCCGAGGTCCTGGCGGGGATCGACTACATCGCTGCCCGGCCGCAGATCGATGAAGTGATCATATCCGGGGGCGACCCGCTGCTCCTCGACGATCACCAGCTCGCCGGGATCCTCGCCCGGCTGCGCGCCATTCCCCACCTCGGCGTGCTGCGCATCGCCACCCGCACCCCGGCGGTCCTCCCCGAACGCATCACCCCTGAACTGGCCGCCCTGCTCGGCCGCCACGCCCCGCTCTATCTCACCTCCCATTTCAACCACCCCGCCGAACTGGGTCAGGCGGCCCGCGCGGCCTGCGAGCGCCTGGCCGCCGCCGGCATCCCCCTGGCCAACCAGAGCGTGCTGCTGCGCGGGGTCAACGACGACCTCGAGACCCTCGCAACGCTGTGTACCGAGCTGCTGCGCCTGCGCGTGCGCCCCTACTGCCTGCACCAGCTCGATCCGGTGCACGGCACCGCGCACTTCCGCGTTGCCCTCGAGCGCGGCCTGGATCTGGCCGCCGGCCTGCGCCGGCGCGTCTCCGGCCTGGCCGTGCCGCACTACATCGTCGACCTGCCGGGGGGGAAGGGGAAGGTGGCGCTGACCCCGCAGAGCGTGGTCAGCCTCGGTCCGGACGCGGTGCTGCGCAGCGCGGCCGGGGAACTGGTGACCATCCCCAACCGCGAAACGCCGCCGGCTACCCCGGACCGCTGAAGAACCAGCGCTGCTGCAGTCCGTCGGGGAGGCGGCGCAGCAGGCGGGCGACCAGGAAGGTGACGGCGAGGGCGAAGAGCGTCCGCCCGACCAGGGTGCCGGAGAGGTCGCCGCCGATCACCACCATCAGCAGGGTATCCTCGATAAAACTGTGACAGATCCCCAGCAGGGTCAGGGCGCAGAAGACGTCGCGGCGCGACAGCTGCCCGGCCCGTGCCTCCTGGATGATCAGCCCGCCGCCGTAGGTCAGCCCCAGGGTCATGCCGATGATCGCCAGGGGCGCGGCGCGCTCGCTGATCCCCAGCATGGTCAGGACCGGGCGCAGCAGGCGGGTGAGCAGGGCGGTGATCCCCAGCCGCTCGAGGAGGCGCATGAGGATCAGCAGGACGAGGATGATCAGGAAGATCGAGAGGAGGGTGCGCACTTCCCCCGCCGCCCAGCCGGCCCACCCCGGATCGCGGGGGGGCGGGGACCACAGCGCCAGGTTGGCCTGCTGCAGGGTGGCCGTGGCGGTGTAGGCGAGGTTGAGGAGGATTCCGGCGAGGAGGGCGCCGCCGATGCGCAGCGCGGCCATGGCCCGGAAGCTGGTTCCGGCCTGGCGGGCGATGGAGGCCTCGACCGGGATGGCGTGGGCGATCAGCATCATGGTGGCGAGGACCGTGACCTGGGCGACGCTTAAGCCCGCCCCCGGGGCGACCCCGGCGAAGACCACCATGCCGCCGTAGATGTTGGTGGCCAGGGTGGTCGCCCAGACCAGCCCCATGCTCCCCGGGAGTCCGACCAGGGCCATCAGCGGGGCAAGCAGGTGGCCGAGGAGTTCGATGGCGCCGACCATCTCCAGCAGGCGTACGGCAACGGCGATCGGCACGATGATGCGGAAGAGCGCCAGGGAGGTCTTGAGCGCCTGGCGCAGGCAGTCGCGCAGCACCTTGAAAATCCCCATCTACAACTCCTCCGGGGTGAAGGCCACCACCTCGTCGATCCTCTCCGCGCCGCACAGCAGCATAACCAGGCGGTCGATCCCCAGGGCCATGCCGGCGCAGGGGGGGAGGGCGGAGAGCTCGGCCAGGTAGGCCTCGGGGAGGGGCCTCGGCATTTTGCCGGCGGTGCGCCGCGCCGCCTCGTCGCATTGAAAGCGCTCGCGCTGCTCGACCGGATCGGTCAGTTCGGAGAAGCCGTTGGCCAGCTCCAGCCCGCCCAGGTAGAGTTCGCAGCGTTCGGCGACCGCCGGCCGGGCGGGCTTGAGGCGGGCCAGGGCGGCCAGCGGCGCCGGGTAGTCGACCAGGAAGAGGGGGGCCGGGCCGAGGCGCGGCTCGACCTCGAGGGCGAGGACTTCGTCGAAGCGCCCCCGGGCCAGGGCCTCCGTAACGGAACAGGAGGCGTAGCGGGCGAAGGCCTCGGCCACGCCCAGCCGCGGGAAGGGGGGGGTGAGGTCGATCCAGTCGCCGCGCCAGGCCAGCCGGCCCTCCGGCACCAGGGTGGCGAGAAGCTCCTCGCAGTCGGCCATCAGGCGGGTGTAGTCGGCGTCGCGGCGGTACCATTCGAGAAGGGTGAACTCGGGGAGGTGGCGCCCGCCGCGCTCCCCCTCGCGCCACACCCGGCAGAGCTGGAAGAGGTCGGGGCAGCCGGCGGCGAGGAGGCGCTTCATGGCCAGTTCCGGCGAGGTGTGCAGCACCCAGTCGCCGGCTTCCTGGGCGTCAATATAGCTTTCCGGGGCGTTGGCCGGGATGCGCTGCGGGGTTTCCACCTCGAGACAGCCGCGGCCGATGAAAAAGGCCCGGATCCCCTGGAGGATTCGGGCGCGCTTTTCAAGATTCGTCCGTTTGCGGGCCAGCGCCCAGTTCAGCTCAGCCATTGTCTTGCATCCACGTCGGAGGCCGCTCGTCACCGGCCCTCCGGCCCCCGCCCGGGGCGCGGCAACCCACCGTCTCAGCTTACTCCTTGACGCGGGTGTAGTACTCGCCGGTGCGGGTGTCGATCTGGATCAGGTCCCCTTCTTCGACGAAGGACGGCACCTGCAGGGTGTAGCCGCCGTCGACGGTGGCCGGCTTGTTGTTTCCGGCGGCGGTGTCCCCCTTGACCCAGGGGTCGGCCTGGGTGACGCGCAGGTTGACGAAGTTGGGGAGGGTCAAGCCGATGCCGCGCTCGTTGAAGAGCAGCACCTTAACCTGCATGTTGTCGACCAGGAAGTAGTGGTCGTCGCCGAGGACGTCTTCAGAGATAACCACCTGCTCGTAGCTCTTCTGGTCCATGAAGACGTAGCCGCTCTCGTCCCGGTAGAGGTACTGCATGTCGCGCTCTTCGAGCTGGGCCTGCTCGAAGCTTTCGCCGGAGCGGTAGGTGCGCTCGAAGAGGGACCCGGTGATCATGTTGCGCAGCTTGCACTTGTAGAGGGCCTGGCCCTTGCCGGGCTTGGTGAAATCGAAGGCGACGATGACGTGGGGGGCGCCGTCGATCATCAGTTTAAGGCCTTTTTTCAGGTCGGCACAGGAATATACCATGAGTGTCAGCTCCTTGACTGGTTAGCGGCATCTGCCGTAAAAGCGCGCTATTCAAGCACAAGTTACGGTGGATGTCACCGGAAAAGCGTTGAGCGTCTTCCCCGTCCTGGAGTATAGTCGCGCCGCTTCAGACACAGCCCATTCCCTCATCAAGGAGCCTGACGTGATATCAACCAGCGATTTCAAGCGCGGCACGGTCATTCAACTCGACGGCGCCCCCTGCCTGATCCTCGACTTCACCACCCAGTCCCCCTCGGCGCGCGGCGGCGCCACCCTGGTCAAGACCAAGTACCGCAACCTGCTCACCGGCCAGGTCCTGGAAAAGGCTTTCAAGTCCGGCGACCGCGTCGACGAGGCCGACTTCGAGAAGCGCAAGGGGCAGTTCCTCTACCCCTCCGGCGACGGCGGGGTCTTCATGGACATGGAGAGCTACGAGCAGTACGAACTGGATGCCGAGCTCTACGCGCCGGTCAAGGGCTACCTCCTCGAAGGGATGGAGGTGACCATCGGCCTCTTCGAGGGCCGGGTGGTCAGCGTCGAGGCGCCGATGGTGGTCGAGCTGCTGGTTACCGACACCGCCCCGGCGATCCGCAACGCCACCGCCCAGGCCCAGACCAAGGAGGCGCTCCTCGAAACCGGCCTGGCCATCCAGGTGCCGGCCTACCTGGAATCCGGCGTCAGGGTCAAGGTCGATACCCGCGAAGGGCGCTTCGTCTCGCGGGCCTGACCAGCGTTCCGGGCCGCCCCCGGGAGCCTCTCCCCATGCCGCTCTGCCTTCGGGCAGGGCGGCATTTTTGCATTCGTGCGAAATCGATTCTCTCCCCCTTGCATCCCTGCGAATCCTCCCCTCCAGCTGTCTTGCCAGGGCTCCCTCTCAAGGCGTAATCCCGCCTGCAGTGCGGATCCGGAGCCTTTCCCCCGCTGTTCTCCGGAGGTCTGCGCGGCGTTTCCCTGCGCAGGCCGGTTTTGCATTTGTGCAAATCGGTTTGTCGTGGAAAGTTCGGGGGAAGGCCCGGATTGTGTATGCAAGTGCATGTAATTGCTATCGAAAATTTTTTTTGCGGGGAGCTAGAACATTGGTATGCAGGTTGCGTTAGAGATTGCACAAGAAGGCACGGCGAATGGCCGCCGGCTTTCCAGCAAAAGAATTCGATCACAGCGGGTTTGGCAACCGACCCATCCCGATCACCAAGGAGGCAAACATGAGCAGCTCACCTTCCTACCGCCGCGGCTGGACCGTGGTCCTCGCCGGCACGGCCGTCAACCTGGCGCTCGGCGTCCTCTATGCCTGGAGCATCTTCAAGTCCGCCATCCTCGATTCGATCAAGGCCGGCGGTGAAGGCTCCTTCAACTGGGATGTCGCTTCGGTCAACGATCCCTACGCCCTGGCCTGCCTGCTCTTTGCCTTCTCGATGATCATCGCCGGGCGCATGCAGGACAAGATCGGCCCCCGCGCCACCTGCATCATCGGCGGGCTGCTGGTCGGCGGCGGCTTCCTGATCGCCTCGCTGAGCACCAGCTACTGGATGTGGATGGCCGGTTTCGGCGTCATGTTCGGCCTCGGCATGGGCTTCGCCTATTCGGCCGCCACCCCGCCGGCCCTGCGCTGGTTCCCGCCGGCCAAGACCGGCCTGATCGCCGGGATCGTCGTCGCCGGTTTCGGTCTGGCCCCGGTCTACATCGCGCCGCTTTCCAACTTCCTGCTCAAGTCCTTCGGCGTTCTCCAGTCGATGATGATCCTCGGCATCGCCTTCGGCGCGGTGGTCTGCCTCTTCGCCATGATCCTGCAGAACCCGCCGGCCGGTTACGTGGCCGATCCGAATGCCAAGGCGATGGCCAAGAAATCGGTGGTCGAGGACAAGACCCCCATGCAGATCCTCGGCTCCGGCAAGTTCTACGCCCTGTGGGTGTGCTTCTTCATCGGCGCCGGCGCCGGCCTGATGGTCATCGGCAGCGCCACCGGCCTGGCCAAGGCCAGCCTGGGCGAGTGGGCCTTCCTGGTCGTCGCCGTGATGTCGATCGGCAACGCCGCCGGCCGCGTCATCGCCGGGGTGGTCTCCGACAAGATCGGCCGCGCCAACACCCTGATCATCGCTCTGGTCTTCCAGGCCGCCCTGATGTTCGCCGCCATCCCGGTGGTCGACGGCACCTACTCGAACGCCCTGGTGCTGGTCCTGCTGGTCACCTTCATGGTTTTCAACTACGGCACCAACCTCTCCCTCTTCCCCTCCTTCGCCAAGGACCTCTGGGGGGTGAAGAACTACGGCATCAACTACGGCATCCTCTTCAGCGCCTGGGGCGTCGGCGCCTTCGCCCTGGTCAAGGTCGGCGAAATGCTCAAGGCCAAGACCGGCAGCTTCACCATGTCCTTCGCGGTCGCCGGGGTTCTCCTGCTGATCTCAGCGATGATGGCCAACACCCTGCGCGCCAAGCCGGTCGAGAAGACCGCGACGGTGCCGGCCGCCATCGGCGAAGAGGAACTGGAACTGCAGATGGCCAAGATCGACTGATCACCTGCCCGCTTCACTGGCCAGGCGGCCCCGCATTAGCGGGGCCGCCTTTTTTGCGCGCTTTGTACGCAAGGTCTTGATTTCCCCCGGACTGAAAGGGGCCGTCAGGTAGAGCCACGCGGTATTACAATCCGGCGGAAGGGTGGAGGTTGGCATGAGAGGTTGCAGGATCATGGCCGGCCCCCTACGCCCCCATCCTTTCCTGCTCCGATGTGCGCGTTCCGCCCGAGCTGCTGTACGACGAAGGCTTGGGGAAGACTTTTGTCGCCCGGGTTGTCGGCAAGGCCAGGGGCACGGCAATAGCGGCACCATCGTCAGGGTCATCTCGCCTGCCCTCAAGGCCGCTCCCCGAAATGCTGACAGGGACCGGTATGTCGAAAGCGTGGCAATGAGACTCTCACGCTGGTCTAGAACTCCCTGATCGCCAAGTCCAAGGTCCTGGTCGAACTGGCAAGAAAGGCAAGCTGAGGATCGTCCCCGCTGAGTAAGACCTGGACGACGGCATGGCCACGGTGATCGACAGCCTCAGCTAAGCGTTGTCGATTGTTACAGACGCAAAGAAGCCGGGGGAGTCCCCGGCTTCTTTGCGTTGAAGCGGATCGATATCAGTTGCTTACGGCATCGGCAGGGACGGGGTCGGATTCTGCTCGAAGCTGGCGGCGGTGAACTGCAGCATCTGGGTGAAGGTCATGCCGTCGGGTTTGACCAGGAAGACCGCCATGATGCAGACCAGCAGGCAGGCGGCCATCCAGTTGAGGATGGCGTTGCGCATCGACCAGTCGGGGATCAGGCGGTAGGGGTTCTCTTCGAGGTCCTCGGCATCCGGCATGCGCGCCGCCATCTGGCGGAGGATTTTCCCCGAGCAGAGGAAGATCACCGCCGATATGGCGTAGTGGGGGAGCATCTCCATGGAGACCTGGCCGGAGGCGACCAAGCTGGCATAAAAGGCCAGTACACCAAGGCCGAGCAGTGCCATCTGCAGGCTGAGACGGGATTTCATCTGATTGGCCACCGGTAGCAATCCATTTCTCGTTAAGAATTAACGGGTTTGCCACGTCCTGTCAAGGCTGGGACCTGGGATTGGAAGCCTGGTGCTGACGATGACTCCTTAACGGGCGCGCTGCGCCGGGAGGTGGCCGCGGGCATGGGCCCGCCCCGGTGCGACGACGTTCATCAATTCGTGCCAGCCCTGGCGCACGCCATGGTAGAGACCGGGGAGGCTGCTGGCCAGGCCGATCAGCGCCGCCCCATGGTTGAGGGCGGTGCTGCCGGTGAGGTGCCCGAGAGCGAGGCTGACCAGGAAGCAGGCGAGCATGGCGAAGGTGACCCGACAGGTGCGGGCCAGGCGCCCGTCTCCCTGGGCGAGGATCAGGCCGAACATCCCCCACATGAAGAAGTAGCCGGCCTGGGGGAGCGCTCCGGGGGTCTGGCCGTAGCCGGCCGCGGGGAGCAGTTCGACGGCCAGCAGTGACAGCCAGAAGAGGCCGAAGGCGGTGAAGGAGACGGCGCGCAGGGGGTTGACGCGCAGGGCGGTCAGGCCGGTGACGATCTGGCCGAGGGCGCCGAGGACCATCAGCAGGCAGAGCAGGTGGATTTCCATCTGCGGCACCGGCAGTTGGCGCAGGGCGAAGAGGGCGGCGGTCAGGCCGAAGCATAAGAGCCCGAAGGCCGGGGCGGCGATCGGAGTCGGGCCTGACGGCTGCGGCGTCGACCAGGCCGGGCCGAGGGGAGCTTCGCCATGGCGGCAGGCCAGCTCGCGGTACTTCTGGCAGTCGCAGTAGCTGGCGGAACAGAATTTGATAATCATCTTGGCGTCGTGGGGGGAGATGTAGCCGCAGCCGACGTCGCAGGCTTCTTCATCACATCCGTAGTAGGGGCAAACGTTCCGGTCGCTCATCTGGGCCTCCGCTAAGGGGTGGGATCCGGACCGGAAGCGGGGACAATCGGTCCGGATCCCGCAACAAGGAGTGTCGCCCTCTTTGTTAGCAAGCGGCGTACCAATCTGCGGAGAAGCGCTTTTTATCTTCTAACTATTTGTAATGAATGGTTTTTATTCTGGGAGTTCGGGGGGGCGAAGCAGGGGCCGGCGCTCAGCCTGGTTGCAGAATTGCGAAAAAGTTCCGGCCTTTGTTTCCGGTGGCGCGGAGACATGCCGAGAGCCTCCTCGGCCTTCATGAAAAAGTCTGTTTAAACAGGGGTTTGTCCTGAGATTCCGGAGCTGTGCCGCGACTTGCAGAAATGCGAAAGGTCGATTCGCATTCCTGCGAGACGAGTCTTTTGCCTCAGTCGAGGTCCTTCTTGCGAATCCCGTACTTCTTCAGCTTGCGATAGATGGTCGCCATGTTCATGCCGGCCTCGGCGGCTGCCGCCTCGACGCTGCCGGCGTGTTTGCGCAGCAGGCGGGTCAGGTAGTCGGTCTCGAAGCGGGCCAGCGAGGCCTCGTAATCGGCGGGGGTGGCGTAGTGGCCGCGCTCGCCAACGTCGATGAACTGGGCGAGGGCCGGCAGGCCGAGATAGGAGCCGCTCTCGATGGTCATTGCCGCCTCGATGACGTTGCGCAGTTGGCGGATGTTGCCGGGCCAGGGGTAGGCGACCGCGGCCTCCAGCGCCTCCGGGGTCAGCCCTTTGCAGGAAGCCCCGAACTTGTCGTTCTGCTCGCGGATGAAGTGGGCGAGCAGCAGGGGGATGTCCTCGCGCCGCTCGCGCAGGGGCGGCAGGTGCAGGTTGATGACGTTGAGCCGGTAGTAGAGATCCTCGCGGAAGGTCCCCCGGGCCACTTCCCCGGAGAGATCAGCGTTGGTGGCCGAGATCAGGCGCACGTTGACCTTGGTCGAGGTGGTCTCGCCGAGTCGGCGGAATTCCTGCTCCTGGAGGAAGCGCAACAGGGTTTTCTGGACGTTGAGCGGCAGGTTGCCGACTTCGTCGAGAAAGAGGGTGCCGCCGTCGGCGGCCTCGAGGAGCCCCTGGCGGTTTTCGGTGGCCCCGGTAAAGGCGCCCTTGCGGTAGCCGAAGAGTTCGCTCTCGAGGATGTTCTCGGGGAGGGCGCCACAGTTGACGGCGACGAAGCGCCGCTCGCGGCGCGGCGAGTTGTGGTGGACCGCCTGGGCGATCAGCTCCTTGCCGGTCCCCGACTCGCCGGTGATCAGCACGCCGGTGTCGCGCACCGCGACCTTGGCGACCGTGGCCAGCAGCTGCTGGATCGCCGGGGAGGCGCCGATAATGCGATCGAAGCGGAACTTGCCGGTGAGCTCCTCCTTGAGCTCGCGGTTTTCCTCGACCAGGGCGTGGTGCTGCAGGGCGTTCTGCACCCGGTAGATCAGCTCGTCGGGCTCGAAGGGCTTGGTCAGCATGTCATAGGCGCCACGGCGCAGGGCCTGGATCGACATCTCCACGGTGGCGTAGGCGGTGATCATGATCACCGGGATCTCCGGGTCGCGGCGGCGCAGGTGCTGGAGGACCTCCAGTCCATCCATCTCCGGCATCTTGATGTCCGAGATGACCAGCTCCCAGCTGCCGGCGGCGAAATCGGCCACCGCCTGCGCCGGGTTGGTGTAGGCCTTGACCTGGTAGCCCTGATCGCGGAGCACGGCGTCCATCATCCGGCACAGGCCGGCCTCGTTGTCGATCAGCATGATGCGGGGGGTGCCCATCAGATATCCTCTCTGGAGAGCGGCAGGCGCACGGTGACGGTGGTCCCCTCGCCGGGGCTGCTGGCGATCTGGATGCTGCCGTGGTGGAGTTCGACCAGCTGGCGGGTGATGGCCAGCCCCAGGCCGGTGCCGCGTTCCTTGGTGGTGAAGAAGGGCTCGAAGATCCGAGCCTGGTCCTCGTCGCTGATGCCGCAGCCGGTGTCAGTGAAGGTGGCCACCACGTGGCCCTCCTCGTAAGCGGTGCTCACGGTCAGCACCCCTTTCCCCTGCATCGCGGCGCCGGCGTTGAGGATCAGGTTGATCGCCACCTGGCGGATCTGGTCGCCGTCCATCGGCACCAGCGGCAGCCCCCTGGCGAAGTCGCGGACGATGCGCACTCCGGCCAGGTCGGTGTGGTTGGCGGCGAATTCGACGATCTGGTCGAGCAGGTGGTTGAGATCGGTCGGCTCCAGTTCGGGTCGCGGTGTGCGCGCGTAGCTGAGCAGGTCCTGGACGATCTTCTTGCAGCGTCTGCTCTCGCGCTTGATCTCGTGAATGTAGTGGTAGTTGGGGTCGTCCTCGGGGAGCTTCTTCTCGAGGTAGCCGGCATAGCCGAGAATCACCCCCAGGGGGTTGTTGATCTCGTGGGCCACCCCGGCGGCCAGTTCGCCAATGGCGG
>CAYQLP010000008.1:47265-49223 GCA_964418505.1 uncultured Geobacteraceae bacterium | reverse complement strand
GGGACCCGCCCGCTGTACATCGCCGGGCTCGGCATTTTGTCGCTCCCCTTCCTCTACTTCCTGGTCATGCGCGTCGATTTCCGTCGCCGGCGCATCATGGCCTTCCTTGACCCCTTTGATGATCCCAGCAACACCGGCTTCCAGATCATCCAGAGCTGGATCGCCTTCGGTTCCGGCGGGGCGACCGGCAACGGCCTGGGAGAGAGCAAGCAGAAGCTCTTCTTCCTCCCCGAGGCCCATACCGACTTCATCTTCGCGGTGACCGGCGAAGAGCTCGGCTTCCTCGGCGCGATCATCATCGCCACCCTCTTCCTCCTCCTGGTGATGCGCGGCTTCAAAACCGCGATCGCCGCCCCGGACAGCTTCGGCCGCTACCTGGCCTTCGGCATGACCCTGCTGATCGGCATCGAGGCCTTCGTCAACATGGCGGTGGTCATGGGGCTGGTGCCGACCAAGGGGCTGGCCCTGCCGTTCCTCTCCTACGGCGGCTCCAGCCTGATCGCCACGCTGGTGGCGGTGGGGATCATTCTCAACATTTCAAAACGCACGGAGGGCGGCGGAACATGAGGCTGCTGCTGGCCGGCGGCGGTACCGGCGGACATCTCTTCCCGGCGGTGGCCCTCGCCGAGCAGCTGCGCCGCGAGGAGCCGGAGAGCGCCGTCCTCTTCGTCGGCACCGCCCGCGGCCTGGAAAGCCGCCTGCTCCCGGAGCTGGGCTGGCCGCTGCGCACTGTGCCGATGAGCGGCTGGGCCGGTCTGGGGCTCGCCGAGCGCCTCAAGGTGCCGGGGCGGCTGCTGGCCAGCCTCAGCCAGTCGCGGCGCATCCTCAAGGAGTTCCACCCGGACGTGGTGGTCGGGGTCGGCGGCTACGCCTCGCTGCCGGTGCTGCTCGCCGCGCGCCTGGCCGGCATCCCCTACCTGGTTCACGAGCAGAATGCCTGGCCGGGGCTGGCCAACCGGCTGCTCGGCGGGGGCGCGGAGCGGGTCTGCCTCTCCTTCGCCGAAGCCGGCAAAGGCTTCCGCGGTGCGCGCCTGGCGGTCACCGGCAACCCGGTGCGGGCGGCCATGGAAAGCTGCCCGCCGCTGACCAGCGAGCCGCTGCAGCTGCTGGTCTTCGGCGGCAGCCACGGGGCCCGCGCCATCAACCGGGCGCTGCTCGAGGCCCTGCCGGCCCTGGAGAGCTGGCGCGGCACCTTGAGCATCGTTCACCAGACCGGGCGCGCCGACCTCGACGAGGTCAGTGCCGGCTACCGGGCTGCCGGCTGGACCGGGGTCGAAGTCACCCCCTTCATCACCGACATGGCCACGGCCTACGCCCGCGCCAGCCTGGTGGTGTGCCGGGCCGGGGCGACCACCCTGGCGGAATTGACCGCCTGCGGCCGGCCGGCGGTGCTCATCCCCTATCCCTTCGCCGCCAACAACCACCAGGAGGCGAATGCCGCCGCCCTGGCCGCCAAGGGGGCGGCGATCATGCTGGTCCAGCGCGAGCTCAAGGCCGACAGCTTTGCCGCCCTGCTCGACGGCCTGCTGCGCGATCCGGCCCGGCTGACCGCCATGGGGGCGGCTTCGCGCGCCCTGTCCCGCCCCGGGGCGGCGGCGCGGCTGCTCGCCGAATGCCGCGCCGCGGCTAAAAAACAGTAAGGAGCGATGATGTTCGGCAAAGTGCGCAGGATCCATTTCATCGGTATTGGCGGCATCGGCATGAGCGGCATCGCCGAGGTGCTGCTCAATCTCGGCTACCAGGTCTCCGGTTCCGACCTCAAGGAGAGCGAGATCACCCGGCGCCTGGCGGAACTCGGCGGGGCGATCAGCTACGGCCATCGCCGCGAAAACCTGGCCGAGGTCGACGTGGTCGTCACCTCCACCGCCGTGCGCACCGACAACCCCGAGGTCGAGGAGGCCCACCGCCGCCTGGTCCCGGTGATCCCCCGCGCCGAGATGCTGGCCGAGCTCATGCGC
>CAYQLP010000008.1:0-47255 GCA_964418505.1 uncultured Geobacteraceae bacterium | reverse complement strand
GGTATCGCCATTGCCGGCACTCACGGCAAGACCACCACCACCAGCATGGTGGCCACGGTGCTGACCCGCTGCGGCATCGATCCCACCGCGGTGATCGGCGGGCGCCTCGACGCCTTCGGCTCCAATGCCAAGCTCGGCCAGGGGAAGTACCTGGTCGCCGAGGCCGACGAATCGGACGGCTCCTTTTTAAAGCTCTCGCCGACCATCGCCGTGGTCACCAACATCGACGCCGACCACCTCGATTACTACCGCGATCTCGACGAGATCCGCGCCACCTTCATCGATTTCATCAACAAGGTCCCCTTCTACGGCCTGGCGGTGCTCTGCCTCGACGATGCCAACATCCAGGGGCTGCTGCCCCAGGTAGGCAAGCGGCTGGTGACCTACGGCCTCAACAGCCAGGCCGACTTCTCCGCCACGGCCATCGAGCACAGCGGCAACCGCACCGAGTTCACCGTCCACTATCGCGGCCGGACCCTCGGCCGCCTTGGTTTCCGCATGCCGGGACAGCACAACGTCCTCAACGCCCTGGCCGCCGTAGCCGTGGGGATGGAGCTCGATCTGCCCTTTGCGGCGATCGCCGACGCCTTCAGCGATTTCGGCGGCGTCCAGCGGCGCTTCCAGATCAAGGGGGAGATCAACGAGATCATGGTGGTCGACGACTATGGCCATCACCCGGCGGAGATCAAGGCAACCCTGGCCGCGGCGCGCAGCGGCTGGCAGCGGCGAGTGGTGGCGGTCTTCCAGCCCCACCGTTACAGCCGCACCCAGGCGCTCTTCGAGGAATTCGTCACCGCTTTCTACCAGGCCGATCACCTGGTGGTCATGGACATCTACGCTGCCGGTGAAGAGCCTCTCCCCGGAGTCTCGGCCGCGGCCCTGGCCGCCGGCATCAGCGGCCACGGCCACCGCTCCTGCGTCTTCGCCGCCGACCGCCCGGCCGCGCTCACTGGACTGCGCGAGGCGGTGCGCCCCGGCGACATGGTCATCACCCTGGGCGCCGGCAATGTCTGGCAAGTCGGCGAAGAGTTCCTCGCCGGACTGCAGAAAGCTGAAGGCGGTGGACCGGGCGCTATTTGACGAGCTCGCCCGGCAGTGCCGCGGCGAACTGCTCCGCGACGAGCCGCTGGCGCGCCACACCACCTGGCGGGTCGGCGGCCCGGCGGCGTTGCTGCGCCCGGCCAACCACGTCGACCTGGTCAAGGCGGTGCGCCTGCTGCGTGCGGCCGGGGTCCCCTGGCAGGTCCTCGGCGGGGGGAGCAACCTGCTGGTCCGTGACGGCGGCTTCCCCGGAGTCTTCATCGAGCTGAGCCACTTCACCGGGGTACGCTTCGCCGGTGACGGCCTGGTCGAGGCCGAAGCGGGAGTGCGCCTCAACACCCTGGTCAAGGAGCTGGTCGCCGCCGGATTGGCCGGGCTGGAAGAGTTGGCCGGGATCCCCGGCACGGTCGGCGGGGCCATGGTCATGAACGCCGGGGCCGGCAGCCAGGAGTTCGGCCGGGTGGTCACCGCGGTGGAAATGCTCCAGGGGGAGACCTTCCTGTGGCGCGCGGCTGAGACCCTCGATCTAGGCTACCGCCGCTCGGGGATCGGCGAAGGCGAGATCGTCACCGCGGTGCGCCTGCAGCTGGCGACGGGGGATCCGGAGCTGATCGCCGCCGGCTACGCCGAGCGCCTGCAGCATCGCCGTCAGGCCCACGCGGTGGGCGGGCCGAGCGCCGGCTCGGTCTTCAAGAACCCGCCGGGGCACCAGGCCTGGCAGCTGATCGACCAGTGCGGGTGGCGCGGCCGCGGCATCGGCGGGGCGCAGGTGAGCGAGCGCCATGCCAATTTCATCATCACCGGCGGACAGGCCACGGCGGCCGACGTCGAGGCGCTGATCGAGGCGATCCGCGCCGATGTCGCGACACGCTGCGGCGTTGCCCTGGAGTGCGAAGTCAGGATCCTCGGCGCGCCGGCGCCGGGGACGACGAGAGAGTGAGGCTTTATGAGTAATCTGGAGAAGTGGCAGGGGCGGCGCATCGCCGTGCTGATGGGCGGACTTTCCGCCGAGCGCGAGGTGTCGCTACGCACCGGCGCGGCGGTCCTGCGCGCCCTGCAGGGGGCGGGGCTGGACGCGCAGGCCATCGATGCCGGCCGGGATTTGCCGGCCCGCCTCGCCGAAAGCGGCGCCCAGGCGGCCTTCATCGCCCTGCACGGCCGCTATGGCGAAGACGGCACGGTGCAGGGGCTTTTAGAATTGCTGCAGATCCCGTATACTGGAAGCGGTGTCTTAGCCTCCAGCCTGGCCATGAACAAGCTGGTCACCAAGCAGGTCCTGCTCCATCACGGGGTTGCCACGCCGGCCTTCGCGGTCTTCCGCGCCGGGGATGACCGCGCGGCCCTGGACGCCGCCCTGCCGCGGCTGCCCCTGGTCGTCAAGCCGGCCCGCGAAGGGTCGACGATCGGCGTCTCGGTGGTCCGCGATGCCGCCGCGCTGCCGGAGGCCCTCGACGAGGCGCTGCGTCACGATGATCTGGTGCTGGTCGAGGAGTTCGTCGCCGGCGCCGAGGTCACCGTCGGGGTGCTCAACGGCGAGCCCCTGCCGGTCATCCAGGTGGTCCCCAAGGGGGGCTTCTACGACTATCAGTCGAAGTACACCCCGGGGCAGACCGAGTATCTGCTTCCGGCGCCGCTGCCGGCCGGGACCATTTCCCGCCTGCAGGCGGCCGCGGTGAGCGCCTGCCGGGCGCTGGCCTGTCGGGGCGCGGCGCGGGTTGACTTCATTGTCCGCGGCGACGAACTGCACTGCCTCGAGGTCAACACCATCCCCGGCATGACCGAGACCAGCCTGCTGCCCAAGGCGGCCGGCGCCGCCGGGATTTCCTTTACAGAACTGGTGCTGCGCATCCTCGACGATGCCGGCCTGGACAAGTAGCCGACGCTGACGAGGGGCGGCCGATGCAAGATGTGAAACGCCGCAAGCCGAAGAAGGTCAAGGGGAACCGCCGCCGCGTCGAGAAAGAGCCGCGCGACTGGCGGAAGCTCTTTACCCGCCTGCTGCGTGCCGGGCTGGTCCTCGGCGGCATCGCCCTGCTGGTCACCGGCGCACTCCTGGGCACCGAACTGGTGCGTGACTCCGACTACTTCACCGTGCACAACGTGCGAGTGAACGGCAACAGCCGGGTCAGCGAGCAGGAGATCACCGGAATTGCCGACGTGCGCACCGGAACGGGGATCTTCGACCTCGACCTCCCCCGCATCGGCCGCAAGATCGCCGAAAACCCCTGGATCGACACCGTCGAAGTGGTCCGGTCCCTCCCCGACGAGGTGGTGATCAGCGTCACCGAGCACCAGCCGCGGGCGGTGGTCCAGCTCGACTACCTCTACTACGCCAACGGCGCCGGCAAGGTCTTCAAACTCCTCGACAGCACGGACTCCCTCGACTACCCGTTCATCACCGGGGTTGACCGCCAGTACCTGCTCGACCGCCCCGACGAGGTTGCCGCCTGGGTGCGCCAGGCGCTGGCCCTGACCGAGGCCCTGCAGGGGCGCCGCCTCTTCACCTTCGACGATGTCTCCGAGATTCGCGTCGACCGCGAAGACGGCCTGGTGGTCTACACCAACGATTTCGGCGTGCCGATCCTCTTCGGGCGCGACGACTTCAGTGCCAAGCTCGACCGTCTCGAGCGGCTCTACGGCGAACTCAAACCGCGCCTGACGGCGCTGCACTACATCGATCTCAATGTCGCCGACCGGGTGGTGGTCAAGGTTGATCCGAAATACGCCGCCGGGCGCAGCGAAAAGCAGGGGAGAAAGGGAGTTTCATGAGCAAGAAGGGTGACAACCTGATCGTCGGCCTGGATATCGGCACGACCAAGATCTGCGCCATCGTCGGCACCGTCAGCGAGAGCGGCCTGGATATCGTCGGCATCGGCACCAGCCCCTCGCGCGGCATGCGCAAAGGGGTGGTGATCAACATCGAGAGCACCGTCACGGCGATCCGCAAGGCGATCCAGGAGGCCGAGCTGATGGCCGGCTGCGAGATCAACTCGGTCTTCGCCGGGATCGCCGGCGGCCACATCAATGGCATCAACTCCCAGGGGGTGATCGCCATCAAGAGCCGCGAGGTGAGCAACGACGACGTGCGCCGGGTCATCGACGCCGCCAAGGCGATTGCCATCCCCATGGACCGCGAGGTGATCCACATCCTCCCCCAGGAGTTCATCGTCGACGACCAGGACGGCATCAAGGAGCCCCTGGGGATGAACGGCGTGCGGCTGGAAGTGCGCGTGCACATCGTCACCGGCGCGGTGGCCAGCGCCCAGAACATCATCAAGAGCTGCAACAAGGCGGGGGTGGCGGTGGGTGACATCGTCCTCGAGCAGCTGGCCTCCGCCGAGGCGGTTCTCGCCCCCGAGGAGAAGGAGCTCGGCGTGGCCCTGGTCGACATCGGCGGCGGCACCACCGATATCGCCATCTTCGTCGACGGGGCGATCAAGTACACCTCGGTCCTCGCCCTGGGCGGCAACCACCTGACCAACGACATCGCCGTCGGCCTGCGCACCCCGGCCCTGGAGGCCGAGATGATCAAGCAGAAGTGGGGCTGCTGCCTGAGCTCCATGGTCGGCAAGGACGAGACCATCGAGGTCCCCTCGGTGGGCGGGCGCGAGCCGCGCATCCTCTCCCGCCAGCTCCTCGCCGAGATCCTCGAGCCGCGGGTCGAGGAGATCTTCACCCTGGTCAACCGCGAGCTGATCAAAAGCGGCTACGAGAACCGCATCAGCTCGGGCTTGGTCCTCACCGGCGGCTCGGCGATCCTGCCGGGGATGCCCGAGCTGGCCGAGCAGATTTTCAACCTGCCGGTGCGTCGTGGCCTGCCGATCGGCATCGGCGGGCTGGCCGACGTGGTCAACTCGCCGGTCTATGCCACCGGGGTCGGCCTGGTCAAATACGGCAGCCGCAACCTGCAGACCAGCAACTTCGCCATCGGCCAGGAGAAGGTCTTCGAAAAAGTCATCCGGCGCATGAAAGAATGGTTTGGCGAATTCTTCTAGGCTATGATATGGTGTTCCACCAAGAAACCGGGCACAAGATCTTGTGGTCGGCACATCATCGGGCGGTGCGTCCGCGCCGCAGCAAAATAGCCCCTGCGGAGGGAAGTTATGACGTTTGAGTTCGACGAAAGCACGGAGCAGTCGGCCCGCATCAAGGTGGTCGGGGTCGGCGGCGCCGGCGGCAACGTGGTCAACACCATGATCCAGGCCGGCATCGAAGGCGTCGACTTCATCGTCGCCAATACCGATGCCCAGGCCCTGCGCATGAGCAAGGCCCCGGTGCGGGTGCAGCTCGGCAGCCGCCTGACCAAAGGGCTCGGCGCCGGCGCCAACCCCGAGGTCGGCCGCGAGGCCGCCGAAGAGGACCGCAGCCGCCTGCTCGAACTCCTGCAGGGTGCCGACATGGTCTTCATCGCCGCCGGCATGGGCGGCGGCACCGGCACCGGCGCGGCCCCGGTGATCGCCGACGTCGCCAGGGAACTCGGCGCCCTGACCGTGGCGGTCACCACCCGGCCCTTCTCCTTCGAGGGGCGCCGTCGCCAGTCCATGGCCGAACAGGGGATCGCCGAGTTGAAAAAGCACGTCGACTCCCTGGTCCTCATCCCCAACGATCGCCTCAGCGGCCTGGCCGGGCGCAACATGGGCATCCTCGACGCCTTCAAGCCGGCCGACGACGTGCTGCGCCAGGCGGTCCAGGGGATCTCCGACCTGATCACCACCCACGGGATGATCAACGTCGACTTCGCTGACGTCAAGTCGGCGATGAGCGAGCGCGGCATGGCCATGATGGGAATCGGCGTCGGCTCGGGCGACAACCGCGCCGCCGAGGCCGCCCGCCAGGCGATCTGCAGCCCGCTTCTCGAGGATATCGACATCTCCGGCGCCAAGGGTGTTCTGGTCAACGTCACCGGTTCCTCGACCATGACCATGGACGACTACCAGGTGGTCGCCAACATCATCCACGAGAAGGTCCACGAGGACGCCAACATTTTCATCGGCCTGGTGATCAACGAGGAGATGGGCGACCGTCTGCAGGTCACTGCCATCGCCACCGGTTTCGGCGATGCCTTCGAGAGCCGCGGGCAGCAGGCGGTTCGCGAGCCGGCCCGCCCGGCCATGGCCAGCGTGGCCCCCGCGGTATCGCCGGCCCTGTCGCCGGCCGTGCCACCGGTGGCCAACCAGGGCGACGTGGACACCCCGGCCTATCTGCGCAGAGGCGAAGCCCTCCGTCTGCGCCCGACGCGCCCGAGCGCCCCGGAGAGCGAGGAGTACGACATCCCCGCCTTCCTGCGCCGGCGTGTCGACTGATCCTGACGACGCCCCACCAGACTGTTTTGCCAGGGCCGCCCGTCACGGGCGGCCCTGCTTTTTGCGCGGCCGGCCCCGCGCTGCGGTGATCGCCATGACCCGAGAAACAAAAGCGGCACGTTCCCTGCGCCAGTGCGGCGGCCGAGCCCTCCTGCTGCTGATGCTGCTCCTCGCCACGCTGGCGGCCGGCGCCGGTGAACTCATGGCCGACTGCGCCTCCGCACCGGGGGTGCAGATCCGCAGCGCGCCGCTCGCCCCGCTGGCCGGTGGGCCCCTGCAGGTCATGGCGGTGGCAGTGGACGCCCCCCTGGAGGCGGTCCGGGTCATCGACCCGTCCGGTCGGGCCGCGCCCTTGGCGGCCCTCACCGGCGGCGGGCCACCCTGGAGCCTGCGCGCCGCCGTTGCCAGCCCGGCTGCCGGTCGCTACCGCTTCGAGGCCCTGCGCGGCGGAGTGGCGGTGGCTTGTGCAGAAGTGGTCGTCGGCGGCGGTCCCGGCTCGCGCGGCAGCGGCACCTGGGACCCGGCCACCGAAGCCTTTTTCGCTGCCTGGGTCGAGCACCTCTTCGATGCCCCCGCGGAGGAGTCCTTAAGCTTCCCTTCCCTGACCCCGGTGCTGCGCGATCCGCAGCGCAACTTCCTCCATGACTACCTGCGCCCCGGCGAGGACCAGAAGATCGCCAGCGAGCCTGACTGCGCCGATCTGGCCTATTATCTGCGCGGCTACTTCGCCTGGAAACTCGGCCTGCCCCTGGCCATGCGCGCCTGCAGCCGCGGCACCGCCACCGCCCCGCCGCGCTGCGAGGCCGCAGAGATCGACCGCACCTTCGTCGGTACCCGGGCCGAGCCTGCGGCCTTTCGGGCGGCGAGCGTGCGCCTTATGAACCGCGCGCACTCGGGGTGTGGCCGGACCGCCCTGGAGGCCGACGCCACCGACTTCTACCCGGTGCCGCTCAAGCGCGAAGCACTGTGGCCGGGGACTCTCTACGCCGATCCCTACGGGCATACCCTGATGATCGTCAAGTGGCTGCCGCAAACCGGCGAGCGCGGCGGGCTGCTGCTTGCCGTCGATGCCCAGCCCGACAACTCGGTGGCGCGCAAGCGCTTCTGGGAGGGGACCTTTCTCTTTGCCCCGGGAGCGGGGACCGGTCCCGGCTTCAAGACCTACCGGGCCCCGCAGAGCGACGGGCGGGGGGGCTGGAGGGTGCCCGACAACCGTGAGCTCAGCGGCGCCGGCGGGACCCCGCCCTTCTCCGCCGAACAGGCCGGAATGAGCGGCGAGGAATTCTACGCCCGCCTGGAGCGGCTGATCAACCCCCGCGGCCTGACCCCCGAAGTCGCCTACGAAGCCACCCTGGCGGCCCTCATGGAACAGCTCGAGACCCGGGTCGGCTCGGTGGCCAACGGCGAAGAGTACCTGCGCAGTCACCGCGGGGAGGTGATAGCAATGCCGCGCGGCACGGCGCTCTTCGAGACCACCGGCCCCTGGGAGGACTTTTCCACTCCCTCGCGGGACATGCGCCTGCTGATCGCCATGAAGGTCCTCGCCGGGCTGCCGGAGCGGATCCGCCGTCACCCCGAGCTCTACCTGCTCAAGGGCGAAAGCCCGGCGGCTGCCGCGGCGCGCATCGACGCTCTCCATGCCCGTCGCCTCGGCGAGCGCTTCATTACCTACACCCGCAGCGACGGCAGTCCCTGGCGGCTGAGCCTGGGGGAGATCTACCAGCGTCGCGCCGGCCTGGAGGTTGCGTACAACCCCAACGACTGCGTCGAGCGCCGCTGGGGGGCCGCTCCAGGCAGCCCTGACTATGCCACCTGCCGTCGCCAGGCTCCCGCCGCGCAGCGGCAGTTGATGGAGGAGTATCGCCCGTGGTTCCGCGACACCCGTCGTCCGCCGCGCTAGGGCGGAGCCCGGCGGGGCAGCGCCCCGTCGACTCCCTGCGCCGCCGCCTGGCCGGGGAGAGCGGCCTGAGCGTCCCGCCCCGTGGAGGACGCCTGAACGTCGCCCTGGTCTACCCCAACAGCTACCACCAGGGGATGAGCAATCTCGGCGTACAGGCGGTCTACCAGCTCCTCAACGAGCGCCCGGACAGCCGCTGCGAACGTTTTTTCCTCCCCGACCCGGCTGAACTCGCCGACTCTCGGCGCGGCGCGGCACCGCTGCTCTCCCTGGAAAGCCGCCTGCCTCTCGGCGACTTCGACCTGATCGCCTTCTCGATCTCCTTCGAGAACGACTACCTCAACCTGCCGGTCCTCTTCGAACTCGCCCAACTCCCCCTGTGGGCCGCCGAGCGCGACGAGCGCCACCCGCTGGTGCTGTGCGGCGGGGTCTGCGCCTTCCTCAATCCCGAGCCGCTCGCCGGGATCATGGACCTCTTCGCCGTCGGTGAGGCCGAGGTGCTTCTCGACCCTCTGCTGGCCGCTCTCAAGGCGGGGGAAGGGCGGCCGCGCGCCGAACTGCTGGCCGACCTGGCCGGCATCCCGGGGCTCTATGTCCCCTCTCTCTACCGGGTCGACTACCACACCGATGGCACCCTGGCCGCCAACACTCCCCTCGGCGCGGCGCCGCCCCGGGTCAAGCGCCAGTGGCTGGCCGTCCTCGACGGCTTCCAGGCCCGCACCTGCCTCTTCACCGCCGAGACCGAGTTCAGCGGCATGCAGCTGATCGAGGTCTCGCGCGGCTGCCCGCGAGCGTGTCGCTTCTGCGCCGCCGGCTACATCTACCGGCCCTTCCGCGAACACTCCCGGAAGGCCCTGCACGACAGCCTGCTCGGCGGCGGCGAGTCGCCCGGCCGGGTCGGGCTGGTGGCGGCGGCGGTCAGCGACTACGGCGACCTGGCGGCGCTGGGCGGGGAGATCGTCGCTGCGGGCGGCGAGGTCTCGGTTTCCAGCGTCCGTCTCGACGCCATCGCCCCGGAACAGGTCGCCATGCTCGCCGCCTCCGGCCACCGCACCCTGGCCCTGGCCCCCGAAGCCGGCAGCCAGCGGATGCGCGATGCAGTCAACAAGGGGGTCGACGAGGAGCAGATCCTCACCGCCGTGGCGATGATCGCCGCCGGGGGGATCCCCAACCTCAAGCTCTACTTCATGGTCGGTCTCCCCGGCGAGGAGGATGAAGACGTCATCGCCATCGGCGCGCTGACTGCGAAAATCCGCGCGGTCTGGGAGGCCGAGGGGAAGCGCCGCGGCCGCCTCGGGCGCTTGACCCTGTCGGTCAACCCCTTCATCCCCAAGCCCTGGACTCCGCTGCAGTGGGCGCCAATGGCGCCGGCCGCGCGCCTGGAGAAGAAGTACCGCCTGCTGCAGCGGCTGATTGGCCCCATGGCCAATGTCGAGCTGCACAGCGAGTCGCTGCGCAGTGCCGCGCTGCAGGCCCTGCTGGCCCGCGGCGACCGCCGCTGCGGGGAACTGCTGCCCCTGCTTGCCGCTGGACAGAATCTCAAGGCGGCCTGTCGGGAGGTCGGCCTCGATGCGGATTTCTACATCACCCGCCATCGCGCAGATGATGAACTCTTCCCCTGGGAGATCATCGACCAGGGGGTTACGCGTGACTACCTGTGGGCGGAGTACCGGGCGGCGCTGGCCGCTTCGCCCGGCACTGTCTGCCACCCCGGCTGCCGACGCTGCGGGATGAGCTGTTGAGCGGCGACGGTGGTGATTGACAGCAGCCGCCAAATCAGTCAGAAATAAAAGTTAACCATTTTCGCCGGCAAGGCGATCACCTTAAAAAGATGGAGGATAGACATGAGCCAGGAACGCCAGGGGATCATCACCTTCAAAGGCAACCCCTTCACGCTGGTCGGCCAGCCCGTCGCCTGCGGCGACGCCGCCCCCGATTTCCGCGTCGTCGACAACGCCCTGCAGCCGGTGACGCTGGCCAGCAGCAGCGGCAAGATCCGCCTGATCACCGTGCTGCCGTCCCTCGACACGCCGGTCTGCGACACCATGACCCGCACCTTCAACCAGCAGGCCGCCGAACTGCCGGAGAACGTGGCGGTCTACACCATCAGCCTCGACCTGCCCTTCGCCCAGAAGCGCTGGTGCGGCAACGCCGGCATCGAGCGGGTCGCCACCCTCTCCGACTACCAGGAGCGCTCCTTTTCCCTCAACTACGGGCTGCTGATCAAGGAACTCAAGCTCGCCGCCCGCGCCGTCATCGTCATCGATGCCGCCGACCGCATCAGCTACCTGCAGATCGTCCCCGAGGTCACTGCCGAGCCCGATTATGCCGCGGCCCTGGCGGCGGTCAAAAAGCTTCTGTAAAGGACGCTCACCCCGATTTGACTCGATCAACGACGGCGGTCCCGGTCTTCCCGGACCGCCGCTTTCGTCCGTGAAAGGAGTACCGTGCATGGCTTATGAACATCTGCTGGTGGAGAAAAGCGGCGGGATCGCCGTGGTGACCATCAACAACCCGAAACTCCTCAACGCACTGACCGTGCCGGTTTTCGCCGAACTGGACGGGCTGCTTGGCGAACTCGAGGGGGATGAGGAGGTGCGGGTGGTGATCCTCACCGGGGCGGGGGAGAAGGCCTTTGTTGCCGGCGGCGATATCCGCTACCTGGCCAGCCTCGATGTCGAGGGGGGGCGGGAGTTCGCCCGGCTGGCCCAGCGGGTCTACCAGCGCATCGAGTCCTTCCCCAAACCGGTGATCGCCGCGGTCAACGGCTACGCCCTGGGGGGCGGCTGCGAGCTGGCCATGGCCTGCGATCTGCGCATCGCAGCGGAGAGCGCGCGCTTCGGCCAGCCCGAGGTCAAGCTCGGCATCATCCCGGGCTTTGGCGGCACCCAGCGCCTGGCGCGGCTGGTCGGCAAGGGGCGGGCCAAGGAGCTGATTTTCACCGGGGAGATGATCGAGGCCCGCGAGGCCTGGCGCATCGGCCTGGTCAACCGGGTGACCCCCGACGGTACCCTTCTCAACGAGGCCCGAGCGGTGGCGGCGCAGATGATCGACAAGAGCGCCTCGGCGATCCGCATCGCCAAGGAGGCCATCGAAAACGGCCTGGAGATGGACTTCGAGCGCGCCGCGCGCTACGAGGCGGAGCTCTTCGCCCTGTGCTTCGCCACCGCCGACGCCCGCGAGGGGATCGGCGCCTTCGTCGAGAAACGCGACGCCAAATTTACCGGGCGCTGAAAACCGGCTGCGGAGGACTCATGAAAATTGTCGTGCTTGACGGCCATGCGGCCAATCCCGGCGACCTCGACTGGGGGCCGCTGGCGGCCCTCGGCGAACTCACCGTCCACCCGCGCACCCCGGCGGAGCTGACCGTCGAGCGGGCTGCCGGCGCCGCCGTCCTGCTTACCAACAAGACTGTCCTCGGCGAGCGCGAGCTAGGCGAGCTCCCGGAGCTGCGCTACATCGGGGTGCTGGCCACCGGCTACAACATTGTCAACGTCACCGCCGCGGCGGCCCGCGGCGTCACGGTGAGCAACGTGCCGGCCTACAGCACCGAATCGGTGGCCCAGCTGGCCTTCGCCCTGCTCCTCGAGCTGACCCGCGGGGCCGGTCGGCATGCCGCCCTGGTGCGCGACGGCCGCTGGTGCAGCTGTCCGGATTATGCCTTCTGGGAGGGGGAGCAGGTGGAGTTGGCGGGATTGACGTTCGGCATCGTCGGCTTTGGCGCCATCGGCCGGGCGGTGGCGCGCATCGCCCGGGCCTTCGCCATGGAGGTCCTGGTCCACACCCGCAGCCCTGACCCCGCGGCTTTCCCCGAGGTCAGCTTCGTCGCCCTCGACGAACTTTTCCGGCGCGCCGACGTGGTCAGCCTGCACTGCCCGCTCAGCGACGCCACCCGGCACATGGTCAATGCCGAACGGCTGGCGCTGATGAAGCCGGGCACCTACCTGCTGAACACCGGGCGCGGGCCGCTGGTCGACGAGGCGGCCCTGGCTGCGGCGCTGCAGGCCGGCCAACTCGCCGGCGCCGGGCTCGATGTCCTCGCCCAGGAGCCGCCCCCGGCCGACAACCCGCTGCTCGCCGCCCCCAACTGCGTGATCACCCCGCACCTGGCCTGGGCGACCCTGGCCGCCCGCCGGCGCCTGCTGGGCACCGCCGTGGCCAACCTCGAGGCGTTTTTGGCCGGGCGTCCGCAGAATGTGGTCAGCGGGGGGTGACTCGGCGCAGCGCTAGGCGATCGTCACCCTCAGCCTCCCCACCCCTTCGATCACCCCCTCGGCGCGGTCGCCGCTGACCAGCGGGCCGACCCCGGCCGGGGTGCCGGTGAGGAGCAGGTCGCCGGCTTCGAGAGTGAAGTAGCGGGAGGCCTCGCTGATCAGCGCGGCCACCGGGCGGAGCATGTCGGCCGTGGTGCCGCCCTGGCGCAGTTCGCCGTTGACGTGCAGGGTCAGGCGCAGAGCCTGCGGGTCGGGAATCCGGGCCGCGGGGACGAAGGCGGAGACCGGGCAGGCGGTATCGAAACCCTTGGCGATCTCCCAGGGGAGCCCCTTGGCTTTCAGCCCGGCCTGCACGTCGCGCAGGGTCAGGTCCAGCGCCACCCCGTAGCCGGCCACGTGCTGCAAAGCGTTTGCCGGTGCAATCTCCTTGCCGGGGCGGCCGATCAGCACGGCCAGCTCGAGCTCGTGGTGGCATTGGCTGGAGTAGGGGGGGATGAGTACCGTGCCGCCGTCGGCCAGCAGGGAGCTGGCCGGCTTGATGAAGAGCACGGCGTCGTCGGGAACGGGGTTGCCGAGCTCGCGGGCGTGTTCGGCATAGTTGCGGGCCACGCAGACGATTTTGCCGACCGGGATCGGCTCGGACTGGTCTTGCAGGGTTACGGTGTGCATAATAAGCTCTCCAGGGGCGGAATGCCGAAACCTTAAACGCCCTATGGAGAAAAGGCAAGGAGGGGACAACAACCGTCATGCTGCTGCCGATCGGCGATCTCCCCAACCCGCGCCGCACCCCCTGGGTGACCTGGCTGCTGATGGCGGCCAATGTCGCCGTCTTCCTGGCCGTGACCCTGCCGGCCTTCCATGCCCGGGCCGATCTCAACGACCCGTTGCTCTTCGACTACCTGCGCATCCTCAGCCAGCATGACCCGCGGCCGCTCCCCGAACTGCTCTCCCAGGTCAGTACCTATGAGCTGACGGTCTTCCGCTACGGCTTCCGCCCGGCAGCCCCTTCGCCGGTCACCCTGCTGACCTCGCTCTTCCTGCATGCCGGCTGGCTGCACCTGGCCGGCAACATGCTCTTCCTGTACATTTTCGGCGACAACGTCGAGGACCGCCTGGGCAGTTTCCGCTTCCTCCTCGTCTACCTGGCCACGGGGATTGCCGCCACGGCTTTTTTTGCCCTCTTCGTACCCGGCTCTCAGGTGCCCCTGATCGGTGCCTCGGGAGCGATCTCCGGGGTCCTTGGTTGCTACTTCCTGTGGTTCCCGCGCAATCAGGTCAAGGTCTTCGTCTTCCTCTTCCCCTTCATCATGACCAGCGTCCTGGTCCCGGCCCGCCTGGTCCTGGGCTTCTACCTGATTGTCGACAACCTCCTCCCCTTCCTGGTCACTGCGACGGACGGCGGCGGGGTGGCCCACGGCGCCCACATCGGCGGCTTCCTGGCGGGGATGGGCCTGGCGGCCAGCGGCATCGGCCGGAGGCCTCCGGCGCGAAGCTGAACCACCGGGACGCCAAGGCGCCGGGAGCAACTCGATTTCGCACTGAAGTGAAATTCCGGGTTGTCTGGGGTGCTCGGGGTCACTCATCCCTCTCGCGAAGCCCCCGCCAGGCCGCCGGATCGATCCGGTAGACGGCGACCAGCTCGGCATAGAGCTGCGGGCTGGCGCTGCGCAGGCGCAGGGGATTCATGAAAAAGGTTTCGCTAGCCACGGCGAAGAGTTCCGTGACCTCGCCGAGGGCGTAGGGGTCGAGGGCCGCCGGGCCGCCACGGCGGCGGGTGCTGCGCTGTCGCCCTCTCGCCCCGATCAGCAGCTCCTCCCAACTGCACGCCTCCCCAGCCTTGTCCGACAGCAGCCGCCCCGCCGTGAAAGCCTGGCAGGCATCGAGTTGGTGGGCGAATTCGTGGATGATCACGTTGCAGTCGGCGCTGCGTCCGCTAATCAGTTCGCTGATGCTCTCCCAGGCCAGCACCACCGCCCCCTCCGTCCAGGACTCCCCCAGGCGCTCCTCCACCCTTTCCGTAATCACCCCCATCCGGTCGACGGAGGAGAGCGGCGCGGCGAAACTCCGCGGGTAGAGAATCACGGTACCCAGCCGCGGGTAGTAGCCGCGCGGGTCGCCGAGCAGCAGCAGGCAGGCGTAGCCGGCCACGGTCACACGCATCTCCTCGCTGACACTCAGGCCGCCGCAGCCTTCGAAGTGCTTTTCATCGAGAAAAATCTGCAGGGCGTGGTGGTAGCTGGCGAGCAGGGCCGCCGGCAGGCGGGCGCTGAGCGGGACGTTGCTGGTGAGGATCTCCTGCCAGCCCGCCGGCAGGGGGTTCTGCCCCAGCCGGCGGCGGCGCCAGGCGCGCAGCATGGCCGGCGCTAGGCGCTCTTGTCGCTCGCCAGACCGGTGCGAACGGCGAAGTTATAGCACTGCAGGTAGGTGATGATGCTGGCGATGAAAGAGAAGTAGGCGGTGGCCAGGAAGAAGGTGACCGGAGTCGAGGTCTGGGTGTCGGCCTGGGGCATGGTCATGATGAAGGTCACGAAGGCGAGGAACAGGGCACCCTTGACGGTGTCGCCGAAGAGCCGTTTCTGGCGCAGGGCTTTGAGCTGTTCAATGCTGTTTCCGTTCTGCGCGGCGGCGATCTCCCGGCGGGCCTCGCCGGCAGCCAGGCGGCGCAGGGGAAAGAAGAGCACGAACTGAGTCGCCAGGGCGGCCAGCAGACTGTTGCGGAAAACCTGCAGGGCCGAGGCGGCGCTGAAGGACTGCTGGAAGTGCAGGGCCATATAGATCAGCAGGGCACAGAGCAGGACCTGGACGAAGCGGTGAATCAACAGGGTCCGCCGCAGGCGACGCAGTGCGATAGGGTCGTACATGGGGGTTCCTTACGGCTGGTGGTTGTCGGTGGGGTGATGACCGGAGGATGGATCTCCGCCGGGGGGCGGAGCGTTGTTGCGGCGGGCCTGCTCCTCCCAGTGCTGCTGCCAGTTCTTGCGGCGCACCGCTGCCAGGATGAAGAGCCCGGTAAGGATGGTTGTCCCCCAGAAGGCCGGCATGAGTTCGCCATAGTAAAGGCCGGAGCCCAGGGAGAAAAGGCCGAAAGCGCCCAGCAGACCTTCCATGGAGAGAAGTCGAAAAGTTCGCCGGGGCGGGGCGGTCGGTTCGGTCACGGGGCGTCCTTTCAGGCCGTGGCAAAGTTGGTGCGGATGACCTTCTGCAGTTCTTTGATCGCCACCATGGAGCCGAGCAGTTCCGTTTCTTCAGCCTCCGTCAGCAGGGCCGGATCGAGGAAGTAGGAATTCTCCTGCTCGCCGCGCAGCTGGCGGATCTGCAGCTTGATGCGGTGGCGGGTGAGGATGTGATAGGACTCGCTCAACTCCGCGGCGGTCGTCGGGCCGAGGCGCTTGTGCTTTTCCAGCTGCTCGATGCGCTGCAGGGTGTTGGTGGCCTCGAGGCCGTTGTTCACCGCCAGGATGCGGATGTTCATGACCAGCGGCGCCCAGCCGAGCAGCTTGATGTTGCAATGCCCGCGATGCTCGCCGACCCGGTCGGTCCACAGCTGCCCGAAGATGTTCAGGCCGACCTTCATTTCCGTGGCCTGGCGCGCCATCCCCCACAGCACCTGGAAGTAGCTTCGCTCGAAGTCGCGGATCATGTCGATCAGGCGCCCGGCAATCGTCTCGTCCCCGGCGACATAGCGGGCGTCGGAGAGGACGATCAGGTCCATCAGATTCTTGGCGTACTCCTCGTACTCGTAGCGGACGATGGCCAGCAGCCGGCGTTTCCACTGCAGCAGGGAGCCCCGCCAGGTCGGGTTGGAGGGCATGATGTCCCCGGTGCACTTGGCGAAGCCGATCTCCGCCAGGCGCTCAACAAGCAGTTCGGCGTAAGCCTTGAAGTACTCGTCGGCGCCGTCCTCTTGGTCGCTGTCGGCGTAGACGATCAGGTAGTCCTGATCGGTGACCAGGGTCTGCTCTTCGCGGCCGTCGCTGCCCATGCTGATCAGGGCGAAGGGCCGCGGCGGCGGGCCGTGGCTGCTCTCCAGTTCGGCGCTGACCAGTTCGACGGTGCGTTCCGCCAGGCAGTCGCGGAACTCGGTGCAGCCCAGGTGCAGGCCGGTCACCGAACCGCTGGCGACGAACTGAGCTGTTTCCAGGGCCGTCATCGCCTCCTCGATCTCGCCCAGCTCAGTGTAGCTGTCCGCCTGCCTGGCCCTGCCCAGCATCTCGCCGCGACTCTTCTCCAGGACCTGGAGAATGCCGCGCTGCCGGGCGATGATGTCAGCGGCCTCGCCGAGCAGGGAGAGGGCCGACGGCCGGTCGAGATGCTGCAGGCAACGCTCCAGGTTGTGCCTGAAGAGTGCGATGAAGTCGCCCGCGGATGGCGGCAGGTGGAGAGGGTGTCGGCTCATGGGTCCGTTCGGCTAAAAAAATGGGGAAGGCACGAAGCCTTCCCCATCCTAGCACAGTCACATGCGGTTGTTTAGTGGTCGATGGCCTTGGCCATGCCGATGCCGGTGTTCTGGCGCACGTAGATTTCGTCGAACATCTCTTCGGCACGCTTCTCGCGGAAGGCCAGGGCGCCGATGATCGAGGCCAGGAAGCCCAGGGGGATCGACAGGATGCCCGGGTTCTTGAGCGGGAAGAGCGGAGCGGAGAGACCGAGGATCGAGGTGCCGCCGCGGTTCTTGGCTTCTTCCGCCTTCTGCGTCTCGATGGTCGCCAGGGTCTTCTCCATCTGCTCGGGAGCGATCTTGCCGGCGGCGATGTCGGTCTCGAGCTTGGTGTAGGCTTTCTTGGCGTTGTCGGCCAGTTTGTCCGGATAGGTCATGTTGGGGGAGATCATGACCAGGCCGATGGAGGCGACGGTGCCGACCACCAGGCCGCAGATGACCCCCGGGGTGTTCATCCGCCGCCAGAAGAGCGACAGGACGACGACCGGCAGGTTGCCGGAGGAGGCCACGGCGAAGGCCAGGGCGACCAGGTGGGCGACGTTCTGCTTCTCGGCGGCGATGCCGATGATGATGCCGCAGGTGCCGACCACCAGAGAGGTCAGGCGGGCGGCCATGACCTGCTGGTGCTGGTCGGCGTGGCCGTCCTTGATGACGTTGACGTAGATGTCATGGGCGATGGCCGCCGAGGCGGCCAGGACCAGGCCGGAGACCACCGCGAGGATGGTGGCGAAGGCCACGGCGCAGAGGAAGGCCAGCAGCAGGTCCCCGAGGAAGGGGCTGATTTCGCCGCCGAGCTGCTGGGCGAGCATCATCGCCGCCATGTTGCCGCCCTTGTCGACGGACTGGATCCCCTGCGGGGTGACGTGAACGGCGGCGCCGAAGCCCAGCAGGGTGGTGAGGATGTAGAAGGAGCCGATGATGAACATGGCCACGATGACCGACTTGCGGGCGGCCTGGGCGGTCGGCACGGTGAAAAAGCGCATCAGGATGTGCGGCATGCCGGCGGTGCCCAGTACCAGGGCCATCCCCAGGGAGATCTGGTCGAGGGGGTTGGTCAGGAAGAGCCCCGGCTCGAGGAAGCGCTGGCCGGGGTCAACGGTGGCGGTCCCGCTCTCCAGTTCCTTGAGGTAGATCGGCAGCAGCTTGACGTGATCGATGACCTGCGGGCTGCCGGCGATCTGCTCGAAGAAGGTGAAGGGGTTCATGCCGGCCTTAATGGCGACCAGCAGGGAGAGGACGCCAGCGCCGGCCATGAGCAGGCCGGCCTTGATGATCTGCACCCAGGTGGTGGCGGTCATGCCGCCGAAGACCACGTAGCCGACCATCAGGATGCCGACGCCGATGATGGCGACGGTGTAGGGGATGTTGAGGAGCATCTGCATCAGCTTGCCGGCCCCGACCATCTGCGCGGTCAGGTAGAAGGTCGACACCGCCACGGTGGAGATGGCAGCGACGGCGCGCACCGGCTTGGGCTGGGTGCGGAAGGAGAGAATGTCGCCAAGGGTGTACTTGCCGGCGTTGCGGCAGGGCTCGGCGACGATCAGCAGCACGGTGATGTAGGCGACCAGCCAGCCTACCGAGTACATGAAGCCATCGTAGCCGTAGAGCGAGATCATCCCCGAAATACCGAGGAAGGACGCGGCCGACATGTAGTCGCCGGCGATCGCCCAGCCGTTCTGGGTACCGGTGATGCCGCCGCCGGCGGTGTAGAAGTCGGCAGCGGACTTGGTCTGTTTCGCCGACCAGACAACAACCGCCATGGTCGCCCCGATGATGATCAGGAAGATCGGGATGGTGACGTAGGGGTTGGCCTTGATCTGGTTGGCGGCCAGGGCCATCCCCGGCACAGCGACAAAGAGCGCGGAAAGCGCAAGAACAAAGAGTTTTTTCATGGATTCAAGGTCTCCTATTTAGTGATTTCCTGCACCAGTTCGCGGGTCAGACGGTCGAAGTCCTTGTTGGCCACGCGAGCGTAGTAGATGGCGATCCCCCAGGAGACGAAGAACTGAGAGAGAGCGAAGACATAGCCGAAGTTGACGTTGCCGATAACCTTGACCTTGAAGAGATCGGGGGTGTAGGCCGCGCCGAGGGGCAGGAGGAAATAGAAGACGGTGGAGAAAATCCACCAGCCGAACAGGAACACCGACTTGCGACGATGCAGTTCGAGGAACTTGGGGTTGCGGGCGATGGCTGCCCAGTCGTAACTGACTTCTGCCATGTGCACTCTCCTTGCTGAGATGAGAAGACTCCCGCCAGTCGGGCCGTGCAGTCGGGTCCCCACCGTGTCCGCAGGGCCCCATGGCGGGGGCGAATACCAATGGGGAAAGGCACTCCCCGGCTTTTATCAGCGCCTTTTTCGAATATTGTTTTACTTGTTGTCAAGAAAAATAAAAATAACGTTGTTCTGTTTTAAATTATTAAAATATAAATTCTCTGCGCGGGGAAGTGGCTGTTTTGTTTCATTAAAAAAGGGTCGGGGCGGGGGGCGTTTCGCGGGGTGAAACCATATGCAGCGGATCGTAGCAGATTTCTTAAGGTTTTGCTAATCTTTTTTTGAAGCGGGAGGGCCTGGGGCTGTCGGAGGCGGAGGCTGGCGAAGGAACTGCAGGGAGCTGGCTGCCGTGCGCGGATCGGCAGCGGCCACCAGGGCGGCGATTGCCGCAACACCCTGGCAGCCGGCAGCCTGCAGCGCGGATAGATGACAGGGTTTGATCCCGCCCAGGGCGAAGACCGGTAAAGGGCTGTTTTGACAGGCTCTGGTCAGGGACTCAAGCCCTTGGGGGGCGCCGTAGGCGAGTTTCGACGGGGTGGCGTAGACCGGGCCGAAGGTGACGAAGTCGGCGCCGCCGGCCGCTGCCGCGGCGATCTCCGCGAGGCTGTGAGTGGAGACGCCGATCAGCCGGTCGGGGCCGAGAAGGCGGCGGGCGACGGCAACTGGCAGGGAATGTCCGCCAAGGTGGACACCGTCGGCATCCACGGCCAGGGCCACGTCGAGGCGGTCGTTAATGAAAAAGCGGGCGTGGTGACGGCGGGTGAGTTCACGGAGCTCTTCAGCCAGGGGGAGGAGCTGTGCCGCGGCCAGGTCCTTCTCGCGCAGCTGCACCGCGCCGACTCCGCCGGCCAGCGCCAGTTCGACCGTCTTGGCCAGCGTCCGCCCCGCCGGCACCTGGTGGCGGTCGGTAATCAGGTAGAGGGTGAAGTCGATGGGGGGGCTCATCGCCCGGCGAAAGCGGTATCCCAGTCTTTCCAGACCGGATCATACCCGCGGTTCTTGAGCATCGCCTCGACCTCCGCCGGGGTGCGATCGTCGTCGATGGCGAACTGCTGTCCGCTGTCATCCTGGTCGGCGTAGCCGCCGGGGGAGGTGCAGGAGCCGGAACTCATCTGGGTGATCCCCAGCGGCAGCAGGTGGTCGCGCAGCTCGGCGCTCTCGCGGGTCGAGAGGACCAGCCCGGCGTCGGGGAGGAGCAGGCGCAGGGCGCAGATGAGCTGGACGAAGTCGCGGTCGGAGACCGGGTGGAGGGGCTGGAAGCCGCCGTCGGCCGGGCGCATGCGCGGGAAAGAGACGGTCAGATGAGTGCGCCAGTAGTGGCGGGCCAGGTGCAGGGCGTGCAGGCCGGTGCAGAAGGCTTCGCTGCGGAAGCGTCCCAGACCGAGAAGCGCGCCGATGCCGATGCGGCGCATCCCGGCGGCCGCCGCCGCTTCCGGGGCGGCAAGGCGGAAGTCGAAGTCGCGCTTTTTGCCGAAGGGGTGCATCTCGGCATAGAGGGTGCGGTCGTAGGTCTCCTGATAGATAGTCAGCCCGTCGATGCCGGCTGCGATCACCTGCCGGTAGCCGTCGCGGTCCATCGGGTAGACCTCGATGGCCAGGGAGGAAAAGAGCGGGCGCAGGCGCTCGACGGCGGCCACCAGGTAGTCGCGGTCGGCGGCCCGCGGCGCTTCGCCGGTGACCAGCAGGAGGTGGCGGAAGCCGCGCTCGTGGAGGACGCGGGCCTCGGCCTCGACCTCGTCGAGGGTCAGGGTGCGGCGGGGTACCTGGTTAAGGGCGTTGAAACCGCAGTAGCGGCAGCCGTTGGTGCACTCGTTGGAGAGGTAGAGCGGCGCGTACATCAGGATCGTCCGCCCGAAGCGCTGCACGGTCAGGCGGTGGGCGCGCTGCGCCAGCGGCTCGAGGTAGTCGGCCGCCGCCGGCGAGAGCAGCGCCATGAAGTCGTCGAGGCCGATGTGCGCGGCGGCCAGGGCGGCCTCGACATCAGCAGGGCGCATGGCGGCGATGCGTGCCTCCAGCTCGTTGAGATCGTAACGGTCGAGAATCTGCTTGAAGGTCATATCATACCTGGCGTGGGGGCGTGATTCATTGCACCCTACAGAGACGGAAGTCAGTTATGCAGGAAACCGGTCAGCGGGCTGCTTGCCTCGGCGCGCTCCTGGCGGCGGCCGAGTCCGGCCAGGTAGCCCTCGCGGCCGGCTTCCACCCCTTTGCGGAAGGCGACGCCCATGGCTCCCGGGTCGCGGGCCACGGCCAGGGCGGTGTTGACCAGCACGGCGTCGGCCCCCATCTCCATGGCCTCGGCGGCGTGGGAGGGTGCACCGAGGCCGGCGTCGACCACCACCGGGACGATCGCCTGCTCGATAATGATGGCGATGCTGTCGCGGGTGCGCACCCCCTTGTTGGTGCCGATCGGCGCCCCCAGGGGCATCACCGTCGCCGTCCCGGCCTCCTGGAGGTGTTTGGCCAGCACCGGGTCGGCGTTGATGTAGGGGAGGACGACGAAGCCCTCCTTGACCAGGATCTCGGCGGCCTTGAGGGTTTCGATAGGGTCGGGGAGGAGGTAGAAGGGATCGGGGGTGACCTCGAGTTTGACCCATGGCTCGCAGCCGGCGGCCCGGGCCAGGCGGGCCAGGCGCACCGCTTCCTCGGCGTCGCGCGCCCCGCTGGTGTTGGGCAGCAGCAGGTAGCGCTCGCGATCGATGTGGGCGAGGATGTTGTCGTCAGGGTTGTCGACGTCGACCCGGCGCAGGGCGACGGTGACGATCTCGCACCCGGAGCCCTCCATGGCGGCGACCATGGCGGCGGGGGAGGAGAATTTTCCGGTCCCCACCATCAGGCGGGAGGAGAAGGTACGGCCGGCGATTGTCAGGGTATCCATGGTAAGCCTCTTGTAAACGTTGTGAATTAAATCCGTTTAGTCGTGACAGCCTGCTTCCTGGGGTCGGGCGTTCAGCCCCCGCCCACGAAGTGGACGAGTTCCAGGGTGTCGCCTGCGGCCAGCTGCCGGGCGGCGAAGTCGGCGCGGGGGAGGATGCCGCCGTTGAGTTCCGCGACCACCTGGCGGCTGTCCAGTCCGAGTTGGCCGAGCAGCGCGGCGACCGTGCTGTCCGGCTCGATAGCAGTCACTTTCCCGTTCAAGGTAATCTTCATCATTCCTGTCCTTTGGACGTTATATGCGGATTCCTGAGCCGGAGGCCGCCGGGCCTGTTCCTCGGGCCGCTCGTCACCACCTCGCCGTCCTCCGGCCCCGGTCTCCGGCAATTGTCTCGGGCCGGAGGCCGCCGGGGCGGTTCCTCGGGCCGCACACGCTCCGGACCGCAGCATCTCCAGCCTCCGCCAGTCATGCTGCCGGCGAATTCGACAGTGCCCCGGCAATCAGCCATGCGAAGCGGCCGCTCGTCACCACCTCGCCGTCCTCCGTCCCTGTTTTAACCGGCAGGGTCTTCGCCGAGCAGCAGCCGCAGGACGGCGTTGGCCTGGTGGTGGGCGGCGATGCCGACCCGCGGGGCCATCAGCCCGACTCCGGGGGCGGCGGCGGTGACGCCGTCGCCGCACAGATAGAGGTTGCGGCCGGCACGCCGGGTGACGACGCGGTTGCCCGACTCATAGCCGGCCATGCCGGAGGCGGCGACGATCGGCCGGTCGGGGAAGCGGGCGGCGAACGTCTCGACCAGCAGGGCTTTCTGGTCGGCGCGGTCAAAGGCTTCGACCAACACGTCGACGGCGCCGAAGACCTCGGCGACATTCTCCGCGGTCAGGCGCAGATGACAGGCCGCCACGTGAACGTGCGGGTTGATCCGTGCCAGGGTCTCGCGCAGGGCGTAGACCTTGGGCATGCCGAGCTGGTCGAGGAAGTAGTGCTGGCGGTTGAGGTTCGATGGTTCGACCAGGTCGAAGTCGGCGATCACCAGCCGGCCGGTGCCGATGCGCGCCAGGGCGATAGCCACCGCCGAGCCGAGGCCGCCGACGCCGGCGATGCCCACCGTGGCCGCCTTGACCCGGGCATGGACGCCGGGGCTGTGGCGGGCGGCGAGGAGGGCATCGAGTTCGTCGGCATCGGGGCGTGCGCCGCGCCGGATCAGCACCAGGCGATCCCCCTCGGCGAGCAGCTGGTCCGGCTCGGCCGGGAAACCGTTGACGATCAGCAGATCGGCCTCCGGCCTGCGGCGGTCGCGCACTGCCCCGGCGGTGAGCGGGGCGGCGAACTCTTCGGTATTTTCGTTGAGGTAGATTTTCATGGCTGAAAAAGGTGACGGCCGCTTAAAGCGGCCGCCGCCGGATCTGCTGATCCGGTTCTGCGCCACTTCCCTCCGCCGGCATGACCCGGATCAGGTTCGAGGGGTCGCCCATCCACATGGACTCTCAGCAGAAGCGTCTGCTCCCCCAGGGCACTGCTCAAATTGTCTTGTGCACATACACTAGCAGGAGCCGGAGGGCGGAGTCAATCTCGTTGCCAAGCGGCTCGCCGGCCCCTTTTCGGTTGTCAGCCCGGCCGTCGATCGACTAGGATTGACCTCATCCTGCGGGTCGTATCCCGCCACTCAAGGGGCCAGACCATGACCATTTCCGATCGCTACCGTGCCATCACCCGCGAGGTGCAGCAGTTCGTCGCCGCACTTGGCCCCGGCGGGGAAGGGGAGGAGGGGCGCCAGGTCCGCGAGGCGGCCAAGGCCGAGGCGGCCCTGAACGAGCAGCTCGACGCAGTGGGGGATATCCCGCGCATCAAGCTCGAGTCCCGTCTCACCCCGGTCCTCCTCAAGGCCCACCAGAAGCTCGACCAGGCTCGCCTGCTCTTCGAAGAGGCCGGCGAGGAGGATCGCGCCGCCAAGTCCTGGGAGTTGGAGCAGAAGATCTATCGGCTGCTGAATGATCTCTAGGCGCTGACCTCACGCCCGCCGTACCGCCTCGTCCCACCTTTCCAGCAGATCCTTCCGCCACGCCGCATCCCCCGAGGGGAGGAAGCGCCGTTCCTCCCCCCAGCTGGCCGCCAACTCTTGCTGGCTGCTCCAGAAGCCCACCGCCAGCCCGGCGAGCATCGCCGCCCCCAGGGCCGTGGTCTCGACGATGCGCGGCCGGGAGACCGGCAGTTCGAGCAGGTCGGCCTGCAGCTGCATGAGCAGGTCGTTCTGCGCCGCCCCGCCATCGACGCGCAGCACCGACAGCTCCGCCCCGCGATCGACCGCCATCGCCCGGCACAGGTCGTGGATCTGCAGGGCGATCCCCTCCAGGGTGGCGCGCGCCAGGTGGGCGGCGGTGACACCGCGGGTCAGGCCGCTGATCAAACCACGGGCGCCGCTCTGCCAGTGTGGGGCGCCCAGCCCGGTCAGCGCCGGGACGAAGATCACCCCGCCGCTATCGGGGACCTGGCGGGCCAGGCTTTCGCTGGCGGCGGCCGTGGGGATCAGCCCCAGCCCGTCGCGCAGCCACTGCACCGCGGCGCCGGCGACGAAGGCGCTCCCCTCCAGGGCATAGCTGGTCCGTCCGCCGACCTGCCAGGCCACCGTGGTCAGCAGCCCGTGGCGGCTGGGGAGCGGCTGGTCGCCGATATTCTGGAGGAGGAAGGCGCCGGTGCCGTAGGTGCACTTGCTTTCGCCGGGGGCGAAGCAGGCCTGGCCGAAGAGGGCGGCCTGCTGGTCGCCGGCGATGCCGGCCAGGGGGATGCCGTCGGGGAGGAAATCGAGACCGGCGGTAAGCGCATGGACGGCCGCCGACGGCGCCAGCTCGGGGAGCACGCCCCGCGGTACGCCGAAGAGTTCGAGCAGGCCGTCGTCCCACTCCAGCGAGGCAAGGTTGAAGAGCAGGGTGCGCGATGCGTTGGAGCAGTCGGTGACGTGCGCCCGCCCGCCGCTCAGCCGCCAGGCCAGGAAGCTGTCGATGGTGCCGAAAGCCAGCCGGCCGGCCGCCGCCGCGCTTTGCAGTTCCGGGTATTCGCGCAGCAGCCAGGCCAGCTTGGTGGCCGAGAAGTAGGGGTCGAGGACCAGCCCGGTGGCCGCCCGCACGGCGGGCTCGAGGCCGGCGGCTTTCAGTTCGTCGCAGAGCGCGGCGCTGCGCCGGCACTGCCAGACGATCGCCGGGTGGACCGCGCGGCCGCTGGCGCGCTCCCAGAGCAGGGTGGTTTCGCGCTGGTTGGTCAGGCCGAGGGCGGCGATCCGTCCCGGGGCGACCCCGGTGCGGTCGAGAAGGAGGCGCACCGCCTCGCGTACCGACTGCCAGATCTCCTCGGCGTCGTGCTCGACCCAGCTGGGGCGGGGGTAGTGCTGGGGGAAGTCGACGGTGACGCGGCCGTGGACGGCCAGGTCGTGGCCGACCAGCAGGGCGGTGGTCCCGGTGGTCCCCTGGTCGAGGGCGAGGATGTAGTCGCTCATGGTCGCCTCCGCGGCTTTTCGCCAGTATCGGCGAGGCCCTGCGGCCCGTCAAGAAGAGCCGGCGCCGGGCGCCGATTTTCTCCGGTGATTTTTGCTGTCGCGATGCGCCGGGCGCGCTAGAATATAAAGAGACCACTTAATGCCGCCGCGCGAAAGGAGTTTCCCATGTCCCTGGTCAAAACCTGGTATCCGCCGCAGGAAGCCGCCGACACTTTCGGCATCGCTGTCGGGCAGTTGCTCGAGTGGGTTGCCGAAGGGCTGGTGCGCGCCGAGCAGGAGGGTGACCAAGTCACCCTGGTCAACATCGACGACGTGCGCCTCGAAGTCGAGGCGATGATCGATCGCAGCTGACCCGTGGCCTCCCCCGAACGCTATGACGTCGTGGTGGCCGGCGGCGGGATCGTCGGCTGCGCTACCGCCCTGGCCCTGTGCGCGGCCCGCCCGGGCCTGAAGCTTCTGCTCCTCGACAAGGAGGAGCGCCTGGCGGCCCACCAGACCGGCCACAACAGCGGCGTCATCCATGCCGGCATCTATTATCGCCCCGGTTCCCTCAAGGCGCAGAACTGCACCGCCGGCCGTGAGGCCCTCTACGCCTTCTGCGCCGAGCACGGCATCCCCCACGAGCGCTGCGGCAAGGTGGTGGTGGCGGTGGATGAGCGCGAGGTGCCGGCCCTGGATGAACTGGAGCGCCGTGGCCGGGCCAACGGCCTGGAGGGGCTGGTGCGCCTCGACGCCGCCGGGGTGCGCGAGCGCGAGCCCCATGCAGCGGCGGTGGCCGGGCTCTTCGTCCCGCAGACCGGGATCGTCGACTACACCCGGGTCACCGAGGCGATGGGGGCCCTGGTGCGCCGCCACGGCGGCGAGATCCGCCTCGGCACCCGGCTGGACGGGGCCCGCGAGGAGGGCGACGAAGTGCGCCTTTTCACCTCGGGGGGAGAACTGCGCTCCCGCACCCTGGTCAACTGCACCGGTCTGCACTGCGACCGGGTGGCCCGGCGCTGCGGTGTCGAGCCGGGGCTGCGCATCGTCCCCTTCCGCGGCGAATACTATCTGGTGCGCGGCGAGCGGCGCGACCTGGTCCGCCACCTGATCTACCCGGTCCCCGACCCGACCCTGCCCTTCCTGGGCGTTCACTTCACCCGCATGATCGACGGCGGCCTGGAGGCCGGGCCGAACGCGGTCCTGGCCCTCAAGCGCGAGGGCTACCGGTGGAGCGACATCTCCCTGGGCGACCTGGCCGACACCGCCGCCTTCCCGGGATTCTGGCGGCTGGCTGCGCGGTTCTGGCGGATCGGCGCCGGCGAGTACCGGCGTTCCTTCTCCAAGCGCTGCTTCGTCAACAGCCTGCAGCGTCTCGTCCCGGAGGTCACTGCGGAGGATGTGCGGCGCGGCGGTGCGGGGGTGCGGGCCCAGGCGGTGGACGGTGACGGCCGGCTGGTCGACGACTTTCGGATTGTCACCACCACACGCATGATCCACGTCCTCAACGCCCCTTCGCCGGCGGCCACCGCCTCCCTCAGTATCGGCCAAAGCGTGGCCGAGGAACTTATCCCGCGGCTCGACGCTTGAACCCGGCTCCCGCCGGTCGATAAAAAAGGGCGGATCCCCCGGGGATCCGCCCTTTTTCCTGCGCTGCTCTGTGCGCGGGAGCGCGACGCGGTTACGCCTCGCCCTTGCCGGACACCCGCTTGTAAGCCTCGCGGCCTTCGTGCAGCCCCTCCTTGATCGCCTCGCGCTGGGTCTGGGCAAACTCGGAAAGAGCCTCTTTCTTGGTCTGGGCATACTCCTTGGCGTGTTCGTATTCGTCGCGGAGGCGGTCACGGGTCTGGCCGAGACTGTCGGCGATTTTCTGGCGAGTTTCCTTCCCCGACGCCGGGGCCAGCAGCAGGGCGGCGACGCCCCCCGCGACCGCGCCGACCAAAAATCCTAACAGAACATTACTTGTCTCCCGATTCATGGCGTTCCTCCTTGGGTGCTTGGTTGATGGCGTTTGTCAATCGTCGGCGCGGTGCCGACGGTGCAGAAAGTGTTTCATGGTCGCGTAGGCGGTCTTCAGCCCCCCGAAGATCGCCAGGCCGGTTCTGAAACGGCCGATCAGCGAGGCAGCCTGGGCTTCGCCGCCGGCGGCCAGTTCGCGGACCCTGGCGCTGACGGCGGCCAGGTCGCCGGCCACGCAGGTTCCTTCGTCGATCAGGTGGCGGGCCGCGGCCACGGTGGCCGTCGACTCGTCGGAGAGGGTCTTCAGCGAAACGATCAGCTCATCGGCGTTGGCGAGGACCCCTTCAAGCTTCGCCGCCGTACGCACCAGCCGCCGCAAGACCACGACCAGGTAAATCATCACCGCCACCGCGGCAACGGTGAGAATCGTCAGGAGCAGCAAGCCATAGCCGTCAGTCATCTTCTTCATCCTCCCTGCTCATACTTGATAATATAAGTGATCATCAGCAGTTTGCAAGGCTTTCCGCCCTGCCGTCAGTCAGCTTTCGGGGAGCCTTCTGCCCCCCGCCGCCTTGAGCATGGCGTGGGCGTGGCGGATCATCCGCTCGGTGGTTTCCCAGCCGACGCACTTGTCGGTGACCGAGACCCCGTACTGCAGGCGGCTGGCGTCGCCCAGGGGCTGGTTGCCGTCGGCGAGGAAGCTCTCGATCATCACCGCGCAGATGGTGCGGTTGCCGGCAACCAGCTGATCGAGGACGCAGTGCAGAACCTGCTCCTGGCGAGTGTGGTCCTTCTCCGAGTTGGCATGGCTGCAGTCGACCATGACCGCCTGGAGCAGGCCGGTGGAGACCAGCATCGCTTCAGTGCGGGCGATATCCTCGGGGGAGTAGTTGGGTCGATCGTTGCCGCCGCGCAGGACGATGTGCACATCCTGGTTGCCGGCGGTGGAGACGATCGAGGAGCGCCCCTCGTTGTTGATGCCGATGAAGTTGTGCGGGTGCAGGGCCGCCTTCATGGCATCGAGGGCGATCTGCAGATTGCCGTCGGTGCCGTTCTTGAAGCCGACCGGGAAGGAGAGGCCGCTGGCCATCTCGCGGTGGGTCTGCGACTCGGTGGTGCGGGCGCCGATGGCCCCCCAGCTGATCAAGTCGGCGAGATAATGGGGGGTGATCGGGTCGAGCATCTCCCCGGCGATCGGCAGCCCCAGGTCGGTGATCGCGCAGAGCAGGCCGCGGGCCACGCCGAGCCCCTTGGAGATGCGATGGGTGCCGTTGAGCTCGGGGTCGTTGATCAGCCCCTTCCAGCCGATGGTGGTGCGCGGTTTCTCAAAGTAGACGCGCATGACCAGGAGCAGTTGGTCCTCCACTTCGCGGGCCAGGGCGGCGAGGCGGCGGGCGTAGTCGAGGGCGGCCTGGGGGTCGTGGATCGAGCAGGGGCCGACCACGGCCATCAGGCGGGCATCGCGACCGTGGAGAATGCCGGTGATTTCCTCGCGGGAGCGGGTGACGAACTCGGCGCCGCGCTCGGAGAGGGGGAAGACCTGCTTGAGGTCGTGCGGGGGGATGAGTGGCGTCAGACTGCGGACACGCAGGTTGCTGGTACGAAGCATCGGAAGACTCCGGGAATGGCGTTGGACTCTCATTATCAGCATAGCGGCGGCGATAATTCAATGTTTTTCCGTATGCGGACCGGGGCGTTTGACTGCCACCGCCCTGCTGGTTTATAGCTTTAGCAACGTCACCCCCCAGATCAATCGCTCAGCCGGAGGCCGGGATTCCCATGCGCATTACCGCTATCGATATTCAACAGCAGCAGTTCAGGTCCCGGCCGATGGGCTACGACAAAGCCGGTGTCGACCATTTTCTCGAGCAGGTGGCCGTCGAGGTCGAGCGGCTCAATCGCCATAACCAGGACCTTCAGGAGGAACTGGCCCGCGCCAAGGGGGGGCTGGCCGAGATCCGCGAGCGCGAGGCGACCCTCAACGAAACGCTGCTGACCACCCAGCGGATTACCGAGGAACTCAAGGCCAACGCCAAGCGCGAGGCCGAACTGGTGGTTGCCGACGCCGAGTTGCGCGCCGAGCGGATGATGCAGAAGGCCGAGGAGCGGCGCATGCACCTGCTCGATGAAATCCAGGAGATCAAGCGCCAGAAGATCGCCTTCGAGACCAACCTGCGCTCTCAGCTCGAACGTCACCTGCGCATGCTCGAACCGGGGGTGCTCTCGGTGCGCGACGAGTTCGGCGAGGAGCGGCCGGGAGACGATCGCCTCCCCTTTGCCGCCGCGCCGCCCTCCCGCCCCGCACCAGCCCCGGCCGCTCCGGCGGCGCCGCGACCGGTGCGCGCTCCGGCCCCCGCTCCGGCTCCGGCCGCGGCGCCGATCGTCGAATACGACGACGACTTCTAGACCGGATGCTCCCCCCCTGGCTGCGCGCCACCTCCGGCGGCGTGGAAGTGCGCCTCTACGTCCAGCCGCGGGCCAGCCGTGACCAGTTGGCCGGGACCCAGGGGGAGGAATTGAAGGTCCGCCTGGCGGCGCCGCCGGTGGACGGAGCCGCCAACGCCGCCTGCTGTGACTATATCGCCAAGCGCTGCGCCCTCCCCCGGCGCAGTGTCACCCTGGTGGCTGGCGAAGCCTCCCGCCACAAGCGCGTCCTGTTGGCCGGCGCCGATCCGCTGGCAGTGGCCCGGGCCCTGGGGGGCGAGCCCGCCGCCGGGAACAGTGGGGGTTGACTTGACCCCGCCGAGTGATTAAATTGCCGCCGCATTTCTTGCGCGGAGGAGTTACGCCATGCCAGTTTACGAATATCAGTGTCATGATTGCGGGGTCGTCTTCGAGGCCCGCCAGAAATTCAGCGATGAACCGCTGACCACCTGCAGCGCCTGCGGCGGCAGGGTCGACAAGCTGATCTCCCTGGGCGGCTTCGCCCTCAAGGGGGGCGGCTGGTACCAGTCCGGCTACGGGGCCGGCAAGGCCGCGCCCGCCTGCCCGAGCGCCGGCGCGGGGGGCGGCTGTGCCGGCTGTCCCAAGGCGGCTTCCGGCGACTGAGCCGACTGTTTCTCTCTGCTAAAAAATCCCCGGTTAGCGCCGGGGATTTGCTTTTTTCGGGCGATGAAATGCGCTATTGTTAAGCGCTTGTGCACCCCGAAAGGAGCGTCGCCGTCATGAAGCGCCTCTTCCTCGCCGCCGTTCTGGCGATCTCTCTGACGACTGTCGCCGCGGCGGCCGACTACGGCGGCCGGGCCAGCGCCGAGACCCTGGTCCGTGCCCAGTCCAGCTGGGACGGCCGGACTCTCCCCGCCTATCCGACCGCCCCGCCGGAGATCTCCGTCCTCAAGGTCACCATCCCCCCGGGGGCGGAGTTGCCGCTGCACCTGCACCCGGTGATCAATGTCGGCTACATGCTGCGCGGCGAACTGGAGGTCCTGACTCCCGAAGGGGAGACCCTGCACCTCAAGGCCGGCGACCCGATCGTCGAAGTGGTCAACAGGGCTCACTACGGTCGCAACGCAGGGCCGGAGCCGGTGGAGATCGTGGTCTTTTACGCGGGCTTCGCCGGCAGCGGCCCGCTCTCGGTGCTCATTCCGTAGCCGGTTACATCATCAACCCCCGTTTGCGGTGGCAAACCTAATCTTTCGAGAGGTGTAAGCATGGAGAAGATCATCGACGGCAAGGCATTGGCCGCCCAGTTGCGCGAGGAGATCGCCGCCAGCGCGGCGGAGCTGAAAGGGCAGGGGGTCACCCCCGGTCTGGCGGTGGTGCTGGTCGGCAGCGACCCGGCCAGCCAGGTCTACGTATCGATGAAGGAGAAGGCCTGCGCCGCCACCGGGATCTTCTCCGATGAGCACAAACTCCCCGAGGAGACCAGCGAGGCCCAGCTGCTGGCCCTGGTCGACCAGCTCAACCGCGACCCGCGCATCGACGGCATCCTCGTCCAGCTGCCCCTGCCCAAACAGATCGACGAGGGGAAGATCCTCGAGGCGATCTCGCCGCTCAAGGACGTCGACGGCTTCCATCCCTACAACGTCGGCCGCCTGGCCACCGGCAGCCCGCTCTTCCAGCCCTGCACCCCCTACGGGGTGATGAAGATGATCGAGCACACCGGCATCGACCTGGCCGGGAAAGAGGTGGTGGTGGTCGGCCGCTCCAACATCGTCGGCAAGCCGGTGGCGCTGATGTGCCTGGCCAAGCACGCCACGGTGACCATCTGCCACTCGCGCACCCGCGACCTCCCCGCCATCATCGGCCGGGCCGACGTGCTGATCGCCGCGGTCGGCCGCCCGGAGATGATCAAGGGGGAATGGATCAAGCCCGGGGCGGTGGTCATCGACGTCGGCGTCAACCGGGTCGGCGAGAAAAAGCTGGTCGGCGACGTCGAGTTCGAGGCTGCCCGCGAGCGGGCCGCGGCGATCACCCCGGTCCCCGGCGGAGTCGGGCCGATGACCATCACCATGCTCCTCTACAACACCCTGGAGAGCGCCAGGCGGCGGGCGGCGAACTAGGGCGCCTCCCCCCGTGATCATCAGCCAGTCCAAGCCTCTCGATGAACTGCAGGAGATCCTGGCCCCCTTCGCCCGGGTCTTCCTGGTCGGCTGTGCGGCCTGCGCCACCGCCTGCAAGGCCGGCGGCGAGGAAGAGGTCTTCCGCTTTCAGGAGTGGCTGGCCGGGCAGGGGAAGGAGACCACCGGCAGCGTGGTGATCGAGGAGGCCTGCCACATCCAGCGCGCCGCCCGCGACCTGCGCCACCACGCCGAGGCGGTGGCCGGTGCCGAGGCCCTGGTGGTCCTGGCCTGCGGCTCGGGGGTGCAGTCGATCTCGGCGGTCAGCGACCAGCGGGTGATCGGCGCGCTCAACTCGCTCTTCCTCGGCAACGTCCGCCGCTTCGGCCACTACGAGGAGATGTGCTCGCTGTGCGGCGACTGCATCCTCAACGAGACGGCGGGGATCTGCCCGGTGACCAACTGCGCCAAGGGGCTCCTCAACGGCCCCTGCGGCGGGATGCGCGAGGGGCGCTGCGAGGTCGACGGCGAGCTCGACTGCGCCTGGCGGCTGATCTTCGAGCGCCTGCAGCGCCAGCAGCGTCCCGGGGTCCTGGCCCGCCACGTCCCGCCCAAGCACTGGGGACGGCGCGGCAAGCCGGGGCGCCACCGCATCCGCTGATTTTTCCCGGGCGGCCAGGCTCCGCCCGCAAGGCCCGCATGTCCCTGCTCGAACAACAACTCGCCGCCGGGCACTTCGTGGTCACCGCCGAGGTCGCCCCGCCCAAGGGGATCGACCTCGAGCCGGTGCTGGCGACCGCCGCCCGCCTCGCCGGGGTGACCGCGGTCAACGTCACCGACAACCAGGGGGCGAATATGCGCCTGACCCCCCTGGTGCTGGCCGGCGAGCTCAAACGGCGCGGCATCGAGCCGGTCCTGCAGCTGACCTGCCGCGACCGCAACCGGGTGGCCCTGCAGTCCGACCTCCTCGGCGCCGGGGCGCTGGGGATCGAGAACCTGCTGCTCCTCTCCGGCGACCACAGCCGCTTCGGCGACCACCCCGACGCCCGCCCGGTCTTCGACCTCGACTCGGTGCAGCTCCTCGACGCAGTGCAAAGGCTCGGCAGCGGCGTCGATCTGGCCGGCAAGGCGCTGCGCGGCACGCCGCGCTTTTTCCCCGGGGCGGCGGTCAACCCGCAGGCCGAACCCTTCGAGCTGACCATGCACAAGGTGCGCAAGAAGGCGGCCAGCGGCGCCCGTTTCCTGCAGACCCAGGCGGTCTTCAGCCATGCGGCCCTCGAGCGCCTCGCCGCGGCGGCCGCCCCGCTGGGGATCCCGGTCCTGGCCGGGGTACTGCTGGTGCGCAGCGCCCGCATGGCCCGCTTCCTCAACCAGTCGATCCCCGGCATGCAGGTGCCGGAGGCCCTGGCCGCCCGTCTCGAGACGGCCGCCGACCCCCTGCGCGAGGGGGTGGCGATCGCCCGCGAAGCGGTGGGCTGGGCCCGCGCCTGCTGCCAGGGGGTGCACCTGATGACCCTCGGCCACGAGGAACTCATCCCCGCAATCCTCGAGCCCTAGGGGCCGCCGCCCCGGAAGGAGCCGTCATGGCCATGGCAATCAGGCAGACCCCCCTCAACGCGGTCCACAAGGCGCTCGGCGCCCGCATGGTCCCCTTCGGCGGCTGGGAGATGCCGGTCCAGTACGCCGGGGTGATCGAGGAGCATATGGCGGTCCGCGAGCGGGCCGGGCTCTTCGACGTCTCGCACATGGGAGAGATCGAGGTGCGCGGCCCCCAGGCCCTCGACCTGGTCCAGCTGCTCACCACCAACGACGCCTCCCGCCTGGTCGACGGCCAGGTACAATATTCGGCGCTCTGCTACGCCGACGGCGGGGTGGTCGACGACGTCACCCTCTACCGCAGCGGTGCCGAACACTTCCTCTTCTGCGTCAACGCCGCCAACATCGACAAGGATTTCGCCTGGATGCGGGAGGTGCACGCCGGCAGCGGCCTGGGCGGGGCGACCCTCGAGAATCGCAGCGCCGACTACGCCCAGCTGGCCCTGCAGGGGCCGCGGGCGGCGGCGATCCTCGCCCCGCTGAGCGCCGTGCCGCTGGCGGAGCTCGGCTACTACCATTTCACCCGCGGCGAGGTCGCCGGCATTCCGGCCCTGGTCTCGCGCACCGGCTACACCGGTGAGGACGGCTTCGAACTCTACATCCCCGCCGAGGCGGCGGTGGAACTCTGGCAGCGGCTCCTCGCCGCCGGCGCGGCGGAGGGGCTCCAGCCGATCGGTCTGGGCGCCCGCGACACCCTGCGCCTGGAAAAGGGCTACGCCCTCTACGGCCACGAGCTGTCGGCGCAGATCTCGCCGCTCGAGGCCGGGCTGGGCTGGATCGTCAAGCTCGACAAGGGGGAGTTCGTCGGCGCCGCCGCGCTCCGCGCCCAGCAGGCCGCCGGGGTCCCGCGCCGCCTGGTCGGCCTGCTCATGGACGAGCGCGGCATCCCCCGCGAGGGCTACCCGGTCTTCGCCGGCGAGCGCCAGGTCGGCACGGTGACCAGCGGCACCATGTCGCCGTCGCTCAAGAACGGCATCGCCCTGGCCCTGGTGGAAACCGCCTGCGCCGCCCCGGGCGGCAGCCTCGAGGTCGGCATCCGCGACCGCCGGCTGCGCGCCACGATCGTCAAGCCGCCCTTTGTCAAACGATAACTGACCATCACTGTGCAGATGGGCCCTTTTCATCAACCGAAATGGAGGACAACATGGAATTCCCGAAAGAACTCAAGTACACCGTCGAACACGAATGGGTCCGGGTCGAGGGCGACCTGGCCACGGTCGGCATCACCGCCTTCGCCCAGGACGCCCTCGGCGACGTGGTCTTCGTCGAACTCCCCGCCGCCGGCAGCGCGGTGACCGCCGGCAAGACCTTCGGCGTGGTCGAGTCGGTCAAGGCGGTCTCCGATATCTACGCCCCGGTCTCGGGCACCGTTGAGGAGATCAACCAGGTGCTCCCCGACGCCCCGGAAGCGATCAACAGCTCCCCCTACGGCGACGGCTGGATGATTAAAATCCGCATGGCCGATCCCGGCCAGTTCGCCGGGCTGCTTGACGCCGCCGCCTACCAGGCCCACCTCGCCGAGGAGCACTGACCGATGCGCTACATCCCGCACACCCCGGCGGACATCGCCGCGATGCTCGGGACGATCGGCGCCGGCTCCCTCGAGGAGCTCTTCGCCGAAGTTCCCGGCAGCGTCCGCCTCGGCCGCCCCCTGCAGCTGCCGGAGCCGCTCGCCGAGGGCGAACTGCTGCGCGCCCTCAAGGAGCTGGCGGCCCGCAACGCCACCGCGGAGAGCCACCTGAGCTTTCTCGGCGGCGGCGCCTACCCGCACTTCATCCCGGCGGCGGTCGACCAGCTGATCTCGCGCAGCGAGTTCTACACCGCCTACACCCCCTACCAGCCGGAGATCAGCCAGGGGACGCTGCAGGCGATCTTCGAGTTCCAGACGCTGATCTGCCAGCTGACCGGCATGGAGGCGGCCAACGCCTCGATGTACGACGGCGCTTCGGCCTGCGCCGAGGCGGTGCTGATGTCGGTGCGCCTGACCCGGCGCCGCCGGGTGCTGGTCTCGCGCGCCCTCAACCCGCGCTGGCGGGCGGTGATCGCCAGCTACTGCCGCTACCTCGACATCGAACTGGTCGAGGTCGGCTTCGCCGCCGATGGGCGCACCGACCTCGAGGCCCTGGCTGCCCAGCTGAACGGCGAGACCGCGGCGGTGGTCGTCGGCTACCCCAACTATTTCGGGGTGGTCGAGGGTCTCGCCGCCCTGGCCGGGCTGGCCCATGCCAGCGGGGCCAAGCTCATCACCGGCGTTGCCGAAGGGGTGGCCCTCGGCCTGCTCAAGGCCCCCGGCGAACTGGGTGCCGACATCGTCGCCGGCGAGGGGCAGAGCTTCGGCCTGCCGCTGGCCTACGGCGGCCCCTACCTGGGCTTCTTCGCCGCCCTGATGAAGGACGTTCGCGCCATGCCCGGCCGGCTGGTCGGCGAGACCGTCGACCGCGACGGCAAGCGCGGCTTCGTCCTCACCCTGGCCACCCGCGAGCAGCACATCCGCCGCGAGAAGGCGACCTCCAACATCTGCTCCAACCAGGGGCTGTGCGCCCTCACCGCCACGGTCTTCCTCAGCCTCCTCGGCCGCCAGGGGCTGCGCGAGATGGCCGAGCAGAACCTGGCCAAGGCCGCCTACGCCCGCACCCGGCTGGCGGCACTGCCGGGCGTCGCGCTCCCCTTCGCCGCGCCGTCCTTCAACGAGTTCGTCATCACCTGCCGGCAGCCGGCCGACCAGGTCCTCGCTGCCCTCGAGGCGAAAGGGATCCTCGGCGGCATCCCGCTGGGCAATGACTATCCCGAACTCGCCGATGCCATCCTGGTCTGCGTGACCGAACAGCACCGCCGCGCCGACATCGAGGCGCTGGCGGCAGCCCTGGCGGGAGGTGCGGCATGATCGTCGGAACTTCGGGGCTGTCCCTCAACGAAAAACTCCTCTTCGAGCACTCCGATGCCGGCCGCAAGGGCTACAGCCTGCCGGCCCTCGACGTCCCCGCCGCCGCCCTCCCCGGGGAGCTGTGCCGCACGACCATCGCCGGCTTCCCGGAGCTCTCCGAGGTTGACGTGGTCCGCCACTTCACCCGCCTGTCGACCTGGAACTACGGGGTCGATTCGGGCTTCTACCCGCTGGGCAGCTGCACCATGAAGTACAACCCCAAGGTCAACGAGGTCGCCGCGCGCCTCCCCGGCCTGGCCGACGTCCACCCGGCCACCCCCGACCACCTGGCCCAGGGGGTGCTGGCGCTGATGGCCGACCTGCAGGGGGCCCTGGCGGAGATCTCCGGCTTCGCCGCCGTGGCCCTGCAACCCGCGGCCGGGGCCCAGGGGGAGCTGGCCGGCATGCTGGTCGTCCGCGCCTGGCACGAGGCCCAGGGGAGCACCCGGCGCAAGGTGCTGATCCCCGACACCGCCCACGGCACCAACCCGGCCACCGCCGCCCTGGCCGGCTACGAGGTGGTGCCGATCTCCTCCCAGGGGGTGCTGACCCTGGCCGAGGTCGAGGCCCACATGGACGACGGGGTGGCGGCGCTGATGGTCACCAACCCCAATACCCTGGGCCTCTTCGAGAGCAATATCGAGGCGATCTGCCGGCTGGTGCACGAGCGCGGCGGACTGGTCTACTGCGACGGCGCCAACCTCAACGCCCTGCTCGGCATCGCCCGCCCCGGCGACATGGGCATCGACGTCATGCACTTCAACCTGCACAAGACCTTCGCCACCCCCCACGGCGGCGGCGGTCCCGGCTCCGGGCCGGTGGGGGTCAGCGCGGCGCTGGCGCCCTTCCTCCCCGGGCCACGGGTCGAAGAGCGCGACGGCGCCTTCCGGCTCGCCGGCGCCCCGGTGTCGATCGGCCGGCTGAGCGCCTTCAATGGCAACTTCGCGATCATGCTTCGCGCCTGGGCCTACATCCGCAGCCTGGGCGGGGCGGGTCTGAAGCACGCCACCGAGATGGCGGTGCTCAACGCCAACTATGTTCGTGCTCGCCTGGAGGGGCGCTACCACCTCCCTTACGCCGAGCGCTCCCTCCACGAGGTGGTCTTCTCCGACCGCGACCTTCCCAACGACTGCCATACGCTCGACGTCGCCAAGCGCCTGATCGACTACGGCTTCCACCCGCCGACCATCTACTTCCCGCTGGTGGTCAAGGGGGCGATCATGATCGAGCCCACCGAGACCGAGAGCCAGGAGACTCTCGACGAGTTCTGCGCCGCCATGCTGGCCATCGCCGGGGAGGCGGAGGCCGACCCCGAACTGCTCAAGGCCGCGCCGGTGCGCACCCGCGTGCGCCGCCTCGACGAGACCGGCGCGGCCCGCCAGCCCAAGCTGCGCTGGAGCGGGGAGGGCTAGCGGCGTTCGCCGTAGATGTCGCGCTGATTGAGGGAATAACGGAAATAGCCCATGATTTTCAGCTGGGCATGAGGATAGGCGGAAGGGAGCGGCCCATAAGGCGCTCCCTTTCTGACTGCGCGGAGCGCTTCTTCGTCGAGGGCGGCGGAGCCGGAGCTCTCCAACAGCTCGACGCTGTCCACCGTCCCCTGCCGGCCGATGATGATGCGCAGCAGGCACTGCCCCTGCTCGCCGCGCCGGCGGGCGCCATCGGGATAATTCCAGACGTTGTAGATGTTGGTGCGAAAGCGCCGGAAGAAGGAGATCAGCAGGTCCTGCTCGGTGTCGAGCCAGACCGTGTCGCCCTTTTCCACCCCCTCGCGCAGCTTGCTGCGCCAGTCGCGCTCCAGGCGCGCCAGTTGGCCGGGGGAAAGGGTGGTCAGTTCCTTGAGGGAGGGGGCCGGGCGGGAAGCGGGGGGGGGGGCCTCCACCGGCAGATCGCCGCTGGTTGCCTCCGGGCGGGTCAAGGGCGGAGTTTCAGCGGGAACCGCCGACTTCGCCGGCCTTGGCGCCGGGAGACTGCGCGCGGGGCGTTCTGTCGGGATGACGATGCGCGGCCGGCGCTCCTCGCCGTCCCGGCCAGCTGGGGCCTGCTCGCGCTTGACCATCTGGTCCTGGGGGGCGAGGCGTTTGGCTGGTGTGTCCCGCGGGCGGGGCGGGGCCGGCCGCGGGGGCAGGTCCAGTTCGCGGTCGCGTTGCTGGGACGGGCGTACTTCGACGTAAAGCGGCGTTTCGGGGCGCTCAGCCGGGCGCAGCAGCCCCCCCGGCAGGAGCAGGAGGAGCAGGTGCAGGAGCAGCGAAAGAAGGACGAAGCCGGCCAGCAGCAGGTCGGGGCGGGGTCTGGAAACCATGCGCGCATTATAGCCGAAGGCGCTGGCGGTGCCGACAGGGAAATGCGCGAGGAAAGAGGCGTTGACCGGGCGGCGCCCCTCGGGTATAAAAAGGAGGTTTTCTAAAACTTCGTTTCAGGAGGAGTTTCATGCACCTGGTGGACCAGATCAAGGCCAAGGCCCGGCAGAACCTGCAGACGGTGGTGCTGCCCGAAGGATACGACGACCGCATGATCTATGCCGCCGGACAGGTCGTCCGCGACGGGCTGGCCAAGGTCGTTCTGCTCGGCGACCCGGCGGCGCTCCAGGCCAAGGCCGCCGAGTTGGGCGCCTCGCTGGACGGCGTCACCCTGCTCGACCCCAAGAACTCGCCGCAGCTCGACAGCTACGTCGACCAGCTCTGCGAGATCCGCAAGAGTAAGAATCTCAGCCGCGACGAGGCCCGCGCCCTGCTCACCCAGGAGGACAACCTCTTCTACGGGTCGCTGATGGTCCGCCTTGGCGATGCCGGCGGGGCGGTGGCCGGGGCCTTCAACACCACCGGCGACGTGCTGCGCGCCGCTTTCCAGTGCATCGGCACGGCCCCCGGGATCAAGACCGTCTCCTCGGTCTTCCTGATGATCACCAAGAACCCCGAGTTCGGCGAGAACGGCATCCTCTGCTTTGCCGACTGCGCCGTCAACCCCAACCCCAACGCCCAGCAGCTGGCGGAGATCGCCGTGGCCACCGCGGCGAGCTGCAAGAGCTTCCTCGGCGTCGAGGGGCGGGTCGCCATGCTCTCCTTCTCGACCAAGGGGAGCGCCAGCCATGCCGACGCCGACAAGGTCCTCGAGGCCCTGGCCATCGCCAAAACCATCAGGCCCGACCTGCAGATCGACGGCGAGCTGCAGGCCGACGCCGCCCTCCTCCCCAAGGTCGGTGCCAAGAAGGCTCCGGGCTCGGCGGTGGCCGGCAAGGCCAACACCCTGATCTTCCCCGATCTCGATGCCGGCAACATCGCCTACAAGCTGGTCGAGCGGGTGGCCGGCGCCGAGGCGGTCGGGCCGATCATCCAGGGGCTGGCCAAGCCGGTCAACGACCTGTCGCGCGGCTGCTCGGTGGAAGACATCGTCGCCGTCGCCGCGATCACCGCGGTGCAGGCGCAGGGCTGAGGCGACAGCCGGGCTGACGGACTGGCAGGCTGACATGAAGAGCGGCCGGCGGGGTTCCCCGCCGGCCGCAGCCGTTTCGAACTGTCGAGATGCGCGTTACTTGCGCTGGAAGTCGCTGGTGCTGAAGCTGTACTGGAAGTTCATGTGGTCGGTGTAGGTCCCCTCGAGGATCGCCACCACGTCTTCGGTGAAGACCAGTTCTTCGTCGGTGGGGATGACGAAGACCTTGACCGGCGAGCCGGGGCGGGTGATCTCGGTCTCGCGCTTGCGGGTCATGGTGTTGCGATTGACCTCGCGGTCAAGTTGGATGCCCATGAACTCCAGCCCTTCGAGAGCCTTCTCGCGAATCAGCCAGGCCATTTCGCCGACCCCGGCGGTGAAGACCACGGCGTCGACGCCGCCGATGGCCGCCGCATAGGCGCCGATGTACTTCTTGAGGCGGTAGGCCTCGACCTCGAGGGCCAGCTGGCAGCGCGGGCAGTCGTTCTTCTCCGCCCCTTCGATGACATCGCGGCGGTCGGTAAATTGGCCGGTGATGCCGAGGATGCCGGCCTTCTTGTTGAGGATCGAATCGATCTCCTTGGCCGACAGCCCTTCCTGCTGCTGGATGTACATGGGGATGGCCGGGTCGAGGTCACCGCAGCGGGTCCCCATCACCGCCCCTTCGAGGGGGGTCAGCCCCATCGAGGTATCCACCGACACGCCGCCCTTGATGGCGCTGTGCGACACGCCGTTGCCGATGTGCATGGTGATGATGTTGCAGTCCTTGGGGTCTTTGCCAAGGAGCACCGAAGCGCGCTTGGAGACGTAGAGGTGGCTGGTGCCGTGGAAGCCGTAACGGCGCACGCCGTGCTTCTCGTACCACTCGAAGGGGACCGCGTAGGTGTAGGCCGGCTTGGGCATGGTCTGGTGAAAAGCGGTATCGAAGATGGCGATGTGCGGGACGTTGGGGAGCACCGACTGGGCAGCCTCGATCCCGGAGATGTTCGGCGGGTTGTGCAGGGGGGCGAGGTGCTGGACCTCCTTGATGGCATCGAGGACGGCGTCGTCGATGCGCACCGAACAGGTGAACTTCTCGCCGCCGTGGACGACGCGATGGCCGACCGCGGAGATCTGATCCATGCTGGCGACGACGCCATGTTCCTTGTCGGAGAGGGTGCGGATGATCAGGTGGATGGCGACCCGGTGGTCGGGGCACTCGTATTCTTCGCGATAGGTTTCGCGCCCGGGAACTTCATGGATGATGAACGAGTCGCCGATGGTGACGCGCTCGACCATTCCCTTGGCGATGACTTCACGTTTGCTCCAGTCGTACAGTTGGTACTTGACCGACGAACTGCCGCAGTTCAGGGCCAGAATATCCATGATCACTCCTCTCGCAACAGGGGGATCCGGCAAGGCCGGATAATGCATAAAAACGTTTTATGCGTACGGGATGCCGGTGGCCCCGACGCTGTTTAATCCTTGCCGCAGCCCCTTTTCAGGCTGAAAATGCGTTGTGGAAGTCTACTGGAAGGGGTAGGCGATTGCAAGCAATTTGTCGGTGTCAGGTGGTGCTTTCCACTAGACAGGCGCCCCGCTGTGGTATACACTCCGGGCGGTTTCGTAGTCCGGACCCATCCATCCCAAACCCCTTACAGGAGGAGACATCATGGCCCACGTGATCAGTGACGACTGCACCAACTGCGGTGCCTGCGTTGACAGCTGCCCGGTCAGCGCCATCGCTCCGGCCGGCGACAAGCACAGCATCGATGCCGGTACCTGCATCGACTGCGCCGCCTGCGTCGACACCTGCCCGGTTGGTGCGATCAGCGCCGCCTAAGCAGCCGACAGCCTGACCAAACGAAAACGCCGTCCCCATGGGGGCGGCGTTTTCGTTTGGTCTTTTTATCCTGCAGTCGGCCGGATCGAAGGGCGGGTCAGCTGCCGCCCGGGCGGGAGTCGGCCGCCTCGACGCTGATGTTCGCCATCGTTGCGGGGATGTTGCGGAAGACGATGGTAAAGGGGAGCGTGCCACCGGGGGGAATGTTGAGATTGCCGAGGCCGGCGCCGAACTGGTTGCTCATCGCCTCCTCGATCTGGACGAAGCTCATGGCCAGGAGTTCGCTGTCGCTCAACGGATTGCCGCAGTAGACGCTCTGCTGTTGGATGGCTTTGCCGTCGCCGTCAAGGAGCACGCCCTTGACCGCCAGGCTGGAGCGGGTCTCGCCGGAACGGTTGGCGGCCGAACCGCGGATGATCAGCAGCTGACCGGCCTCGGGGTGCTGCAGGTAGCTGCTGCCGACGCCTTCCAGGCCGATCTGCACGGTGTCGGCGGGGCTGGTGGCAACGGCGCCGAGAACTCCACGCAGGCGGGTCCAGAGAGCGCGACTGTCGGCGGTCAGGGCAGCGAAGGCAGCCAAGGCGGCGATCAGAAGGAGGAGCAGGATGGCCCCCCAGGGGCGGCTGCGCTTCTCGGCCAGGGGCGGGAGCAATGCGCCGGCGCTTAAGGACGGGACAGACTCTTCGACAGCTTCGGCAGCTTCGACAGCCTCGGCTCCGACAGTCTCTGCCGGTGTCACGGCGAGTTCCGCTGCTTGATCGCTCTCTGCCGGCTCGTCGATGGCCAGGATTTCCGGGGGCGGTCCGGCGGTCGTCGGCTCTTCTTCGGCCAGCCAGTCGGCCGCCGCCGGGGCGCCGATGCCGGCCTCCTCGGCAGTCTCCGGGAGGTCGGCGACAGGGCCGGGGTGGGGCTGCGCCGCGGTGAAGACGGTCCGGCACACGGCGCAGCGCACGCGCAGCCCCGCCGGGCCGACGCGCTCGTCGGCAAGGCGGAAACGGGTCCGGCACTCGGGGCAGGTGATGATCATGGGGACTCCGCGGGGTCCGGGCGGGTCAGGCGCCGGGCTGGAGCAGGTGAATGTCGGGGAGGCCGCGATACTGTTCGTCGTGGTCGAGACCGTAGCCGACGACAAAGCCGCGCTCGAGGGTGAAGCCGACGTAGTCCACCGCGACCTCGGCGGCACGCTGCGCGCGTTTGTCGACCAGGGTGCAGACCCGCAGGCTGGCGGGCTGGCGCAGCAAAAGCAGGTTGCACAGCGTTTCCAGCGTATAGCCGCTGTCGACGATATCTTCGACGATCAAAACGTGACGACCGGCGATCGGTGTCTCCAGGTCGGTGCGGATCTCGACGATCCCGGAGGAGCGGGTCTCCGAACCGTAGCTGGCGATGCGCACGAAGTCGATGACGGTCGGGGTGCGCAGCTCTCGGGCCAGGTCGGCGATGACCATCAGCGAGCCCTTGAGGATACCGACCAGGAGCAGTTCGCGGCCGGCGTAGTCGCGGTCGATGGCGGCCGCCAGTTCGCCGATGCGGGAGGCGATCTCCGTGCGGGAGTAGAGCGGGGTCAGGGTCGGTTCGGAAGAGTTCATGATGGTCATCTCCTATAGCAAGGGGCGGAAAGGAAGTCAATTTTTCCCTGGGCGAGCGCCGGATGTTGGCGTGACGGCAGGGAGTTGTGCTATGCTCCGCGCTTATCGAGCAAAAGGAGTCCCCCGATGTCAAGGATATTCGCCAGCGCCTGTGCTCTTCTCCTCCTCGGTGGCTCGCTCGCCTGGGCCGCCCCGGTCCTGAGTCTCCCTGAGACGGTTTTCAACTTCGGTACGGTCTTCCAGGGGGAGACGGTGCGTCACACATTCATCGTCAGCAACAGTGGCGATGCCCCGCTGACCATCGACAAGGTCAACAGCTCCTGCGGCTGCACCGCGGCTCTGGTTTCGGCCAAGGTCCTCGCTGCCAGGGCCACCGGCGAGCTGCAGACCAGTTTCGACAGCACGCGCTTCCGCGGCGATGTGAGCAAGACCGTCTACCTCTACACCAACGACCCCGCCCGGCCTGTGGCCCAGCTGGAGATCAAGGGGAAAGTCCTCACCGAGGTCACCCTCGAGCCGCAGCTGGTCAACTTCGGAACGGTTTCCACCCAGCGCACGGCGAAGACCTCGATCCGCCTGGTCAACCGCGGCCCGCGCGAGGTGCGCCTGGCCGGGCTGGAGACCACCTCCCCCGAGCTCACCGCCCGTCTCAGCGCCGAGGTCATCCCTCCGGGGGGGACGGTGACCATCGCCGTCAGCCTCACCCCCAAGCCCGGTCAGTCGCGCTTCAGCGGCTACGTCCTCTTCAAGGCCGACGGGACCATTTCCCACGACCTGCGCATCCCGGTCTACGCCGACCCCGGCTGAGCCACCCGCTGCCCACCTGCCGCAGCGGCCCGCAGGCCGGCCCGCCCCGGGCGCTTGTCGTCCGCCGGTTCAGCTTGACAACCCTGGGGTAAAGTTTTAAGACAGATTAAGTAAAGAATCCCCCCCGGCGGCATAGCCGCCCGCAGGAGCACGGATGGACTCCCTGGACAGCACACCGGCCCGGCGCCGGACTTTCCTGCTGATGCTCGCCGGCGGTCTCGGCGGAGTGCTCACCGCGGCGGCGGCCTGGCCGTTGGCCCGCTTCCTGGCCCCGGCCGGGGGAGGGGGCAGCGACCAGGTCCTGGTGCCGCGCGGCGCGGTCAAAGCCGGTGAGGCACATTTCTTCTCCTACCGCGGCAAGCCGGTGGTGGCCCTGCAGCCGAAGCCCGGCGAGTACCTGGCCCTCTCGGCGGTCTGCACCCACTTGGGCTGCGTGGTCCAGTGGGAGGCGGCCAAGGAGGAGTTCCTCTGCCCCTGCCACGGCGGCCGCTTCGCCGTCAACGGCACGGTCCTCTCCGGGCCGCCGCCCCAGCCCCTGGCCAGCCTGCCGGTCATGATCGACGGCGACCAGTTGAAGATCGGCTAGGGAGAGCCATGGAAACCGTCAAGTCCCTGATCACCTTCCTCGACCAGCGCCTGGGGATCCGCGAGATCTTCGACACCCAGCTGCGCGGCTACCTGCTGCCCCGCCGGGTCAACGCCTGGTACACCCTCGGCGCGGTGCTGCTGGCCCTCTTCGCCCTGCAGATTGTCACCGGCATCCTCCTGCTGATGTATTACGTGCCGCACGTCGACCAGGCCTTCGCCAGCGTCCAGCGCATGACCAACGAGGTCCCCTATGGCTGGCTCTTCCGCATGCTCCACGCCGTCGGCGCCAACGTCATCGTCATCGCCCTGCTCCTGCACATGCTCTCGGTGCTCTACATGGCCTCCTACAAGGGGCGTCGCGAGTTTACCTGGCTCTCCGGCTTCATCCTCTTCAACCTGGCCCTGGGGCTGTGCCTGACCGGCTACCTCCTCCCCTGGAGCCAGCTCTCCTTCTGGGCGACGACGGTGGCCACCGAGGCCCCCGGGGCCATCCCGGTGATCGGCGACCAGGTGGTCGAGGCCCTGCGCGGCGGGCCGACGGTGGGCAACCAGACGCTGGGCCGCTTCTTCGCCCTGCACGTGGTCGGCATGCCGCTGCTGCTCCTCGGCCTGGTCGGCTTCCACCTCTTCTGCGTCAAGCGCCGCGGCATCTCGCCGCCCCCCTTCGGCGAGGACTTCCGTCCGGCGGAACTCCCCGAGGGTTTCGCCTACGAGAAGCACTCCGGCGGCATCCCCTTCTTCCCCAACTACGCGGTCAAGGACGGGGCGATGGTCTGCTTCTTCCTCGCCCTGCTGCTGGGGATCATCTTCTTCGCCCCGGGGGCTTTCTTCCCGGAGTCGGCCTTCGAGCCGGCTGACCCCTTCGTCACCCCGCCGCACATCAAGCCGGAGTGGTATTTCCTGTGGGCCTACCAGACGCTGAAGATCTTCCCCAGCGAGCTGATCGGCCTGGGGGTGCAGGGGGCCTTCATGACCTTCCTGGCCCTGCTCCCTTTCATCGACCGCGGCCCGGAGCGCCGGCCGGCCAAGCGACCGGTCTTCGTCACCCTCTTCGCCCTGGGGCTGCTGGTTTTCATCGCCATTTCGATCTGGGGGCACTATTCATGAGCGGCCGCATCCCGACCCTTCTCTGCGCGCTCCTGCTGCTGACCCTTGCCGTGCTCCCCGCCGCCGCCGAGGAAACGGTGTGCCTCCAGTGCCACGGCGGCCAGCCGGGGAAACTGGGGGCCGCGGTCACGGAGTGGCACGGCAGCGTCCACCAGCGCAACGGCATCTCCTGCCATGACTGCCACGGCGGCGATCCCACCGATTACGAGAACGCGATGAGCCCGGAGCGCGGTTTCCTCGGCGCCCCCGCTTACGATCAGGTCCCGGACTTCTGCGGCCGCTGCCACGTCGGCGTCCTCGCCGACTACCAGGAGAGCGCTCACGGCCGCGCGGTGGCCGCCGGCGGCGCCCAGTGCGTGATCTGCCACGGTAATCACGCGGTGAGCGAGGCGCAGCCCGAGTTGATCAACGAGACCTCATGCACGCGCTGCCACGACTACGGCCGGGCCGCCGAGATCAAGGCCGCCCTCGGCGCGACCGATGCGAAGCTGGCCGCGGTGGCCGGGGAGTTCGAGCGGCTCAAGCGCCTGGGGGTGGATGTCAAGCCGCTGCAGGATCGGCACTTCGATCTGCGCAACCGCTTCCACCGGGTCTTCCACAGCGTCGAGATCGACAAGGTCAAGGCCGAGACCGACACTGTCCAGGAGGGGGTTGCCAAACTCCAGGGCGAAGTCGACGGCTACGACCAGACCTTCGCCCAGCGTCGCCTGTGGGGCGGGGTCGCCGTCGGCCTGCTGGTCCTGCTGGGGATCGTCCTGCTCCAGGTGCGCCGCACCTACAAGGAGGAGGAAGAGGGGAAATAGGAGGTGCTTTGCGATTGCGCCGGGCGCGGGGTTGGTGTATAAACTCTCTTTCCTGCGCGGTTAGCTCAGCTGGATAGAGCGTTGGCCTCCGGAGCCAAAGGTCACAGGTTCGAATCCTGTACCGCGCGCCAAGTAAAAACAAGGGGTTAGCGAGAAATCGCTGGCCCCTTTTGTTTTGCCTCTTCTGTCTGGGTGTCCCTTTAGGTGTCCCTTTTTGGAAAAGTGCTACCGCAGCAGCAGAAAAAAAGCCGCCCCACGACAGGCGTATTTTTTCACTCCCTTTCCGTCTCCCTGCAATCTGCGAGATTTGATCATGAATTTGTATGACTGATTGCGACGCGATTTGTCGCATCGGCTGTTATTGTTTACGCAGAGGAAAAGGAGGGGGGCGTATGTCCGAGGATCATCTTGGTGCTGATCATATTGAGCAGGTACACGGGAAACTTTATCGTTGTTCAGCCGGGAAAGGCTGTCCCCACGGCATTCGATTGGAGACAATCTTTTATTGCCGACTGATGCTGCGCGGGGATTGCGTTGAGATAAATGACCTCCCCTGCAGGTCCTGTCGTAAGCTTCCCTGTCAAGCAGACAGTTTGAAAGTAGAGTTTTCGGCGTTCTTTA
>CAYQLP010000007.1:56605-57016 GCA_964418505.1 uncultured Geobacteraceae bacterium | reverse complement strand
ACGGCAGCTATTTCGCCAACGACTTGAATCTGATCGAGTGGCTGGGGCAGTTCTCGCCCCCCGGGGAAGGGGAGACCTTTGCCCGGGGTTTTCTCGGCCGGATGCTCTTCTCCGGTGACGAGGCCACCAAGAAGGCCGCAGTCCTCTCCGGCGGCGAGCGGGTCCGCTGCATGCTGGCGCGGATGATGCTCCTCGGCGCCAATGCCCTGGTGCTGGACGAGCCGACCAACCATCTCGACCTGGAATCGATCACCGCCCTGAACAACGGCCTGATCGCTTTCAACGAGGTGGTGCTGTTCGCCTCCCACGACCACGAGTTCGTCCGCACCCTGGCCAACCGGATCGTCGAGTTCACCCCCGGCGGGATCATCGACCGCAGCACCAGCAGCAGGCTTTCTTCGAAGGCATTGC
>CAYQLP010000007.1:32246-56595 GCA_964418505.1 uncultured Geobacteraceae bacterium | reverse complement strand
GAGAAGGTCCGCCAACTCGAACGGCTCGTCTGTCGCAAGATGGGCTTCGACGACTACCTGGAGAGCGCCGAAGTCGCCCGGGAGCGGGACCGGCTCTGCCACGGGCACTGCGACCTGACGCTGTAATGACCAGGCCCCGCCCCATGACCAAAGCGCAGCTCGTCGCCGCCATCATCGCCCGCCTGGAGTCCGACCTGGCGCTGTTCACCGCGGCGGCCCGGCAGGCCCATGCCGCCGCTACCCATGAAGAATGCCAGCCGGACAATAAGTACGATACCACCGCGCTGGAAGCCTCCTACCTCGCCCAGGGGCAGGCCAACCGGGCGCAGGAGATCCGCCAGGGGCTGGAGGCATACCGTGCCCTGGAACGACAGGAGTTCAACGACGCCACCCCGGTGCGTCTGGGCGCGCTCGTGACGCTGGAGGACGAGGCGGGCGGCGAGCGGCGGCTGTTCATCGGCCCTCAGGCCGGCGGGATGAAGCTGAGCGATCCGGCCGGGGAGATTGTGGTGATTACCCCGGCCTCGCCCCTGGGGAAGCGGCTGCTCGGCCTGACCGTGGGTGATGAACTGCCGCGGCCGGACACCGGCAGAGGGACGCGTTACACCCTCGTTGCCCTGAGCTGACCAGGGAGACCCCTTGTGGCCCTCCCCGCCACCATTTACAAGCTCCTCAACGAGTGCAAGTGGTCGGCACCCCGGGCTCCGGCGTCGGCCCGAGCGGCGAGGGCTTCTTCCACCTCTCCGCCTTCGGCCATCGCGAGAACGTCGTCGAGGCGGTCGAGCTGATCCTCAAAACCTGGGGAAGTTGACCCAGCCAGTCTGCACGCAACGCCGTGGGGGCGACCGGAGACGGCCGCCCCCACGGCGTTGTGGACGGTTTGAACAGCCACTCGCTGTGCATCTCCACCAGTACAGAGTGTTCGCAAGCGCCCCACCACTCTGTGTCAAATAACGTAAATTGTTGATTGTAAAGAAAAAAATTGACTGATCTGGGGTCCATTGCTTACTCTTTGAATGGTGACAGAAAGAATCTTTTTTGTCGCGATCACCATTCCACTGCCCGGTTCAATCCCCCGGGGAAGGAGCACCTATGAATGTTTCCACCCTCACCTCGCCGACCGCCTTTTTCACTCTCTTTCTGGCCGCCGTTCTCTTCTTCATCGCCAGCCCGGCACATGCCAAGCCGTCTTACTTCACCAACCGCTGTGCCAGCTGTCACGCGGCGCCGGTAGTTGCCACCTGCAACGGCTGCCATCACCACGGGGGGAAGAACCTTGAGGCCGTCACCGACAAGCAAAGCTATGCAGCCGGTGAAACGGTGACCGTAACGTTGAGCGGCGGCTCCAAAAGCGGCTGGATCAGGGCGGCCCTCTATGACGAGAACGACAACCTGCTTGCCGAATCGACTGGCAATGACAGCGGCATGGGCGGGAGCACCTTCTTCCCGGCGACCTTGAGCGCACCGGCGCCGCTAACCGCGGGCAGCCGCACCTGGACAATGGCCTACTTCGGCAACGATGCCAGCGGTGCCAACGGGCATGGGGAAAAAGCAGTCACCGTCGCCCCCTTCACTGTTGTTGCCCCCCCTGATACGCTCGCCCCGACGGTAGAGACCTTCTCTCTTCCCGCCGATTGGTCCGGCCTCAACGTGCCGGTTGCTACTTTCACGGTCACGGACAACGTAGCCGTGGCCGGCTACCTGATCACTGCCAGCCCCACCCCGCCGGCTGCCGGGGCGGTTGGCTGGAGCCTGAGCGCGCCGGCAGTGGTGACAGCCCCGGGTGCCGGGACGGTCACTTTCTACGCCTGGGCCAAGGATGCCGCCGGCAACGTCTCGGCGGCTGCCACGGCGGTGGTGTCGGTCAGCGTTCCTGAGGGGAGCGATATCACCCCCCCGGAGCTGACCCTCTCGACTCTTGGCGATGGAGCGGTCACTGCCAATCCGCTCCTCAACGTCAGCGGACTGGCCACGGATGATGTCGCTCTTGGTGAGGTCAAAGTCAATCAGGCCTCCGTCCCCGTCGCGGCTGACGGCAGCTTCACTACCGCAGTCCTGCTCAATACCGGTGCCAACCTAATCAGCGTGGTCGTGAGCGATGCCGCCGGCAATCCCGTGACCCGGGTGCGCAGCATCACCTACCAGGCCGATGCCGGGAAATTGTTCCTGACGACGCCGGTTGATCAACAGGTGACCTCGCAAGGGCTCCTCCCAGTCAAGGGGAGCAGCGATAAATTTTCCGTGGTCGATGTTACGGTCGAGGGGCAGAATCCCCAGGTCGCGGAGCGCAAGGGAAAGACCTTCGAGGAAAGCGTCCTCTTGGAGCCGGGGCTGAATACCCTTTTAATCACATCGGAACTGAATGGCCGACTGAGTACTGCCAAGCGCACGGTTTACTACTCGGCGGACCGGCCGGCGCTGGCGATCATCACTCCGGCCGAGGATCATCTGACCGCAAAGCGTTCCCTGACCATAAAAGGGGAGGTTGCGGACTCTTCAGGTGAGGCGACGGTGACTGTCGAGGTCAACGGTCAGAGCTATACGCCCAACGTCAAGAAAGGCAAGTTTACGCAAAAAATCTCCCTGACCACTCCGCAGCTGTATACGATCGTCGTCACCGCCAAGGGGGGGGACGGCAGCCAGTCGGTCAGCCGCCGGAATGTTCTTTACCGTCCGTAAGCGTTGCGTCAAGCAACCACGCACATCAAGCAGATCACGCGGGGGCGGTCCTTTGACCGCCCCCGCTTCTTCTCTGGCCCGCCTGGCGCTGTCAAAGCAGTTGTTTACACAGTTTGGCAGGGGACCCTTTTTCCGGTATAAGTAAGCAGTGGCCGGAGGGGGAGAGGACCAACCCCCGAAAGGCGAGAGACTGCCCATGCGCCATCTGTTCCTGCAGATCATCCTCTTCCCCGTTCTGTTTCTCGTCTTTGCCGCACTCCCGGCGTGGGGCGACGACTCCTTCGTTACCTATCCGCTGCTCCCCGACAGCTACCGCTCGATCACCGTCCTTGACCGCCACGGGCGCTTCGCCGGCCGCCTGCTCCCCGACCAGCGCTACTGGGTGCCGCTGGAGCGGATCCCGAAGTTTCTCCAGGATGCGGTCGTGGCCATCGAAGACGCCCGCTTCTACGAGCACGCCGGCGTCGACCTGCGCGGCATCGCCCGCGCCCTGGTGAAAAACGTCACCAAGGGGCGGCTGGCCGAAGGGGGCTCGACGATTACCCAGCAGCTGGTCAAGAACAAGCACCTTTCCGCCGAGAAGACCATCGACCGCAAGGTCCAGGAGGGGCTGCTGGCCCTGGAGTACGAACGCAAGTACACCAAGCCGCAGATCCTCGAGATGTACTTCAACGAGATCTATTTCGGCAACGGTGCATGGGGCATCGCCCAAGCGGCGCGCCTCTACTACGACAAGAGCCCGGCAGAGCTGAGCGATGCCGAGTGCGCGGTGCTGGCCGGGGTGCCGAAGAATCCCGGCCGCTACAATCCGCGCGGGACCCCCCTCGACGTCCAGCAGCGGCGCAACATGGTCCTGGCGCGGATGGGCGAGCTGCAGCTGCTGACGCCGCGCCGCGAGCAGGAGCTGCGGGTCCGCCTGCCGGCCGTGGTCCCGGCGGGGCAGGGGGGGCAGTATCTGGCCCAGGTGCGACGCCGCCTGGAAGAATGGTTCGGAGCACAGGTCCTCACCCGCGGCGGGCTGGAGGTCACGGCGGCCTTCGACCTCGATCTGCAGCTGCTCGCCGAGAAGACCCTCAAGGAGGGGGTGACGAGGATCGATCCGGCTCTCCAGGGGGGCCTGCTTTGCCTCGATGCGCGCAACGGGGACATCCTGGCCATGGCCGGGGCGGTCGATCCGGCGCAGAGCTCCTACAATCGCGCCCTCTTCGCCCAGCGCCAGCCGGGCTCGACCCTCAAGCCGCTGATCTACGCCGCCGCCCTCGAGGCCGGGGCTACCGCCAGCAGCCGCTGGGACGATACGCCGGTGGCCTATCCGAAGGGGCACGGAGCGAACTGGACGCCGCGCAACTACGGCGGCACGCTCTATGGCGAACAGACCCTGCGCCAGGCCCTGGCCCACTCCAACAACGTCATCGCCGTCAAGCTCCTCGACGCCCTGGGAGTGGGCCCCTTCGTCGCCTTCGCCAAAAGCCTCGGTCTGCCGGTGCGCGAACCGGGGGACCTCTCCCTGGCCCTGGGCACCGACGAGGTCACCCTCCACGACCTGGTGCGCAGCTACGCGCCGCTGGCCAACGGCGGGCTGCTGCCGCAGTCGCGGCTGATCCTGCGCGTCTACGACCGCCGCTTCGACGGCTGGTCGGAAACGCCGGTCACGCTTGCCCCGGTGCTGTCGCCGGACGCTGCCTTCATCGTCACCGATATGCTCCGCGACGTCCTCGACTATGGCACCGCCAAGGGGTTGCGCTCCTTCGCCCAACAGTATCCGGTGGCCGGCAAGACCGGCACTACCGACGACTACCGCGACGCCTGGTTTGTCGGCTACACCCCGCAGCTGGTCACCGGGGTGTGGGTCGGCCACGACCAGCCGCGTCCGGGGGGGCGGAGTTTCACCGGCGGCGCGGTGGCGGTGCCGATCTGGGAGCGCTTCATGCGCCGGGCCCTGGACGTGGTGCCGGCCCTGCCGGCCCCTGCCCCGCAAGGAGTGGTCCAGGTCTACGTCGATGCGCGCACCGGCTATCGGGCCAGGGAGGAGTGTCCCGACTGGCGCGAGGAGTATTTCATCGTCGGCAGCGAGCCGGCGGAGTTCTGCCCGGAGCACGGCGGCGCGCCGATTGTCATGCCGGCCGCCGTCGCCCCCGCCGAGGATCTCCCCTCCCCGCTGCCGCAAAGTTTTCCCGCTGCGCCGGGAAGCCAACCACAATGACAGGAGAAGACGATGCCGAGTTTTGACGTGGTATCCAAGGTTGACATGCAGGAAGTCGACAATGCCGTCAACCAGACCCGCAAGGAGGTCGAGCAGCGCTATGACTTCAAAGGGACTCACAACGAGATCGACCTGGAGAAGGAGGCGATCGTTCTCCTCGCCGCTGACGACTACAAGCTGACGGCGATCGTCGACATCCTCAAGGGGAAGCTGGTGCGCCGCAACGTCTCCCCCAAGTGTCTCGACTTCGGCAAGAAGGAGCCGGCCTCCCATGGGGCGATGCGCCAACGGGTGGCGATCGTGCAGGGGATCGACAAGGAACACGGCAAAGAGATCGTCAAGGCGATCAAGGAGAGCAAGATCAAGGTCCAGGGGCAGATCATGGAGGACCAGGTTCGGGTCAGTGGCAAGCAGATCGATGATCTCCAGGAAGTCATCCAGCTGCTCAAAGGACAGGACTTTGGCATCGAGCTTCAGTTTATCAATATGCGCAGCTGAAACTTGACTTTTTAAATTCCTTGACTATTACTTTTGTAAGGTTTACTGATACGCAGCTTTACAAAACAAAACCTTACAAGGAGTAACATCATGGGCCTGTTGGAAATGGTAACGGAGATCGTGGCTTCCCACGCGGCATCGACGACGATGACCAAGGAAGAGCTGGTCAAGGAACTTCAGGACGTTTATGCGGCGCTGGCCGCCCTGGAAAAAGGCGAAGTTGTTCCGGCGAGTGCCGAGTCGGCTGCCGAAGAAGGCGTGGTCAGCAAGGCCGATGTCAAGAAATCGATCGGCAAGAATGCCATCAAGTGCCTGATCTGCGGCGAGTCGATGAAGACCCTGACTCGCCATCTCAAGACCAAGCACGGCCTCAAGCCGGGGCAGTACCGCAAACAGTTCGGCATCCCCAGCAGCCAGTCCCTGGCCGCCAAGAGCTACTCCGAGTCCCGCCGCCAGATGGCCATCGATCGCGGCCTGGCCGACAAGCTGGCTCTGGCTCGCGCCGCCCGCACGGCCAAGAAAGCCGCTGCCGCTCCGAAGGCCAAGAAGGCGTCCGCCAAGAAGCAGGGCTAAGCCTCCTTCGGCTGTGAATGCACAAGGCCCCCGCCATCCGGCGGGGGCCTTGCTTTTTGCTGCGCCCGTTGACTACGGCGGGGCCCCCGCCGGCAGAAAGCGGCCGTCGTCCTTGAAGACCAGCCCACCTCCGGCGAAGTCTGCGGCGGTCAGTGCGCGAACCGCATTGAAGGCGCCTTGCCGAGGGTCGGCGACCGGCCCCTGCGTGCGCTGCTGCAGGAAGGAGTGGATGCGCCCCCCGATCAGTCGCCCCTCGGCATCGAGTTCGACCTCCAGGAGGGGGGCCAGGCCCGTGGTGCCGGCGATGGAAATGCCGTAGTAGGTGGCGAAGTTCCCGAGGGAGTAGGCGATCAGCCGCCCCCGGTGGAGTTCCAGGGCCCGCGGCACGTGCGGTCCGTGGCCGATGACCAGGACGGCACCGGCATCGACCATCGCGCGGGCGAAAGGGATCAGGTCGCCGCGCTTCTCACCCAGGAAGATCTCCTCCCCCCTGACGACATGCTGCTGTTTCTCCCCCTCGGCGCCGCCGTGCATCGAGACGATCACCCGCCGGCCGGTCGCAGCCTGCAGCCGCACCAGTTCCGCGGCCGCGTCGATCTCTCTCAGGGAGTGCGAGCCCCGGTTGGGGGCGAAGGCGATCAGGCTGAAAGGCTGCCCGTTGATCTCCAGAACGGCAATGTCGCCAACCCGGCCGGAATGGCGGATCCCGGCGCGGTCGAGGGCCGCCATGGTCGAGGAGCGTCCGCTTTCGCCAAAGTCGCAGGCATGGTTGTTGGCCAGGCTCAGGATGTCGAAGCCGGCATCGGCGAGGGTCGCCGCAAAACGCGTCGGGGTCCGGAAGCGAAAGCAGTGCCTGGACTTGCCGCACTCCTTGGCCGGAGGGAGGCCGTCGGCCAGGGTCCCCTCGAGGTTGGCGATGGCCAGGTCGGCGCCGCGCAGCAGCTCGCGGGCGTCGGCCAGCTGCCCGCGCCCGTCATCCGCCGGCAGGCGCTCCCTGGGGTAATCGCTGCCGAGCATGATGTCGCCTACCGCGACAATCCGGACCGGCGGCAAGGTGGGGGCGGCGAGGGCCGGCGGCGCGTCGGCCAGCAGCCCGGCGAGGGCCGTGGCGACGGCGGCCAGGTGGAGGACCTGTGCCGGAACCATCAGCGGCTCACCGCGCTGACCTGGTCCTCGCCCTCCGCGGCCTGGTCTGCGCCGGCCAAAAAGCGCCGGTAGCCGTCGCGGAGGGCCTGCAGAAGCATCTCCCCCTTGAGGGCGTAGCCGTCATAGTTGAGGTGGATGCGATCGGAGTGCGCCAGGTCCGCGGCCAGCCAGGCGTCCATCGAACCGGAGCCGCCCATGGCCGCGTAGAAGTCCCAGGCGGCCAGGCCGTGGCGGTCGGTGTAGGCGAGGATCGCCTGCTGCTGGGTGGCGATGTAGGGGTTGCCGGTGCCGTCGCGGAAGAAGCTGTCCGGCGGCGTGGTGAAGAGAATGGCGCAGTCCGGGGCCACCGACCTGACGGCGCTGACGAAGTGGTCGATATCCCGCCAGGCGCTGCCATAGTCGAGACGGGCGAAGGCGTCGTTGGTGCCGAGGGTGACGATGACGATGTCGGGGCGGCTCTTTTCCAGGAGGGTGGCCAAGGTCGCTTGCCGGGCATACCAGGCGAAAGTCTTGCCGATTGCTCCGTAGGAGTAGTAGCGCACCCCCGCGCCATCCGGCGAGTCGGGAAGGGCGGTGATGGTGAAACACTTGCAGTCGGCGCCAAGCGGTGTCGAGGCAAGCGGCCGTGAAGGGATGATGGTGCGGCGCGGAGTCTTGGACTTTGCCGCAGGCCTGCTGGTCGCGGAGCTCTTCTTCTGGGGTTTTTTCTTGGTTTTTTTGACTGCTTCGAGGGGGTAGCAGAAGGCCCCGCCGAGAGCCCCGAAGTCACTCTCCAGGCCGGTGGCAATGGTGCGGGCGAAGGAGTCGGCGCGCACGTGGGAGTCACCGACATGGAGTACGGTGACCTGTTTGCGCTGGCCCGTCTGCAGTTGCTGGAGACGAGTGAAAAATCCTGCCAGCCCGGCACCGTGGAGGCGGCCGCCGGCGCTGCCGGGGGGCGGAGAGGCGGACGGCCCCGGGGGGGAGGACTCCTCGCGGACCTTTTGGCAATCCGCGGCGCGCTGCGGGCTGTTGGTGTAGAGCGGGATCCCCGAGGAGTCGGTGCACAGATAGATCGCCCCGGCGGCGGGGCCGGGAACCCCTGGCATGGCCAAGGTCAGGGTGGTTGCGAGCAACAGCGAGAGCAGGCGTCGACTCACGGCCGTTTGACCGCCGAGGGGGCTGGTCCAGGGGAGAGCGGCGCGGCGCTGGCCAGGGAGAGGGGGCTGGGCTGGGCGGCGCCCTCTGCCGGCGCGGTGGTGTCGGCGACCGGCGAGGGGGCTGGCGAAGCGGCGGGGGGGAGCTGCCCGAGCTGGGCGAACACCGTGGCCGCATAGAAGTCGGCGCCGACCGGGCGCAGGTGGGTGCGGTCGCTGTAGAAAAGCTCGGGGTGCCCGTCAGCGGCCCCCTGCCAGTCGAAGAGCCGGGCGTTGGGGGTCGCGGCGACCAGGCGGGCCAGCGTGGCGTTGACCTTGGCGCACGGAGCGGTCTTGTCCGATTTGACGGTCATGAACAGGACCAGGCGGCGGTCGGCAAGGAGTTTGGCGAGCCTGGCGAACTGTCCATCGTCGATGTGGCTGTTGTTGGCGCCGAGGTGAATGAGGACCAGGTCGCCCAGGGAGCCGGTGCGTTTCAACTCGGCGAGGATCGCGTGGCCCTGCTCGAAGGAGCGCGACTCTTCGGCATCGACGTAAATCCGCGCCAGCCCGCCGCTGTCCCGCGCCAGCTTCTTGAGGGCGATGGCCGCCCCTTTCATGACGGAATCGCCCACCGCGGTAATCTCGACCCGCCCGGCGGGCAGGCTTGCCTGCGGAGGGGGGAGCGCTGCCGGCAGGCGCGGCCTGGTCGCCGAGGGGTTGACCTGTTCCCGCGGCGCGGCCGGAGCAGGGGCATGCAGCGCCTGGTGGACCAGGGTCCGGTCGAGGGCCTCGGTGTTGCGGCGCAGCGACTCGGCGATTTCATCGACATAAGGGGGCTGCTGGGCGAGGAGCGCCCCGGCCCAGCCGACGGTGACCCCGAGCGTGGCACAGGCCGACACGGCGGCCGCCCGCCGCAGCCAGGCCGTCAACTGGTCGCGGGCGGCGAACCAGGCCGTCAGCCGACCCTGGCGAATCGGCGTCTCCAGCCAGCGGAAGCTCAGGTCGGCGACCAGCAGGGCGAGAAGGATGCGCGCCGCGATCCAGGCCGGGGAGTCCTCCCCGGGAGCCAGCAGGCGGAAGATCGGCCAGTGCCACAGGTAGATGCCGTAAGAGCGCTGGCCGAGGTATTCGAGCGGGCGCCAGGCCAGAAGCCCCTTGAGCGCGGAGTTGTCGATCCTGACCAGGGCGGCGATGACCAGCAGGGTGAGCAGGTCGACCAGCAGGAAACCGCCGCGGTAGAGCGGCAGCTCGCGGGCGTCGAGGATGGCGCACAAGGCCACCAGCCCGGCCAGGGAGATCAGGCCGGTGGCGCCAAGCAGGGCCGCGAGCCAGCCGCGCAGCGTCCTGTGCCAGTCGGTCATGGCCAGCAGGGCGCCGAGGAGGATGCCGAAGGCCCGGGTATCGGTGCCGAGGTAGATGCGGTTGAGACGGTCGAGGAAACCGGCCTCCGCCGGGTTGGCCTGCAGGGCCAGGGCCAGGGCCGTGGTCAGGGAGGCGGCGAAGAGGAGCAGGGTGGCAAGCAGCAGCGGGCCCCGCCGGCCGCGGGCCAGGCGCAGCAGCCCGGCGACCAGCAGCGGCCAGAGCAGATAGAACTGCTCCTCCACGGCCAGCGACCAGATGTGCCGCAGCAGGGGCAGCCCCTGGTCGGCGAAGTAAGAACTCCCCGAGCTGATCTGGTACCAGTTCTCGAAGTAGAGCAGCGAGGCGACGATATCGAAGCGGAACTGGGCCCCCTGTCCGGAGGGGAGGACGGCCCCGAGGAGCGTGACCAGCAGGAGGAGGGCTAAGAGGGCGGGGAGCAGGCGCAGGAAACGTCGCTCCCAGAAGTGGAGCAGGTCGATGCCCCCGTTGCGGTCGGCTTCATTGAGGAGCAGGCTGGTGATCAGGAAGCCGCTGATCACGAAGAAGATCTCCACGCCCAGGTAGCCGCCGGTCATGAAGGAGAGGTGGGAGTGATAAAAAAGCACGACGACCACCGACAGGGCGCGGAGCCCGTCGAGGCCGCGGATATGACCAAGGCGGAAAGTGCTGGAGCTGTCGTCGGCCATGAGCGAAAAAGTACCCGCGCCCGGGGGGCGAGTCAGCAGGGGAGTAAAAAATACTTATACACCGTGGTGCGGCTGCTGTCCAATCCTCCCCGAAAAGCCGGCGACGCGGGAGTGTCCGCCTGTTGCGATGAAAATTGTCGGGGAGCCTTGGCAAGTGATTTTTTGCTTGCCTGACCGGGAGGCTGCTGATATTTAGAACGTGATTTTAATTTCGCTAAAAGGAGTAAAACATGAGAAAAATCGCATTTATTCTCGGTCTGTTCATGGTGCTTGCCACGGTGGTGACGGCCGCCGAGGCCCCTGCTTACAACTACATCAACCCCGAACAATTCAAGGGCTGGCTTGAAAAGGGCATGGACATGGTGGTCGTCGATATCCAGGTCCCCGAGGCCTATGCCGGCCGGCACTTCAAGGGGGCGATTGAAACCAACGCCTTTCCGGTGAAGAGCGACGAGGAGAGGGCCCGCCTCGATCAGACCCTGGCGCGGATCAACGCCACGACCGCCCCGGTGGTGATCGTCTGTCCGCGCGGGGGCGGCGGGGCCAAGGCCACCTACGACTACCTCAAGGCCAAGGGGGTCGCCGAAGACCGGCTGCTGATCCTCCTCAAGGGGATGGATGGCTGGCCCTACCCGGAGATGTGCGTCAGCGGCCGCTGAGGCGACACACGGAGGTTGATCGAGAGGGCCGTCTGCCACAGGGCAGGCGGCCCTCTCGCTTTGGGGAGAAGGCCGGACGACCCGGGCGGGCTGTTTCAGCCCTTTGACGCCTCCAGGGTGAAGAGCGGGGCGTGGTTGGAGGTGAAATGCGGCGGGTCGCGGCGCAGGATGGCGGCGATGGCCGGTTCGCGACTGAACTCCTGGCCGATGAAGCGGCGCACCCGGCCGCGCTCCCAGCCCCGGGGGTGGCGGAAGTCGCAGTAGAGCGAGAGGTCGCCGTCATAGAAGGGGAGGGTCTCCAGCCCGGCGGCGTCAGCGCTGCCCAGCGGCAGATTGAAGAGGGCGACGTTGAGGAAGCCGATCCGCGCGGCGTGACGGGCGACGAAATCGCGGGTGCGGCCGGCGGCAGCCTCGTCCTCCGCCGGGGTGCCGAAGAGCAGGTAGAGGTAGGTGGCGATCCCCGCGCCGTGGAGCGCCTCCAGGACCCGGGGGACGACGCCCAGGTCGATCCCCTTGTGCAGGCGCTCGAGGACCTCCTGATCCCCCGACTCGAGGCCGAGCTTGAGCATCACGCAGCCGGAACGGCGCAGGGCTTGTGCGTAACCGGGGTCGGCGAGGTGTTCCTCGAAGCGGGCGAAGCCATACCACGGGGCGCCGGGGGGCGCGGCGATCAGCGCTTGCTGCAGGGCCGGGCTGATGGCGTTGTCGAGGAGGTGCAGCAGGGTCGGCCGGTGGCGCTCGGCCAGGGCGGCAAGCTCGCCGGCGGCGTGCCTGGCCGCTAGCGGCCGGTAGGGGCTCACCTCGGCGCATTCCGGGCAGAAGGAGCAGCGGCGCCAGTAACAGCCCGCCGAGGCGCTGTAGGGGAGGATCCGCCCGGGAGCCAGGTAGTCGGCCAGCGGCAGGCCGGAAAAGTCGGGGAGAGCGGGTTGCCGTGCCGGCTGGCCGCCGCACTGGGCGATCAGGAACTCCTCGCCGGGGCCGGCCACCAGGTGGTCGACCAGCCCGTCGAAGGGGCTGCGCCACCCCGGGCGGCGCAGCCAGGAGGTGACCAGCCCGCCGCCCAGCACCAGCGTCAGCCGCGGCGCGTGACGGCGCAGCCAGCCGAGGAGGGAGAAGGCGCTGAGAGCCTGGCCGAGGTAGTTGAGGGAGAGGCCGACCACCTCGACGCCGGCGAGGAGTTCCGGCAGGCGCTGGTTGAACAGGGGATGGAAAGGAGTCTCCTCCGGCCGCTCGGCGGCGGCCAGCAGGTCGGCGCTGCGCAGCGGCGAGAGGCTCTGGTGGCGGCTGTCGGCCAGGCCGAGGGTCACCCCCTGTGCCGCCCCGGCGATGGCCAGCAGGCGGTTGAGGTCGCTGACCGCCCGGGCGTAGCGGTCAGGGCTGCGGTAGCCGGCACTGCTGCGCAGCAGCTGCAGATGGTCGCTGGCGTGACGGGCCGCCCGCCGGCTCCAGGTGTCGGCGGCGGCCGGCGGCGCGGCCAGCAGCGTCAGCTGCCCCTCGAGGTTGGCGTCCCACAGCCGGCAGTCGCGGCCGGCGGCGCGCAAGGCCCCGGCCAGGCGGGCGATCCCCGCCGGGGGCTCGCAGCCCTTGGCGACCGGCGGATGGATAAGGAGAATGCCGCGGCCACTTGCGGCCGATCCTGTGCTAGTATTCACGGGCGCATGCTAGTGGGGTCCGCCGCGCGCGTCAATCCCCGCGTTCCCCCTCGATGTTTTTCCGCAGCACGCACGATGGAGGTGCCATGACTGCAGCCCTTCTGCGCCATCTTCCCCAACTGCTCCTGCTGGCTGTCCTGCTGGCCGGCTGCGCCGCTCAACCCCAGGGGATCGCCGACCTGCGCAACCTGGAGCAGGCGGCCGCCGCCTGGCTCCCTGCCGCGGCCGATGCCCCTCTGGCGGATGCCACCGTGCAGGCCGGGCTCGATCGCAGCTACGACGAGCGCTTCTTCCGCCCCTGGTCGCTCAAGGCCGCCACCCTGCCGGCGGGTGAGGCCTTCTGGGGGATCGCCTCCTACGGCGGCCGCCAGGGCTACGGGGAGAACCTGCAACCTCTCGACAGGGCGCGCTGGCAGGCCCTGGTCGCCTCCCTGCAGGCCGACCGCTATCCTTCCCTGGCCCGTCCAGCCATTACCGTGCGCAACACCGCCTGCCGGGTCTTCCCCACCCAGCGCCCCTTCTTCCTGGATCCGTCGCGCCCCGGCGAGGGCTTCCCCTTCGACTACTTCCAAAACTCCGGCCTGTGGGCGGGGACGCCGCTGCTGGTCACCCACGCTTCTGCCGACGGGGGCTGGTCCTTCGTCGAAGCCGGCCATGTTGCTGGCTGGGTGTCAGCCGACGCCATCGCCTGGGTCGGCGAGGAGTTCGCCGCCGCTTACCGCACCGGCCGCTACGCCGCCCTCCTCGACGATAACCTCACCCTGCGCGACGAGGCCGGCGGCTTCCTGGTGCAGAGCCACCTGGGCGCCCTCTTCCCGGTGGCCGGCGAGGGGCCCGATGGGCTGCTCCTGCTCGTCCCGGCCCGCGGCGCCGCCGGGGAGGCGGTGCTGCGCAGCGCCCGGGTCCCCGCCGGGCTGGCTGCGCTCAAGCCCCTCCCCCTGAGCCCCCGGCTGATCGCCACGCTGGCCGATCGCATGCTCGGTCAGCCCTACGGCTGGGGCGGGCTTTTCGAGAACCGCGACTGCTCGGCGACGCTGCGCGATCTCTTCACCCCCTTCGGTGTCTGGCTGCCGCGCAATTCCGCCGAACAGGCCCGGCGCGGCGGCAGCTTCCGCGACCTCGCCACGCTCACCGTCGAGGAGAAGCGCGCAACCCTGCTGGCTGCAGGAGTGCCCTTCTACACCCTGATCTCCTTCAAGGGGCATATCGGCCTTTACCTCGGTCCAGATCCGCGTAGCGGCGAGCCGCTGCTCCTGCATAACTTCTGGGGGGTGCGCACCCGTGACTGGCGGGGGCGGGAGGGGCGCGAGGTGGTCGGCCGGCTGGCGATCACCACCCTGCGCCCGGGGGAAGAACGCCGCGATGTGGTGACCGACCGTTTTTACTCGCGGGTTCTCGGCATGACCATCCTGCCGCGCTAGCGATTCAACCGCTAGCGGCGCGTGCCGCCGGCGACTTGCGAGGTGCTGCCGACGAATCCGGCCAGCAGTTCGGCGAAGGCGGTGCGGCCGTTGCCGAGGAAGACCAGGTGCCGACCGCTGGGGAAGGGGTAGAAGCGGCAGTTGACGCCGGCCTCGGCACAGGCCTGCTGCTGGGCGGTGAAGTCGACGCGGTTGTCGTCGGCGGCAACGATCAGCCGGTAGGGGCGGGGCGGATGGGCCAGGGACTGGCGGTTGGCCAGGTCGAGGCGGTAGGTCTCCTCGACGGCGGGGATGACCTTGTAGCCCAGGGAAATCTTGCGCTCCAGCAGCGGCCGGGCCGCAGCATCGGCGCTGTCGTAGGATGGGTAGCCGCAGCCCAGCAGCGGGCTGTCGCAGTAGTCCCGCCACAGCCCGTAGAGGCGGGCCTTGAGGCGTCCCCCGACGTCGTTGCCGCGGACGTAGACTGCCGGGGCGGCGAGGACCAGTTCGACGTTGCCGGGGAGAGCCCCCTGCCGGGCCAGGTCGAGGAGCTGGGTGCCGCCGTAGGAGAGGCCGACGATGGTGACCGTGTGGTAGCGGGCGGCCAGCCCGGCGAGGTAGTCCTTGAGGTAGCCGCCGATCGCCGCGTTGTCGAAGCGCGCGGCGCTCTCCAGGTCGCGGCCGTGGAAGGGGAGGAGCGGCGCATAGATATCGGCGGCCAGGCGCGGGGCCAACTCGTCGATCAGTTCGCTGAAGAGCTCAGGGGAGTCGAGGAGGCCGTGGACCAAGACCAGGGCCTGCGGGTGGCCACGGACGATGGCGGCCGTCTCGAGCCCGGCGATCACCCCGTCGTTCCGCCGCGGGTGATTGAGATGGACTTTTTCCTCGGCCCGACGGTCGAGCCAGCGGCCGCTCACTGCCAGCAGCGCCGCCAGGAGGCAAAAACCCGCCAGGACCGCCAGTCGCGGAGAAAAACCGTAGGCGCGCAGGACTCCCACCTCAGACCCCGATATCTTCGTTCCACACCTGCGGCCGTTCGGCGATGAAGCGCTCCATCAGTTCGATGCAGCCGCGATCCTGGCGGACGTCCAGCTCGACCCCCCGGCTGCGCAGCAGCTCCTCCTCCCCCATGAAGGTGCGGTTCTCGCCAATCACCACCCGGGGGATGCCGTAGAGGAGGATCGCGCCGCTGCACATCGGGCAGGGGGAGAGGGTGGTATAGAGGACCGCCTCGCGGTAGACGGCGGCCCGCCGGCGCCCGGCGTTCTCGAGGGCATCCATCTCGCCGTGGAGGATGGCGCTGCCGCGCTGCACCCGCCGGTTATGGCCGCGGCCGATGATTTCACCCCGGTAGACGATGACCGAGCCGATCGGGATCCCCCCCTCGGCCAGCCCCTGGCGGGCCTCGTCGAGGGCCGCCTGCAGAAACGGGTCCATGGCTACGCCTCCGGCTCTTGACCGCGCAGGGCGGCGGCGCGATCGCTGAAGACCGGCAGGCAGGCGAGTAGCCCGGCGGTCTTGAAGACCTGGCGGACCATTGGCCCCAGGCTGCAGAAGCGCAGGGTGCGGCCGCTGCGCTCGGCGTGGCGGTTGGCGACCAGGATGACGCGCAGCCCGGCGCTGCTCAGGTAGTCAAGGTCGCTGAAGTCGATCACCGTCAGGCTTTCCGCCCCGGCGTCGAAGCGCTCCCGCCAGGCGTCGAAGGCCGGCGCGGTGGCGCTGTCCAGGCGCCCGGCCAGGGTGACGATCCGGCCCCCCCCCTCATCGTCTTCACGGATGTCGAACATGGGTGCCCTCCGGGCCGGATGGCTTCTTCAGCTGAATTTGCGGTGCTGCGCCGGGGCGAAGCGGCGCTCGAGCCGGCGGGCGACGAGTATCGCCAGGGAGACCATCAGGAGGTAGACCGCGCCGGTGAGGGCATAAACCTTGAAGTAGCGGAAATCGCGGCTGGCCAGCTCCTGCATCTGGGCGAAGAACTCGGTGTACTGGATCAGGAAGGCCACCGTGCTGTCCTTGATGTTGAGGATCGCCTGGTTGGTCAGGGCCGGGATCGACAGCTGCAGGACCTGGGGGAGGATGATCAGGCGAAAGGTCTGCACCGGGCCGAAGCCCTGGGCCCGGGCGGCCTCGAATTCACGCTGGTCGAGGCCGTTGTAGGCGGTGGTCAGGTAGCGGGCGTTGTAGGCGGCGACGTTGAAGGTGAAGCCGAGCAGGGCCACGGTGAAGGGGGAGAGACGCACCCCCCACTCCGGAAGGCCGTAGTAGACCAGGAAGAGCAGGACGATCAGCGGCATGCCGATGAAGAAGGAGATGTATCCTTCTGTGAGTTTTCGCACCAGGCGCCGCGGGCTCAGGGAGAGGTAGAAGACCAGGATGCCGCCGATAAAGCCGGTGACCGTCATGCAGCCGGCCAGCAGGATGGTCTGACCGAGCCCGTCGAGAATCTGCGGCCAGTAGGCGAACAGATCTGTCCAGAACTCTTCCCACTCGCTCATCCGCCCTGCCCTTCCCGGGCGAAGAAGTCCCGGATCTTCGGATCCTCGTGGCGGTCGAAGAGCTGCTCGGCGTAGCCCTCGGCGCGCACCAGCCCTTCATCGAGGAAGAGCACCCGGTCGGAGATGTAGCGGGCGACGAAGAGATCGTGGGTGACGCACAGCATCGTCACGTTGTCGAGGTAGAGGCGGTTGATGATCTTGACGACCTCCCGCGACATCAGCGGGTCGAGGGCCGAGGTCGGCTCGTCGAAGAAGAGGACCGCGGGATCCATGGCCAGGGCGCGGGCGATGGCCACCCGCTGCTGCTGGCCGCCGGAGAGCTCGGCGGGGTACTTGTCGCGATGGTCCGCCATGTTGAGACGCTCGAGTTCGGCGACGGCCTTCTCTTCAGCCTGGCGCCGCGGCATGTGCCGCAGTTTGCGCAGGCCGAGGCTGACGTTGCCGAGCGCGGTCAGGTGCCGGTAAAGGCCGAACTGCTGAAAGACGAAGCCGATCCGCTGGCGCAGGGCGCGCACATCGGTGTCCGGGCGGGTCACCTCCTCGCCGGCGAAGAAAACCTGGCCGGAGGTCGGCTCGGTGAGCCGGTTGAGACAGCGGAGCAGCGTCGACTTGCCGCAGCCGGAAGGGCCCATGATGACCTTGACCTGCCCCTCCTCGAGATCGAGATCGACCCCTTTGAGGATGGTGCGGTCGCCGAAACGCTTGACCAGCTGGCGGACTTCGAGGAGTGCCATGCCTATTACCCTTCGCCGAAGCCTGGAATGTGCAGGCGGCGCTCAATGGCCTGTACTCCGGAGAGCATCAGCTTGTAGATGCCGAAATAGAGGATGCCGATGGCCAGGTAGATCTCCATGCCGCGCAGGGTGGTGGCGGCAAGGGCCATGGCCTGCTTCATGATTTCCGGGATGCCGACCGTGTAGGCGAAGGGGGAGTATTTGAGCACCGAGGTCATTTCGTTGACCATCCCCGGGACGGAAAAGCGCAGCATCTGCGGCAGTTCGATCGATTTGAGGATCTGCAGGCGCGACAGCCCCATGGCCCGGGCGGCGAGGATCTCCTGCGGATCGACGGCATCGAAGGCGCCGCGGAAGACCTCGGCCAGGTAGGCGCCGGCGATCAGCCCGAGGCTGAGCATCATCGAGACCAGCGGGTGCACGTGCACGCCGATGCCCGGCAGGCCGAAGTAGACCATGAAGAGCAGGACCAGGACGGGAACGCCGCGGAGCAGGAAGGTGTAGCAGGTCACCAGGGCCGTCAGCCAGCCGATGCCCAGGCGGGCGAGCACCGCCAGCAGCAGGCCGGTGGCCATGCCGGTGGCGGCGCAGGCCAGCGTGACCAGGATAGTGTAGCCGGCTCCGGTCGCGAGGAGCTGAAGGATCGAGAAAAAGTTCACCGAATGACCGTGCTCCCGCCTAGCCGAGCCACTTGTTGACGATGGCCTGCAGGCGCTCCGCACCCAGTTCGTCCAGGTAGCGGTCGAAGTCCCCGCGCAGGGCCGAGCCCTTGGCGAAGGCAAAGCCGAAGCGGTCAAAGCCGGTGAAGACATAGCTGTCACGCACCGGCAGCTGCCGGCGGTAGACCGAAGCCACCGTGCCATCGACGAAGGCCAGGTCGATGTTGCCGTTCTGCAGGTCGGCCATGACCTCGTTGTAGCTCGGATAGAGTTTGGTCTGATCGAGGGAGTAAATCCCCTTGGGCTGCAGGTCGTTCTTGATGAAGTCGGAGTAGGCCATGCCGCGAGGATAACCGATGGTGTACTTCTTGAGCTCGGCGAGGTCGTCGATCTTCAGCTCGCGGTTCTTGAGGCTCATCAGGTTCCAGCTGTTGTCCACGTACGGTCGGGAGAAGTCCATGACTTCCAGGCGCTTGTCGGTGATGGAGATCCCCGAGAAAGCCACGTCCGCCTGGTTGCTGACCACCGCGCCGAGCATCCCCTGCCAGTCATAGGAGGTGATCTTCATCTCGTAGCCGCGGGCCTTGCAGAAGCCCTCGAAGATTTCGAGGTCCATGCCGGTGGTCTTGCCACCCTCTTCGTAGAGATTCGGCGGTGAAGTCGGGCAGACCGCGACGCGGATGACCCTGGCGTCTTCGCTTTTGGTGCAGCCGGCGACCAGGAGGAGGCAGAGACAGAGCAGGGTTAAGATGCGCTTCACAGGCATGACGGGTCCTTTACGGGCTCAGGCGCCAAAGGCGGCCAGGGCCGCGGCGCGGTCGGGGTGGACTTCGAAGATCGCCATGAAGCCGCTGATCTCGAAAACTTCGCGAATGTGCGGGCGCAGGGCGCAGAGGAGCATGCGCCCCTGCCCCTGGCGGATTTTCTTGGCGGCCATGAGGATGACGCGCAGCCCGGCGCTGGAGACGTATTCGAGGTCGCCAAGGTCGAGAACCAGGCTCGGGGCGCTGTCGAGACGGGCGAGGAGCTGCTTCTCGAAGTCGACGGCGGTGTTGCTGTCGAGGCGGCCGCTCGGGGCGATCAGCACCCCCTGCGGCAGCGCGGTTTCAGTGAATTCCATGTTTTCCTCCTGAAAAGGTCCTGTTCAGCGTGGTTGTCGCGATCAGTCGTCGGCCCCGGCAGAGATCTTCTTGACCAGGGTCATGATGTTCCTCTCCCCCTCGCGCCGATAGGCCAGCTCATCCATGAAGACGCGCATGAAGTGCAGCCCCAGGCCGCCGATCGCGCGCTCTTCGAGGGGCGCGTCGAGGACCGGGTCAGGGGCCTCCTCCAGGGGGTTGAAGGGGTTGCCGTCGTCGCGCAGTTCGGCGGTCAGGCAGTCGCCGTCGAGCGTCAGGCTGACCTCGATGATGTGCGGCAGAGCATCCTCGTAACCATAGCTGATGATGTTGGTCACCAGTTCGTCGATCACCAGGTTGAGCTTGAAGAGGATCTCCGGCGAGACTCCGCCAGACTCGCCGAAGGAATCGATGCGCTCCGCCAGGGTGGCGATTTCCTCGAGGCGGTTGTTGAGGATAAAGCTTGCGTTCAGCATGGCGGCGTCTCCTGCCGGCGCTCTCCCCCGTTCGGGGCGAGGCGGCGCACCATCAGCAAGGTGATGTCATCCGACTGTTCGGCGTCGGCGGCGTGCCGGCCGATGTCCGCGTGCAGCGACTGCAGTGCCGTACAACAGTCCGCCGTGGCGTGGAGGCCCATGATCTCCGCCAGGCGTCCGTCACCGTACTGGCAGTTCTGCGGGTCCATAGCCTCGGTCACCCCGTCGGTGTAGAGGAGCAGCGACTCCCCGACGGCCAGCCGCAGTTCGCCGGTCCGGTAGGTCATCCCCTCCATGGCTCCGGCGGCCGGCCCCGAGGGGCTGCCGACCCAGCGCCGGGCTCCGTCCCCGGCCACCAGCAGCGGCGGATTGTGGCCGGCGTTGGCATAATTGACCATCCCGCCGGCAATGTCGATAACCGCGCAGAATAAGGTGACAAACATACATGATTCGTTCCCCTCTGCCAACTCGTTGTTGACGCGGCCCAGCACTTTGCCGGGATCCCCCTCCTTCTTCAGCTCGGCGCGCAGGAAGCTGCGGGTGACCGCCATGAACAGCGAGGCCGGCACCCCCTTGCCGGAGACGTCGCCGATCGCCACTGCCAGGCGCCCGTCGTCGAGGAAGAAGAAGTCGTAGAAATCGCCGCCGACCTCGCGGGCCGGGACCATCAGGGCGAAGAGGTCGAGATCGTCGCGCTCCGGGTAGGCGGGGAAGGTCTTGGGGACCAACTCCATCTGGATGGTGCGGGCGACCTGGAGTTCGCCGTTCATCCGCTCGCGAACCGCGGTGGTCTCGGCCAGGTCGGCAATGTAGGCGCGCAGGTTGTCACGCATGGTGGAAAAGGCCACGGTCAGCTGGGCGACTTCGTCCTGGCCGCGCGGCGCGGGGAGGGGGGCGGAGAGCCCCCCCGCGGCGAGAGTCGCGGCCGCCGCGCTGAGCTGCTGGACCGGCTGGGTGATCGAGCGGGCGATCAGCCAGACGGCCAGGACCAGCAGCACCAGCCCGCCGCTGCCGACCAGGGCCAGGTTGCGGCTGTAGGTGAAAATCTCGGCCTTGAGGGGGGCCATGGAGACGAAGGTCACCATCGACCAGTCGGCGGTATGCAGCGGATGCCAGGCCAGCCAGCTCTCCTCGCCGTCCCCCCAGCTCAGCCAGGGGGTCAGCCCCGGCTCCCCGGCGAGGATCCGCTTGCCGACCCTGCGCAGTTCGTCATTGCCCATTTCTTCGGCGAAGCTGAAGACGGTTTCGTTGAGGATCCGTTCCTTGAGCGGGCCGGCGACGAAGGTCCCGTTGCGGCTGAGCAGCACGCCGTAGCCGTGTTCGCCCAGGGGCAGCTCGGCGATGGCCCGGTCGAGCCAGTCGAGGGCGATGTCGCAGGTAACCACTCCGGCGAACTGGGGACCGGCTGCGCTGCGGATCCTGATCGGCACCGAATAACTGGTCATCTTGGTGCCGTAGCCGACGTAGGGTTCACTCCACACCGGCCGGCCCAGGTACTGGGGAAGGAAGAACCAGTCCTCGCCTTGGTAGGGGCGGCGGTCGCCGGCGAGGTTGGAGTAGGCCACCAGGTCGTTGTCGCGATAGGCGTTGAAGGCCGGGCTCGGCCAGCCTTGGGGGGCGAACTCGGGGAGGACGGCCACGGCGATACCGTAGATGTCCGGCTGCTGTTCGACGACGGCGGTCTGCAGGGCCCAGAGCTGGCTGAAGGTGAGCTGCAGCCCCTGGGTCTCGAGGGTGGCGGCGATCCCCTCGGCCAGCCCTTTGAGCACCGCCAGGCGGGCGTCGATCCTGGCGGCGGAACTGCCGGCGAGGGCGGCGGCCCGCTCCCGGGCCTCCGCTTCGAGGCGCTCGCGCATGGTCAGGTAGTTCCAGCCGATCACCGCGGCGAGGATGACGACGGTGACCCCGACTGTCCAGGTCAGCAGGCGCCAGCGCAGGCTGCGTCGGACTGCCGAGGCCGGCGTGCCGCTCACGGCTGCTCTCCTTCCAGGGGAGCGAAGGACTCGAAGGGCGGGATCTCCGCAAGCTGGCCGGCCGCACGCAAGGCCGCGGCGGTGCGCATGAAGTCAGTGCGCTTCAGGGCCCCCGGAGTGCCGCCGGGGATGAAGATCGAATCGAGGATATGGCTGAGCATCCAGCGCTCGTGGCTGCGGTTGGCCGGAATCCCCGCCAGGCGGGCTTCCGTGAGCACGGTGGCGATGGCCTCCTCGGGGTGGGCGCGGGCGTATTCCCAGCCGGCCAGGGTGGCCTGGCGCAGGGCCCGGGCGGCGGCGGGGTGGGCGCCAACCCAGGCCGGGGAGGCATAGAGGCCGTCCTCGGGGAAGCCCAGGCCGTAGTCGCGCATCAGGAAGGTGGTAACCTGCTCCGCATCGATCCCGGCCTGCCAGAGGGCGTGGTATTCGTTGTACTCCATGGCCGCGCAGGCGGCGACTCCCCGGTTAAGGAAGAGATTGACTGAAAAGTACTGAGGAATGGCGACCGGCTCGACTTGCTGCTCGGCAAAGAAGGCCTGGTAGGCGGCGGAGAAGCTCCCCTGCCAGAAGCTGATGCGCTGGCCATGGAGGTCGGCGGCGCTATTGATCCCCCTCTCCTTCCAGGCGATCAGCATGAGGTTGGAGCGCTGGCCGAACTGGGCGATCTGCACCAGGCGGCCGGCACCGAGAATGCCGTCGCTGAGGAAGGAGGTCGCCGCCTCGGCCCGACCGTTTTCGATCATCTGCAGCGAGCCCTGGCGGGCGTCGGCGTGCAGCAGGGTGATATCGACCCCGGCCGCCCGGTAGAAACCCTGGTCGCGGGCCATGTAGTAGCCCGCGAACTGGCTCTGCGGTTTCCACTGCAGGGCCAGGCGCACCGGGGTGAGCGGGCCGCTGTTTTCGGCGCTGGCCGGAGGGACGATCCCGGTCAGCGCCAGCAGGGTTGCCGCCGCCAGGGCGACGCACAGGCGCAGAGTCTTCACGCTTCGCCCCGCGGGGGCGCCGGTGCCGTTTGGCGGTCGGCGCAGACGTGCAGGCCGCAGTGAACGCAGCGCCGCACCGGCAGGAAGGTCGGGCCGTTGGTGTGGAACTGTTTGCCGCATTGCGGGCAGCGCACCGCCGTGGCCAGGCCGACGGCCACACAGAGCAGGGCGATCCACACCCCGAAGAGCTTGGCCATGGTCCCGCCGGCCAACTCCATCTCCAGGGCCGCCAGCAGTCCGGGTAGATAGATGGCGATGGCTGTCCAGAGGATCTTGCGCCGCCGGCGCACCTTGGTCAGGCCAGCTGCCAGTGTCGCGGGATCGATCGGCTCGGCGAGGTCGTTGCGGTTGTCACTCATATCAGCGTCCCCTCTGCAGGAAGGCGTCGATGGCCTCGGCGACCCGCCGCCCCTCGCGCATGGCCAGGATCACCGTCTGCGGCTCATGAACCACGTCGCCGGCGGCGAAGACCCCCTCGCGGGTGGTCATCCCGTAGTAGGGCTCGGTCTCGGTGATCACGTAGCCGCGGTCGTTGGTCTTGATGCCGGTGGTGGTCGAGACGATTCGCGCAAAGGGCTTCTGGCCGACGGCGATGATCACCTTGTCGCAGGGGTGGTGCCGCTCGCTCCCCGCCACCGGCTCGCTGCGCGTCTCCCGTCCGGAGACCCGGCGAGTGAAGTTCTGCAGGGTCACCCCGGTGACGCAGCTGTCGCCGTGGACCTGTGCCACGCTGGTTTCGAAGCGGAAATCCACCCCCTCGTGGAGGGCTTCGGCGAACTCTTTGTCGCTGGCGCGGCGCTCCTTCTCGGGGACGATGTCCACCGCCAGAACGCTGGCCGCCCCCAGGCGCAGGGCGGTTCGCGCCGCGTCGACGGCGACGTTGCCGGCGCCGACCACCACCACACGGTCGCCGGGAAGGACCGGGTAGGGGCGGCTGGCCAGGCTGCCGTCGCGGATCAGGGTCACGGTCTCCAGGAAGTAGATCGCCTGCATGGCGCCAGAGAGCGTCTCGCCGGGGACCCCCAGCTGTTTGGCCAGGCCGGTGCCGGTGCCGATGAAGATCCCCTGGTAGCCCATGGCGAAGAGCTGGTCAAGGGTCAGGTCTTCGCCGATGACCACGCCGGTCTCCAGGCGTACGCCGAGGTTGCGGACGATCTCGATCTGCTTGTCGACCACCTCGTTGGGGAGGCGGTACTCGGGGATGCCGTAGCGCAGGACCCCGCCGCCCTTGTGCTGGGCCTCGAAGATGGTCACCCGGTAATTCTGCTTGGCGAGGATCGCCGCCACCGACAGCCCCGCCGGGCCGGAGCCGATCACCGCCACCTTGCCGCGCAGGCGGTTGAGGGCCAGTTCCATCTCCTTCTCGGCGAGGAAGCGCTCCAGCTTGCTGATGCGGATCCCCTCCCCCTTGCGGTTGAGGACGCAGGCCCCCTCGCACTGATCGTTGTGCGGGCAGACCCGCGCGCAGATGATCGCCAGGTTGCTGTTCTCGTTGATGATGTCGATGGCAGCCCGGTAATCGCCGGTTTCGATGGCGGCGATGATCTGCGGGATGCGGTTGTCGATCGGGCAGCCGCCGACGCACAGGGGGTTTTTACACTTGAGGCAGCGGCGGGCCTCGGCGAGAGCCTCCTCCTCGGTAAAACCTTTTTCGAGCTCGTCGAAATTGAAACGCAACATGGGTGACGGGGAGCTCCCGGGTGAGTGCGAGGATGAGGGTACGGGCAAGTCAGGAAAAGGATACTACAGAGGGGCGGTCGAGGGCAAAGGGAAGGTTGGCGGGGACTAACCGGGAATTTTCAGCGGCAGGGTAAAGGTGAAGACGCTCCCCTGGCCGGGCTGGCTGGCGACGCGGATCGTTCCGCCCATCATCCCGACCAGTTCCTGCGAGATGGCGAGCCCCAGCCCGGTGCCGCCGTAGCGGCGGGTGGTGGA
>CAYQLP010000007.1:28672-32220 GCA_964418505.1 uncultured Geobacteraceae bacterium | reverse complement strand
TGTCGACCTGGCGGAAGCTTTCGAAGATCATTTCATGCTTGTCGGCGGGGATGCCGATGCCGGTGTCGCTGACGGCGAATTCGAGGCGGTTGTCGAGCACCCGGGCGGTGACCCGTACGGAACCCCGGTCGGTGAACTTGATCGCATTGCCGATCAGGTTGAGGAGAACCTGGCCGAGCCGCTGGGGGTCGCCGAGGACGGTCGGCGGCACTTCGGGGGAGACCAGCAGGTCCAGCTCGAGATTCTTGCCGCGGGCCTGGGCGGTGAAGAGTTCGACCGCTTCGCGCAGGCAGGTGCGCAGGTCGAAGGCGCTGTCGGTCAGGACCAGCTGGTGGGCCTCGATGCGCGCGAAGTCCAGCACTTCGTTGATCAGCAGGGCCAGGCGGTCGGCGGCCTGGGCGGCCAGTTCGAGGAGCTTGCCGTGGTCCTCGTCGGTTTCGATCCCCTGCAGGTGCTCGAGGGCGCCGATGATCACGGTCAGCGGGGTGCGGATTTCATGACTGACGCTGGCGATGAATTCGCTCTTGGCCCGGGTGGCGGCCTCCGAAGCCTCCTTGGCCTCGCGCAGGGCCATTTCGTAACGGCGCTGGGTGGTCACGTCCTCGATCGAGACGGCGCTGCCGATGATCAGGCCTTCCGCGTTGCGGACCGGCGCGGCGCTGTTCTGGATGAAGCCGTGCGTGCCGTCGCGGCGCTCGATTTCGAAGATCTGGTTGATGACCGGGTCGCCCTCGCGCACGGCCTTGATCGCTGCCCAATCGTCGATGAGCACCGGCCGGCCGCTGTCGGCCCACCAGGCGGGGAGAAGGCGGTAGCTCCCCGGGGCGTGTTCCTCCCCCTCGAAGCCCCAGATGCGCTCCTCGAGATGGTTGGTGCGGAGAATTCCCCCCTCGCTGTCGGTAATCGCCAGGCCGACCGGCAGGGCGTCGAAGACCGCATCGAGCAGCTGCTTCTCGCTCTGCAGTTCGCGGTGCAGGCGTTCGAGCTCGTCGTGGGCCAGCTGCCGTTCGGCCATCTGCCTGGCCAGGTGGAGGTTGGCTTCGTTGAGTTCGGCGGTGCGCCGGGTGACGGTCTCCTCGAGCCCGGCATTGGCCCGGTTGAGCCCCTCGCGCGCCACCTTGAGCTTGCGGTTGAGGACCAGCAGCCAGACGACCAGCAGGAACAGGGTCGTCCCCCCCCCCTGGATGAGTACCACGTGGTAGAGTTCCCAGAAGGACGGCGGAAGATTCCTGATTTCGCTGCCGGCCGGCAGCAGGTCGAGGGGAATATCCCAGCGCTGCAGCGCCCGGGCGTCGAAGATGAAGCGGTAGTTTTCGTAGCTGCGCACCGGCAGGGATGCCGGCGAGGCTCCGCGCAGGATCTGCGCGCCGAGCTGGGCCGCCTCGCCGGCCACCGCCTCCGAGCTGTACAGGTAGCCGCCGATCGAGCCGCTGCCGAAGAACTGATCGTAGCGGCTGATCACCGGCACGCTGGAGACCGTGACCAACCGGTTGAGAATGTCGATCGGGCGGTAGTGCTCCCCGGTGATGTCCTCGAAGAGCAACTGGTAAAGGATCACCGTGCTGTCGGGGAGTGCCTCCGCCCGCTTCAGCATCTCGGTGGCCGGTAGGCCGCTCCAGTCTGTGATCTGCAGCTGCCCCCCGATGAGCTGCCGGAGCTGCTCCGAGGGCAGATTCAATTGGCGGTCACTTGCGCCCGCGCCGCCGACCACGACGATTTCAGTCACTCCCGGCATGGTGCTGGGAATCCAGTCGAGGAGGTGTGCCGGGGGGCTCCAGGAGGTGAGGCCGGTGAAGTTGGCCGGCAGGCCGGCAAAGTCAAACGGTTTCTGCAGGTTGTAAAAAACGACCGGTGCGGCGGGGAGAATCCGGTCGCGATGACGCAGCCAGAAGCTCAACGACTGTTCGTTGGTAGCGAAGACCAGATCGATGGCGCGTCTCGCGTACTTGGTGACGAAGAGTTCTGCCAGACGCTGCTGGTGCGCTTCACCCTGGAAGCGGTCGGTATCGAGGTATTCGACGAACCATTCGACGGTAAGGTCGGGGTTCGCCGCCATCCCGGTGCGCAGCGCCCGCTCGCAGATGATCGAGTGCGGCAGATCCTCCTGGAAGGGGAGGAGGAGAAGAATCCCGCGCGGGCGCGCCTCGGCGGCGGCCGGCGGGGCAAGGAGGCCGAGGATGGCCAGCAGGGCTGCCGATATCGCCAGCAGGGCGGCCAGGAAGTTGCGGAGGTGCAGGGAGCGGGGTGGCATTTCTCCTCGGTCGGTTGGGAAGGGCCCTTTTCATTAAGGATACCCAAATTCCCACCGGGCGCAAGGCCGCCCGCTCCGGGTGGGCCTGGTTAATGTGGTTGCAGAGTGCGCCGCAGGCGCTGCGGATCGTAGCCGCGGGCCGGGAGCCCGGCCAGCAGCCGCTGGTAGAGTGCTTCGTCCAGCGTCGGGGTGCGGCTGAGGATCCACAGGTACTTGCGCTCGGGATGGCCGATCACTGCCCACCGATAGTCGGGGTCGAGGTCGATGATCCAGTAGTCTCCCCAGAAGGGGCGAAAAAAGCTCACTTCGAGGCGGGCGCTGCTGGCCGGGTCGACCACCCGGGCAATCCCCCGGGCCTGGCGTTGCGGACCGTCGAGGGTTTCCTGGCGGCACTGGTTGAGAACCTCGAGGCGTCCGTCCTCCAGCCGCCGGTAGTCGGCCCGGGTGGCCACGCAGCCTTTCTGGAAGCGGTTGGGGTAGCTGGCGATCTCGTACCAGGTGCCGACGTAGCGCTGCAGGTCGACGTGGGCGACGGTTTCCAGGGGCGGCAGGACCGGGCCGCGCGGGGCGCAGCCGACTGCCAGCAGCAGGACGGCGGCGAGTCTGCCGAGCTGGTGGCGGAGTGCGGAGCCGTTCATGGACACGCCTGGCGGGGAGGGAAGAGCTCCTCGAGCACCTGCCGCCGGTAGGCGAAGATCGCCGCGACGCGCTTTTCGACCAGCCAGCCGGCAAAGAGGTCGCTCAGGGGACCGAAGGGGAGTTGGTAGTGGACCAGGTCGGTCATCTCGATGCCACCGGCGACGGGGCGGAAGCGGTGCTGGTGGTGCCAGAGGCGGTAGGGGCCGCTGCGCTGCTCGTCGACGAAGAACTCCGGCTCGCGGACGTGGGTGATCTCGGTGACCCAGGGGACCTTCAGGCCGCCGAAGGGGCTGACCCGGTAGGTGACCATCAGGCCGGCGTACATCCGGTCCGGCAGCGCCGAGGTCACCTCGAAGCCGAGGTTGGGCGGGGTGATGCGCGCCAGGTTCTCCGGGCGGGAGAAGAAGTCCCAGGCCTGTGCCGCGTCGATCGGCAGGGTCTGGCGGGCCTCGAGGCGGCGCAGCGGCGCGGCGATCATGAGCGTTTGGGGCGCGGGAGCGGCTCGGGGCCGCTGAGGATGCGCCCCTTGGCGGCCCGGGCGATGCCGCGCAGCATGCCGGCGAAGACCAGGTTGTGCAGTGGGGCGACGGCGTACCAGTAGAGCAGGCCGAGGAGGCCGCGGGGTCTGAAGCGCGCGCACTGGCGGATCTCGGTGGTG
>CAYQLP010000007.1:2062-28662 GCA_964418505.1 uncultured Geobacteraceae bacterium | reverse complement strand
TCGACGCACTGGATGAGCAGCAGTTCGAGGACCGCCTCGCCGGGGACCCTCATCTCGGCGACCAGCTTGAGGCGATGGCCGGGCTCGGCGGCCAGCACTCGCCAGAAGTCGAGGGCGTCGCCGGCCTGCACGGTCTGCGGGTCACGCCGGCCGCGCCCCAGCCCCGGGCCGCCGACCAGCCGGTCGAGGCCGCCGCGGATGTGCCACAGCCAGTCGGCGTAGTACCAGCCGGTGGCTCCGCCGATGCCGACCACCGCCGGCCAGCACTGCAGGGCGGTGGCTTCGACCAGCATGCGCCGGTCGTCGTGAAAGATTGTTCCGCCGGCCCAGTGCGGGTCGTCACTGGTGCTCCACTCCACCGGCGGCAGCGAGCCGGCGTCCATCCACGAGCTCTCCACCTGCTGCAGGCGCTGCTTCTCGAGCGCCGCGCGGATCGCCATGCGGCAGCTGAGCAGCGGCTGGGGAAGGAGGTCGCGGATCTCCGCGTCGCGGCACAGCACCGGGTTGCGCAGCCCCTCGGCCAGGGGGCGGGCGATGCTGGACGGCACCGGGGTGACCAGGTGGATCCAGTAGGAGGAGAGGCGCGGGGTGAGCACCGGCACCGGGATGATCCAGCGCCGGGCCAGGTGCGCCTCCTCGGCGTAGATGCGCATCAGCTGGCGGTAGCTGGTGACCTCCTCGGTGCCGATGTCGAAGCTTTCCCCCAGCGTCCCCGGGCAGTCGAGGCAGGTGACCAGGTAGTGAAGGACGTTGCGCACCGCGATCGGCTGGCAGGGGGTGTCGATCCAGCGCGGGGTGACCATCACCGGCAGGCGCTCGACCAGGTAGCGGAGGATCTCGAAGGAGGCGCTCCCCGAGCCGATGATCATCGCCGCGCGGAAAATGGTCACCGGGACGCTGCCCCTCTTGAGGATCTCGCCGACCTCGTGGCGCGAGCGCAGGTGATGGCTGAGCTGGGGGTCGTCCTCTCCCAGCCCGCTGAGGTAGATGATCCGCCCGAGTCCGGTTTGTGCCGCGGCCGCCACCATGTTGTCGGCCGCCAGGCGGTCGGTGGCGGCGAAGTCCTGGGCCTCGGGGTTCATCGAGTGGACCAGGTAGTAGGTCGCCTGGCAGCCCGCCAGGGCCTTGCCCAGGCTGTCGCGGTCGAGGACGTCGCCGGCGACCACCTCGACCTGCGGGTGGTGCGACCAGGGGCGCCCGGCAAGCTTGGCCGGGTTACGGCCGATGGCGCGCACCCGCCAGCCCGCCTCGAGGAGGCGCGGGACCAGGCGGGCGCCGATGTAGCCGGTGGCGCCGAGGACGGCGATGGGGCGCGGGTCGCGGCCGTCGCTGGAGGGGACGATGGGCTTAGGCATGGTTGCGCAGCTGCAGCTCCAACGGGTGGGGCTGCAGGTAGTGCTGGCGGCTCAAGTAAGCTTCACGGTACTTGCGCACGTAGTGGTTGATCAGGGTGATCGGCACGATCAGCGGCACGCTGCCGCGCCGGTAGGCGTCGATCAGCTCCAGGGCCTCCTGCTTCTCGTCGGCGCTGAGCTGGAGCTTGAAGTAGCCGAGCAGGTGCTGAAGGACGTTGACGTGCTTGCGCACCGTGGCGTGCAGGCGCATCCCCTTCATGAGCAGCTCCTGGTAGTCGGCGAGGAGCGGCGCCAGGGGGAGGCTGCCGGCCTGGGCCACCAGCTTGCCCAGCTGCCGGTAGATTTCCGGGCTGTGGCTGAGCAGGAGCAGCTTGTGACGGGTGTGGAAATCGACCAGGCCTGCGGGGGTGGCACCGCCGGCGAGCAGGTCGCGCCAGCGCCGGTAGACGAAGACGCGCTCGATGAAGTTCTCACGCAGGTGCGGATCGTTGAGGCGGCCATCTTCTTCGACGGGGAGCTGCGGGAAGCGCGCCATGAAGGCGCCGGCGAAGACCCCCACCCCCTTCTTGGCCGGCACGCCGTTGCGGTCGTAGAGCTTGACCCGTTCCATGCCGCTGGAGGGGGACTTGGCCTTGAAGATGAAGCCGCACAGCTCCTCACCAGCCAGCTCCTCGACGCGTCCAGCGGCCCAGCCCTGCATGCGCTCGGTGATGTCCTCTCCCGAGCGCGAGAAGACCAGGCGCACGCCAGCGTCGCTCTCGACCAGGCGCAGGGTCTCACGCGGCGTCGGCAGTCCGCTCTCGACCTCCGGGCAGACCGGCACGTACTCGAACCAGGCGCCGAGGGTGTCGCGCAGGTAGCGGTCGAGCTGGTGGCCGCCGTCGTAGCGCACCAGTTCGCCGAGCAGGCAGCTGCTGATGCCGATGCGGATCTTGCCGCCGACCTCGGTCGTCACGTCCATGCCGCCAGCCATCCGCTCAGACCAGTGGGCGGATTTCGGTGACCTTGAACCAGGCGGCGTGGGTGACTTTCAGCCCGGCGCCGGCGCCGACGATGGCGGAAGTCCTTTCCTTGATCTCCTCGAGCAGGGCGCCGGCCTCTTCGCTCCTGATCAGCTCGAGCTGCAGGCGCACGCCGCTGTAGCCGGGGCCGGAGGTTTTGAAGAGGAAGGCGGCCCGCGGGTTCTGGGCGACGTTGCGGAAGGTGCGGCCATCGGTCATCCCCCAGACCACGGTGGATTCGTCGATGACGTGGGGGCGGGCGTAGATGGCGGTGTTGATGCAGCCTGCGGCATCGGTGGTGGCGATCACGCCGAGCCCGGGATTGGCAAAAATTTCAGCAAGTTTCATGCTGGCGCTCCTTGGCCCGTTTGGGGCTGAAAAATATTTATTATTTGGTTATTATTCACGAAACGTTTGGTTTTGTCCATCTTTTGTACCAGCGCCGCCTAGCGGCGCCGGCCGCCAGGAGGCCCCGTGGTTCCATCCCCGCGTCTGCGCCAGGTCAACAGCAAGCCACCGCGCCCCGACGGCGAATACGTCCTCTACTGGATGATCGCCGCCCGGCGCACGCGCAGCAATTTCGCCCTGCAGCACGCCGTCGCCGAGGCCAGGCGCTTCGGGCGGCCGCTGGTGATCCTCGAGTCGGTGATCTGCACCTATCCCTACGCTTCGGCGCGCCTGCACCGCTTCATCCTCGACGGCATGGCCGCCAATGCCCGCGCCCTGGCCGGTCGCCCGGTGGTCTACCACCCCTACGTCGAGCCGGCCCCCGGCGCCGGCGACGGCATGCTGGCCGCCTTCGCCGCCCGGGCCTGCACGGTGGTCACCGACGACTTCCCGGCCTTCTTCCTTCCCGGACTGGTCGCCGCCGCCGGCGCCGAGGTGCCGGTGCGCTTCACGGCGGTGGACGGCAACGGGCTCATTCCGCTGCGCGCCGCCGATCACGCCTACCCGACCGCCTACGCCTTCCGGCGCTTCGCCCAGCAGCAGCTTCCCGACCGGCTGGCCGAGGTCCCGCAGGAGGACCCGCTGGCCATGCTGCCGCTGATTCCGCCAACGCCGCTCCCCGCTCCGCTCACTCAGCGCTGGCCGGCGGCCGATCCGCTGCTGCTCTACGGCGTCCCCGAGGCCTTGGCGGCCCTGCCGATCGATCACGTGGTGACGGTCACCGCCACCCGCGGCGGCCAGGATGCCGCGGAAGAGCGGCTGCAGCGCTTCGTCACCGGGGGACTGGCGAGCTATGCCGAGGAGCGCAATCACCCCGACCTCGACGCCGGCAGCGGCCTGGCCCCCTACCTGCACTTCGGCCATATCGGCGCCCACCAGCTCTTCGCGGCGGTGACCTGCGCCGAGGAATGGGTCCCCCACGACCTGACCCGCCGGGGGATCGGCCAGCGCGAGGGGTGGTGGGGGCTGTCGGCCTCGGCCGAGGCCTTCCTCGACCAGCTGGTCACCTGGCGCGAGCTCGGTTTCAACAACTGCGCCCATCGCAGTGACGTGCTTGAGCTTATCAGCCTCCCCGACTGGGCGCAGCGGACCCTGGCCGAGCATGCCGCCGATCCCCGTCCGTACTGCTACAGCTATGCGGAACTGCGCGGCGCGGCGACCCATGACCCGCTGTGGAACGCCGCCCAGCGCCAGCTGCTGCGCGACGGCACCATCCACAACTACCTGCGCATGCTGTGGGGGAAGAAGATCCTCGAATGGAGCCCGACGCCGCAGGCGGCGCTGGAGGTGATGCTCGACCTCAACGACCGCCTGGCCCTCGACGGCCGCGACCCCAACTCGGCCACCGGCATCCTCTGGTGCCTGGGGCGCCACGATCGGGCCTGGGGCCCGGTGCGGCCGATCTTCGGCACGGTGCGTTATATGAGTTCGGAGAATACGAAGAGGAAGGTGAAGGTCAGCGCCTATCTGGAGACCTATGGCCGCTGAAAAGCACCCGTCTGCTTACTGCCTTACCAGTCTCCAGTTGGGGATGGTGCTCTCGAAATTGCTGCGGAAGGGGTTGATGTCGAGGCCGCCGCGGCGGGTGAAGCGGGCGTAGACGGTGAGCTGCTCCGGGCGGCAGCGCCACAGCAGGTCGGTGAAGATCCGCTCGACACACTGTTCGTGGAATTCGCTGTGGCGGCGGTAGGAGAGCAGGTAGCGGAGCAGGGCCGCGTGGTCGAGGCGCGGGCCGCGGTAGCGGATCAGCACGCTGGCCCAGTCGGGCTGGCGGGTGACCAGGCAGTTGCTCTTGAAGAGGTGGGTGTGCAGCGTCTCGCTGGCCTTCTCCGCCGGGTCGGCGGCGCCGTCGAGCAGGTCGGGGGCGTGCTCGTAGCGATCAACGCTCAGCTCGAGATGGTCCAGGCACTCTCCGGGGAGAGTCGCCAGGCCGCTCTCCCCGGCCGCCGCCAGGGGGCGCAGGGCCAGCCCCACCGGGGCGCCGCAGGCCTCGCCCAGGTCGTGCACCAGGTGGGCGGCGACTACGGCGAAGCTGGCGAAGGTGCTCTGGTTGAAGGAATTCAGGTAGAGCTTGAAAGATTTCGATTCGACCAGCCGCGGCGAGGTGCAGGGAAAGCGGAATTCGCCCAGCGCTGTCACCGGCTTCCCTCCCGGGGTCAGCCAGGAAAGCTCGTAGGCGTTCCAGACGTCGAAGCCGCCGAAGGGGAGTTCCCCGTCCAGCCCCAGTTCAGCGCGCTTGGCAGCGCGCGGCAGCGGGCAGAGCAGGGTGGGGTCGTACTCCTCGACGTAGCCGGTGGGCTTGCCGAGGGGCAGCTCGCGGGTCAGGTCGTTCATCGCCGCCGCAATCCTAGCGCAGGGCGGCGAAGAGCAGGCGGTGGAGGGCCTCCGAGAGTTCCTTGTTGTCCTCCTGACGGGCGTACATCTCGGCAAGGTCGGCGAAGACCCCGCAGTAGTGGTTGACCAGGCGCGGCTTGTCGGTGCCGAGGTCGAAGACCAGCTCCTCCTGGCCGGGGAGCTGCATGCGTCCGAACTCCCGGGCATGATCGAGCTCGACCACTCCCCCCTCGTACCACAGCCGGGTGGTCTTGTGGTTGCGGCCCAGGGTCCAGTTGGTGTCGATCATGCCGAAGCCGGTCTGCTGGCCGCTGCGGAAGCGGTAGAGGCCCAGCCCCTGGATCTGGGCGCACTCGATGCTGGGGACGGCGGTCATGCGTCCCTCGATCAGCTCCAGGGCCTGCGGATCGATCAGGCGGGCCAGGACGCTGAGGCTGCTGATCCCGCTGTCGAGCCAGGCGCCGGCCTTGCCCACCGAACCGAGAGTCAGCTTGCCGTTGAGGTAGTAGGGATCGGCGAAGCACGATTCGAAGCCGACCAGCTGGCCGAGATCGAAATTCTTCTCCTCCAGCTGCTCCCGCCACCACTCGACCTCGCGGCCGAAAGCCGGGTGGAAAGCGGAGTAAAGGAGCAGCTTGCGGGTGCGCGCCGCGGTCATCAGCGCGTCCATCTTCTCCGCGCGGGTGCAGATCGGCTTCTCGACGATTACCACCCGGTTGGCCTCGATGACCTTCATCGCCACTTCGAAGTGGCTTGCCGTCGGAGTCGACACCAGGAAGGCGTCGGCCTTCGACTTTTTCAGCATCTGGTCGAGGTCGTTGTGGAAGTTGACGTTCCCCGGGAGCTCCTCGGCGCGCAGCGGGTCGAGGTCGTGGGCGTCGACCAGCTGGATTCCCTTGGTGTGGGTCACCGCCTGCATCTGGTAGTTGGCGATCTTGCCGATGCCGATCAAGGCGATACGCATGGGAATCCTCCGCTGGAAAAAATGAGCCGCCGCTCATGGCAATGTACCCGAGCGGCGGCTCTTCTGCAAGGGGCTCGCTGTCGGCAGGTCAGGCGCGGATCATCACCAGGAGCATCTTGAAGGGGCCGGCGGCGCGCAGCGCATGGGGGATGTTGGCCGGCATGATGATTATCTCCCCGGCCGCTACGCGGTGGACCGTGTCACCGATGGTGATGTCGGCGGCGCCGTCGACGATCTGCACGAAGGCGTCGTAGGGGGCGGTGTGCTCGGAGAGCCCCTGGCCGTCGTCGAAGGCGAAGAGGGTCAGGGTGCCGATCTGCTTGTCGATCAGGGTGCGGCTGACCACCGCCCCGGGCTGGGGCTGGACCAGGGAGGCGAGCTGGTGGGCGTGGCCGATGAGCGGTTTTTCGGTGGCGGACATGGCGGATCTCCTCTCGTGGGTTGATGAGGTCATCCTGCCATGGCGCGGCTCAAAAGGCCTTGATCAGGGTCAAAGGCGCTGTCCGGCGCCGATCCTTCTGCGCCCGCCGCCACTCCCAGGGGGGCTGGGGATTGCGCTCCTGCCAGAGGCCGCGGCGGGCCAGGCGGGCCTCCGCCTCGAGCCGACCGAGCTCCTTGTCGCCGCTGTACTGGCGGTACCACCAGGCGTAGCCGGCCCGGACCATCTCGCGGTTGAGGCTGGCGCCGTCGGGGAGGATCACCACGCCGACGGTGCGCCCGTACTTGTCGATGGTCGAGGGGCGCACGGTCACCGTCTTCAGCGCCGCCAGGCCACGGGCGTACTCGGTAGCCCGGGCGCCGAAAGCCTGCTTCTTCTCCGGCGCGTCGATCCCCTCCAGGCGGACCCGCACCTGCTCCCTGCCGACCAGCACGGTCACGGTATCGCCGTCGGCCACCTTGACCACCTGCCCGGTCAGCGGGGCCAGCGCCGCGGGCGTCGCCAGTGCCGGTGCCGCCAGGGCCAGGCCCAGGCCGAGCAGGCCGGTCAGGAGGCGGAAGCGCGACGCTTTCACTGCACCGCTCCGGCCGGTGCCGCCAGCCGGTCGGCGGTGTCGACCCAGCCGCCGCCCATGGCCCGGTAGACGTCGACCAGGGCGGTGAGGGTCGCTGCCTGGGTCTGCACCCGGGTTAGCTGCCCGGAAAAGAGCGAGCGCTCGGCGTCGAGGACCTGCAGGTAGGCGGTGCGGCCGGCTTCGTATTGCAGCCTGGAGATCTGGGCGTAGCGCTCGAGGGCGGCAACCTGGCGGTCCTGGGCGGCCAGCTGCTCGCGTCCCTTGGTGGTGCCGGTGAGGGCGTCCTCGGTCTCGCGGAAGGCGGCGAGGATCGCCTGGCGGTAGTTGAGCAGGGCCTGCTGGCGGACCGCTTCGGCGGCGCGCACCTGCCCCTCGATGGCGCCAAAGGTGAAGACCGGGGCGGCCAGGTCGCTGCCCAGCTGCCAGAGTTCGGCCGGGCCGGTCAGCAGGTCGGCGGAATGGAGGGCGGCAGTGCCGAATGCCCCGGTCAGCGTCAGGCGCGGGAAGTAGTTGGCCCGGGCCACGCCGATGCGGGCGTTGGCGGCGACCAGCTGCTGCTCGGCCTGGAGGAGGTCGGGACGGCGGGTGAGCAACTCGGCGGGGAGCCCGGCGGGGATACCGGGGACGGCCAGGGCGTCGATGCTCCGGCCGCGCGGGATAGCGCCGGGGCTGCGGCCGAGGAGCAGGCAGAGCAGGTGCTCCTGGCGGGTGACGGCGGCTTCGAACTCGGGGATGGCCTGGCGGGCGCTCTCGTACTGCGATTCGACCTGGCTGACCTCGAGCTGCGAGACGGCTCCGAACTGGTGGCGCAGGCGCATGATGCGCAGTGACTCGCCGTAGGTCCGCTCGGTCTCGCGGGCGATCTCCAGCTGGCGGTCGAGGCCGCGCAGGTTGAGATAGGCGCCGGCGGTGTTGGCGGTCAGGGTCAGGAGCACCGCCCGCCGCCCCGCCTCGCCGGCCAGCAGGTCGGCGCGGGTGGCCTCATCGGCCCGGCGGATGCGCCCCCACAGGTCGATCTCCCAGCTGGCGGCAAGGGTCCCCTGGTAGACGGTGTAGGGGCCGCCGGCGGCCAGCGGCGCGGTGGCGTCACTGTCGTTCTGGCGGGCGGCGGCGGCGCCGGCGCTGATCTGCGGGAAGAAGGCGGCGCGGGCGGTCTGCAGCTGGCCGAGATACTGGTCGATGCGGGCCGCGGCGCTTTTCAGGTCGAGATTCTCCCTGAGGGCCTCGGCGATCAGCCCGTCGAGGACCGGGTCGGCGAAGAGTTCCCACCAGGCGCTGTCGGCCGCCCCGGAGGCCGACGGGTAGTCAATCGTCCACACCGGCGGGGCGGGAATCTCCGGTCGCCGGTAGTCGGGGCCGACACTGCAGGCGGCGAGGGACAGGGCGAGGAAAGCGATCGGCAGCAGCCTAGGCATGGGGGGGGTCTCCGTGGTCGGGGGCGGCCTTGCGGCGGCCGAAGAAGCCGGTCGCGTCCTCGAGGAGGACGAAAAAGAGCGGGACGAAGAAAGAGGCGACCAGGGTCGAGGCGAGCATCCCGCCGATCACCCCGGTGCCGATGGCGCGCAGGCTGTTGGCCCCGGCCCCGCCGGCGACGGCCATCGGCAGGCAGCCGAGGTCATGACGATCGGGCGCAGGCGCAGGCGGGCGGCCTCGACCGCCGCCTCGGCGGCGCTCATCCCCTGGCGCCGGTTCTCGGCGGCGAACTCGATGATCAGGATGGCGTTCTTGGCCGCCAGGCCGACCAGGGTGACCAGGCCGACCTGGAAGTAGACGTCGTTCTCCAGGCCGCGCGCCCAGGTCAGCAGCAGGGCGCCGCAGATGGCGAAGGGGACGGAGAGGACCACGCCGATCGGCAGCGACCACTTCTCGTACTGGGCGGCGAGGATCAGGAAGACCATGATCAGGCCGAAGGCGAAGGCCAGGGTCGAGGTGCTCCCGGCCTTCTTCTCCTCGAAGGCCTGGCCGGCCCAGGCAAAGCCGTAGCCGTCGGGGAGGACCTCGGCGGCCACCGCCTCCATGGCGGCGATGGCCTGGCCGGTGCTGTAGCCTTCGGCCTGGCTGCCGGAGAGCTTGGCGGCGGGGAAGCCGTTGAAGCGCGGCAGCAGGCTCGGCCCCGGCTGGTAGCGCACAGTGGCCAGGGCGGAGAGGGGGATCATGGCGCCGCTGTCGCTGCGCACGAAGATGCGGGCGAAATCGTCCGGGGCGTCGCGGTACTCGGGGGCGGCCTGGACGATCACCTGCCAGATGCGCCCGAACTGGGTGTACTGGGCGACGTAGGCCGAGCCGAAGGCCGCCTGCAGGGTGTCGTAGACCGCCGAGACCGGCACGCCGAGAAGTTCGGCGCGGGCGCGGTCGAGGTCGAAATAGAGCTGCTGCTGGGAGGCCGAGAAGGTCGAGGCGACTCCGGCCAGCTCCTTGCGCTCGCGGGCCTTGGCCAGGAAGGCCTTGACCACCTTCTCCAGCTCCCGGGCGCTGCCGCCCCCCTTGCTCTGCAGGTAGAACTCGAAGCCGCCGGTGGTGCCCAGGCCGGGGATCGAGGGCGGGTTGAGGGGGAGGAGGATGCCCTCCTTGATGGCCGCCAGCCCGCGCCGCGCCGCGGCGATCACGGCGAAGGCGCTGCCGTCGCGGCCTTCACGCTCCTCGTAGGGCTTGAGGGAGGCGAACATCAGGGCGGCGTTGGTGCGCATCTGGCTGTCGATGATGCTGTAGCCGTCGACCTGGGTGACTGCGCCCATCGCCGGGTGGCGCGCCAGTTCTGCGGCCCCGCGGTCACTGACCGCGACGGTGCGCTCGAGGCTGGCGGCATCGGGCATCAGGTTGGCGACGAAGATATAGCCCTGATCCTCCTCGGGGACGAAGCTTCCGGGGAGGATGGCGAAGAGGGTGAGGGTGGCGGCGATCACCGCGGCGAAGAGCCCGAGGCCGATCAGCTTGTGGCCGACCAGCCAGCGCACCCCGGCGACGTAGCCGTCGGTCAGCCGCGTGAAGCTGCGCTCGAACCACCTGAAGAAGCCCTTCTTCTCCTGGTGGCCGGGTTTGAGGATGCGCGCGGCCAGCGCCGGCGAGAGGGTCAGGGCGATGACCCCGGAGAGGACCATGGAGATGGCGATGGTGATGGCGAACTGCTTGTAGAGGGTGCCGGTCATGCCGCCGAGGAAGGCCACCGGCAGGAACACCGAGAGGAGCACCAGGACGATGGCGACCAGTGCCCCGGAGAGCTCGCCCATCGCCTTGCGGGTCGCCTCGAGCGGCGACAGGTGCAGGGTGGCCATGTTGTGCTCGACGTTCTCGACGACGATGATGGCGTCGTCGACCACCAGGCCGATTGCCAGGATCATGCCGAAGAGGGTCAGCATGTTGGTCGAGAAGCCGAGCAGGTAGATGCCGACGTAGGTGCCGATGATGGCGATCGGCACGGCGAGGATCGGGATGAAGGTGGCGCGCAGGCTCTGCAGGAAGAGGAAGACCACCAGCACCACCAGGACCACCGCCTCGAAGAAGGTGTGGATGACCTTCTCGATCGAGGCCTCGGTGAACTTGCTGGTGTCGAGGACCACCTTGTAGGCGATGCCGGCCGGGAACTTGGGGGCCATCTCGTCGATCAGAGCGCGCACCTGCGTCGCGGTCTCGATGGCGTTGGCGCCGGGCTGCTGATAGACGATCACCGAAACCGCGGTCTTGCCGTCGACCTTGCTGCGGATCGCGTAGTCCTTGGCGCCGAGTTCGGCATGGCCGATGTCCTTGAGGCGGACGATGGCGCTGCCGTCGCTGGCGGTGCGCACGATGATTTCGTCGAACTCCGCCGGGTCGGCGAGCATCCCCTGGGTGGTGACCACGAAGCTCTGCTGGGTGCCGGGCGGGGCCGGGGCCTGGCCGACCTGGCCGACCCCGTAGGCCTTGTTCTGGCGCTGGATGGCGGCGGTCACGTCCTGGGCAGTCAGCCCCAGCTGGGCCATGCGGTCGGGCTTGAGCCAGATGCGCATGGCGATGTCCGGGGCCGGGAACATCGTCGAGAGGTTGGCGCCGGGGATGCGCTTGATCGGATCGAGGAGGTAGAGGTTGACGTAGTTGCCGAGATAGGTCTGGTCGTAGCGATCGTCCGGGGAATAGAAACTGACCACCATCATGAAGGCCTGGGAGCGTTTCTCCACCGTGACTCCCTGCTGGCTCACCACCGAGGGGAGCTTGGCGGTCGCCTGGTTCACCCGGTTCTGCACGTTGACCTGGGCGAGGTCGGGGTCGGTCCCCGGGGCGAAGGTCACGGTCAGGGTCATGTTGCCGGTCGACGAACTGGTCGAGGCCATGTAGCTCATGTCGTCGACGCCGTTGACCTGCTGCTCGATCGGCGCCGCCACGGTGTTGGCGATGACTTCGGCAGTGGCTCCCGGGTAGTAGGCGCTGACCTGGACGGTGGGGGGGGCGATGTCCGGGTACTGGGCGATCGGGGTGGCGCGCATCGCCATCACCCCGGCGAGGGTGATGATGATCGAGATGACCGCGGCGAAGACCGGCCGGTCGATGAAGAAGCTGGCCATCAGCGTGCCCCGCCGGCGGCTGCGGCCGGCGCCGCGGCGACCTTCACCGGGGCCCCGGGGGCCAGGCGCTGGAAGCCGTCGGTGATGATCTGCTCGCCGGCGCTCAGCCCCTGGCGGATGATCCAATCGTTACCGACCCAGTCGCCGACGATCACCGGACGGACCTCGACGGTCCCCTGCGGGGAGGCGATGAAGACGACGTGGCCGTTGGCAGTCTCCTGCACCGCCTTCTGCGGCACGACCAGGGCGTCGGGGCGCGTCACCCCCTTCAGCCAGGCGGAGACGAACATCCCGGGGCGCAAGACTCCCTGGGGGTTGGCAATGACTGCCCGCAGCTGGAAGGTGCCGGTGGAGGTGTTGTAGACCGGGTCGGCGTAGTCGACGGTGCCAGGGTGCGGATAGCGGCTGCCGTCGCCGAGTTCCAGTTCGACGGTGTACTTGCCGTCCGGCGGGAGGATCAGCCGCCCGGCGGCGACGTCCCGACGGTGTTCGTCAAGCTGGTTCTGGGAGATGCTGAAGGTGACCCACAGGGGATCGACAGCGGCGACATAGCTGAGGTGCCCGGAGCCGCCGGCGCTCAGGTAGCTCCCCTCGCGGACCAGAGCCTGGCCGGCGAGGCCGGTGACCGGTGCCTTGATGACGGTGTAGCCGAGGTCGAGCTCGGTCTTGGCCAGGTGGGCCCGGGCCGAGTGCAGGGCGGCTTCGGCGGCCTGAACCTGCCCCAGGGCGTTGTCGAGATCGCTCTGGCTGGCCGCGTCCAGGGCGGCCAGGGGCTTGATGCGCTCGAGGTTGGCCCGAGCGGTCCACAACTGGGCCTCGCGGCTGGCCACCTCGCCTTTGGCTGCGTCGACCTGGGCCTGGAAGGGCTTGGGGTCGATGCGGAACATGACCTGGCCGGCCTTGACGGTGTCCCCTTCGCGGTAGCTGATCTTCTCCAGGAAGCCGTTGACCCGCGAGAGGATCTCCACCTGGTGGGAGCTTTCGATCCTGGCCACGAAGCGGGTGCTGACCGGGACGCTGCGCGGCGTTACGGTCACGGCCGCCACTTCGGCCGCCGGGCGGACCGGGGGCGGGGCCGGGCGGTCGCAGGCGAGGGTGCAGAGGGCGGCCGCCATCCCGGCGCAAGCCAGGCGGACCAGGGGATGAAAAGTACGGCGGGCAGGGACCAAGTTCATGCGGCGGAACTCGCTTTCAGGAAGGATAAACCGGCATCGTCACTGGGAACGCAGCCACAATCCATCACTATAAGACCAGGCGCCCGGAAGTTAAACTATTTTCGTGACATTTTTCTCATTTTATGCCGCGCGCCATGTCGAGGCGCTGGCGGAAGCGCTGCGCCCAGAAGTCGAAGGCCTCGCGGGTGTCTTCCCACTTGCCGCGGAAGACCCCTTTCCCCCCCTGCCGGCGATCGACGGCGGCGGCCAGCCGCTCGCCGCTCTGCGCGTCGAGCAGCTCGAACTCGGTGGCCGCTTCGCCGGTGCCGAGATTCTCCCCGCTGACAGCCTTGGTCGCCCCGGCGACCACGATCCCCACCGGGATGATCGTCGACAGGGTGTTGGAGACGGGGCGGGAGGGCTTGAGGCCGGTGATGGCGACGCGCACGCGCAGCACCCCCGGGCCCGGCTGGTCGGTGATCTCGTAGCCGTCCTTGAACGCGGCGAGGATGGCCTGCTGGTAGTAGTCGGCCAGCTCCTTGAGGGTTGCCGGATCGACGGCGCGGTACTCGGCGTCATCGCTGAGCAGCACCACCACCCGTTCGAACATCAGCCGGCGGTACGGTTTGAGATCGAGCCCCGGTTTGAAGTAGGTGAGCGCGGCGCGGTCGTCGCCGCCGCTGCGCAGCTGGCTGTAGTCGCCGAGGAAGCCGGAGGGTTTGACCTCGTGCATGCCGCCGGCGGCGCAGCCGGAGAGGAGGAGAGCGGCGAAGAGGCTGGTGAAGGCTTTGCCGGGACGTTTCATAGGAGCTCCATCGTGATGTGTGGGAGGGCGCGGTCAGCGCCGCAGCCGCTGCCGCAGGGTGCCGTCCGGGTCGAGGACGGCGACGTCGAGAGGCATCCGGCCGACGGCGTGGGTGGCGCAGCTCAGGCACGGGTCGTAGACGCGGATGCCGTGTTCGATGCGATTCAGGGCCTGGTCGTCGAGTTCCCCGTCGCGCACGCAGCTGCGGGCGATCTGCAGGATGGTGCGGTTCATCGCCAGGTTGTTCTGGCCGGTGGCGACCAGCAGGTTGACGCGGGTCAGGAGGCCGTCGCCGTCGACCTGGTACTCGTGGAAGAGGGTACCGCGCGGCGCCTCGACGGCACCGACGCCCAGGGCCTGGACGGGGCGCCCCGGGCGGTGGACCTCGCCGCCGGTCAGCATGGGGTCGTCGAGGGCGGCGGCAATCCGTTCGAGGGCGTAGAGGATCTCGATCAGACGGGCCTGGTGGTAGTAGAAGCTGGCCTGCAGCGGCCCGCCGCCGGCCAGTTCCTGCAAGCGCTGCAACTCGGCGTCGGCCCCCGGAGTGCCGGCGCGGTCGGCGACGTTGAGGCGGGCCAGCGGGCCGACCCGGTACATGCCGGCGCCGCCGGTGTAGCCCAGGGGGCGGTAGTAGGGGAACTTCATGTAGCTCCACGGCTCGACCGCCTCGCCGATCAGCTCCGCGTAGCGGGCCGGGTCGACCCCTTCCTCGAGACGCCTGCCGGCGGCATCGACCAGACGCAGGGTGCCGTCGTAATGCTCGAGGGCGCCGTTGCCGTCGACCAGGGCGAGGAAGAGGCTCGGGAAGCTGCCGCTGTCGGCGATCATTTCGGCATGACGCTCGATGATCTCGCGGCCGAGCTCGAGACCGTGGCGGGCGATGGCCAGGGCTTCGGGGAGGAGCGCGGCAATGCTGTCGCGTCCCGCCGGGGAGAGCGGCGTGCCGACCCCGCCGGCCACCGCCCAGGCCGGGTGGATGCTGCGCCCGCCGAGGAGGCGGATGATCTCCTGCCCGGCCTGACGCAGGCGGATCCCCTCGCGGGCCACCTCGGGGCGGGCGCAGAGCAGGCCGAAGAGGTTGCGCCGCGGCGGATCGTCGGTGGTTTCCGCGAGAAGGTCGGGGGCGCTCAGGTAGAAGAAGCTCAGGGCGTGGCTCTGCACCAGCTGGGCCCAGTTCATCAGCCGGCGCAGGCGCTCCGCCGCCGGGGGGATCGCCGCCCCCTCGAGGGCGTCGCCGGCCTTGGCCGCGGCCAGTGCGTGGCTGACCGGGCAGATCCCGCAGATGCGCGCGGTGAGGGCCGGCATCTCCCGGTAGTGGCGCCCCAGGCAGAAGGCCTCGAAGCCGCGCAGCTCGGTAACCTGCAGGCGGGCGTCGCTGACTTCGCCGCGCTCGTCGAGCTGCAGGGTGATGCGCGCGTGCCCCTCGATGCGGGTGACGGGGTCGATGGTCAGGGTCCGGGTCATGACGTCTCGTTCAGCCGAAGGTCAGGCGGTCGGCGCCCAGAACCGGCGCCTCGCCGCGCAGCAGGGCGGTCAGCGCCGCCCAGATCCGCCCGGCGTCGGGGGGGCAGCCGGGGATGAAGGCATCGACGGCGACCACGCGGTGCACGGGCAAGGCCCTGGGGAGCAGGGCGGGGAGCACGCCGCTGACTGTCCCCGCCGGGGGCCGGCCGCCGGTTTCTCGGCAGGCCGCGGCGAAGAGTTCCTCGAGGGGGGCACAGTTGCGCAGGGCGGTGACGTTGCCGGTCACGGCGCAGTCGCCGAGGCTGGCCAGCACCCGGCTGTGGGCACGGATCCGCTCGACCAGGGCGAGGTGGTCGCGGTTGGCGACCGCCCCCTCGACCAGGGCGAGGTCGACGCCGGCCGGAAACTCCTTGGCATCGACCAGCGGCCCGTAGACCAGTTCGACCAGCGGCTCCAGCTCGATCAGTCGCTCGCCGAGGTCGAGGAGGCTCATGTGGCACCCAGAGCAGCCGCCGAGCCAGGCGGTCGCCAGCCGGATCTTCCCAGAGTTCCCCATCTCCCCCTCTAGCCTTTGCCCCGGCGGCGCCGTGCCAGGGCCTTGAGAACCGGCCCGCGCTCCGGCGGCGCTTCCCCGGGGAGCGCGTCCTTGCGGAAGAGCGCCCCGGTCGGGCACATCCTGACACACTTGCCGCAGTCGGTACAGCTGCGGCTCTCCCCCCACCGCCGGTCGAGGTCGACGACCACCCGGCTGGTCAGGCCGCGCCCGCCGACCCCCAGGGTGCAGGCCCCCTCGATGACGGCGCAGGTGCGCACGCAGCGGGTGCAGAGGAGGCAGCGGTTATGGTCGAGGGCGAAGCGCTCCTGGCTGGCGTCCATGGTCAGGGCCGGGTGCAGGTCGTCGTAACGGACGTGGTCGACGCCGAGCCGCGCGGCCAGGGTCTGCAGCTCGCAGCGGTGGTTGGCGACGCACACGGCGCAGACGTGGTTGCGCTCGGCGAGGAGCAGTTCGACGATCATGCGCCGCCATTCCAGCAGCTGCGGCGTGGCGGTGCGCACCACCTGGCCGGGGCGGGCCTTGGTCAGGCAGGCCGGCTGCGGGCGTGCCTCGCCGTCGATCTCGACCAGGCACAGCCGGCAGCCCCCCCAGGGTGGGAGGCCCTCGAGGCTGCACAGGGTGGGGATGTCGATGCCGTGGGCGCGGGCCGCGGCAAGGAGCGTCTCGCCGCGGCGGGCGGTGACCTCCCGGCCGTCGATGTGCAGGGTGATGGCCGCCATCAGAAACGCTCCCCGGCGAGGTGCCCGGCGGCCAGGCGGCGCAGGTGGTCATCGTCGGCGAGGGCCGCGGGCAGGCCGTCGCAGCGGCAGACCCCCGCCGGGCAGCGCCGCTCGCGGATGTGCGCCAGGTATTCGTCGGCGAACCAGCGCAGGGTGCTCAGCACCGGGTTGGGGGCGGCGCTGCCCAGCCCGCACAGCGAGGCGCCCTTGAGGAGGCCGGCCAGGTCGGTCAGCCGCTGCAGGTCATCCCCGCTGCCGTGCCCCCGGCCGATGCTCTCGAGGAGACGGTGCATCTGCACCGTCCCGGCCCGGCAGGGGCTGCACTTGCCGCAGCTCTCCTCCATGCAGAATTCCATGAAGAAACGGGCCAGGTCGACCACGCAGCTCCTCTCGCTGATGACGATCAGCCCCCCGGAGCCGATGATCGAGCCCAGGGCCTGCAGGTGTTCGTAGTCCATCGGGGTGTCGAGGCAGGCGGCGGGGAGGCAGCCGCCGCTCGGCCCGCCGGTCTGGGCGGCCTTGAAGGCGGCCCCGTCGCGGAGGCCGCCGCCGATGCCGGAAATGATCTCGCGCAGCGGCATCCCCATCGGCACTTCGATCAGGCCGTTGTCGACCACCTCCCCGCACAGGGCGAAGACCTTGGTCCCCCGGCTGCCGGGGGTGCCCAGGGCGGCGAAGGCGGCGGCGCCGCCGCCGACGATAACGGGGATGTTGGCGAAGGTCTCGACGTTGTTGATGATCGTCGGCCGTCCCCACAGGCCGTGCTCGGCGGGGTAGGGGGGGCGGGGGACCGGCTGGCCGCGCCGCCCCATGATCGAGGCCAGCAGGGCGGTCTCCTCGCCGCAGACGAAGGCCCCGGCGCCGAGGCGCACCTCGACGTGGAAGCTGAAGGAACTGCCGAGGATGTGCCGGCCGAGCAGCCCCAGCCGGCGGGCGTCGGCGATCGCCCGGCGCAGGCGCCGGGCGGCCAGCGGGTACTCGCCGCGTACGTAGAGGTAGCCGCGGCGCGCGCCGGTGGCGTAGGCGGCGATGGCCATCCCCTCGAGGATGCGGTGGGGGTCTGATTCCATCAGGGCGCGGTCCATGTAGGCGCCGGGGTCCCCCTCGTCGCCATTGGCCACCACGTACTTGCGGGAGCCGGGGGCCGCGCGCAGCAGCTGCCACTTGCGCCCGGTCGGGTAGCCGCCCCCGCCGCGGCCGCGCAGGCCGCTGGCCTCGACTTCCGCGCAGATCTCCGCAGGGCTCATCTCGTGGAGGGCCCGGGCCAGCGCAGCGTAGCCGCCGGCGGCCAGGGCCTGGTCGAGGTCCTCCGGGTCGATCTGCCCGCAGTTGGCGAGAACCCGGCGGGTCTGCCGGGCCAGGAAGGGAAAGTCGGCGGGGAGGCGCCCTGCCGCCGGCAGGGCCCCGGCGCGCCAGCCGGCGACGATCAGGCGGGCGAGGGCCGGGGTGACGTGCTGGTAGACGGCGTCGGCCGCCCCCGGGCGCTGCACGGTGACCAGCGGCCCGCGGCTGCACGGCCCGCGGCAGCCGGTGCCGGTCACCTCGATATCGACACCCTCAGCCCCGGCGGTTTCCTCGACCAGGGCCGCGCGGACTGCTTCGGCCCCCGCGGCCAGGCACGGGGTGCCGCAGCAGACCAGCAGTCGGCAGGGGACGGCGGCGTACCGGCGCTGCAGCCGGCTGATGTGCTCCCGTAACTCCTCGCCCGTCACGGCGGTTCCTCCCGTCCGGGTGCAGCGCCGCCGAGGTGTGCCTCGACCCGGGCGGCGATCCCTTCAGCGCGCTGGTGGCCGAGGATCGTCTGGTCGACCACCAGCAGCGGCGCCAGGCTGCAGATGCCGACGCAGCGGGCGGTGGCGAGGGTCAGCCGGCCGTCGGCGGTGGTCCCCCCGGGCTGGACGGCGTAAGCGTCCTCGAGGGCCGCCACGAGCGCCCCGGCTCCCTGGGCGTGGCAGACCGTGCCGGTGCAGACGGTGCAGGTGTGCTTGCCCTGCGGGCGCAGGGAGAAGGCGTGATAGAAGGTCGCCACCCCGAAGACCTCGCTCTCCGGGAGGTCGAGGCGGGCGGCCAGATCGGCGAGCACTTCGCGGTCCAGAAAGCCGTAGGCCTGCTGGGCGACGTGGAGGATTTCGATCAGGGCGTCGGGCCGGCCGCGGTGCCGGCGCAGGGCCTCGTCGACCCGGCGGCGGCGCGGGTCGTCGGGCAGTACGGCTGCGCTGGGGGGGCTGGCATCCATCCTGTTCGCTCCGTGTCAAGGTGGACCGGCGGCGCCGTTGTGCGCCACCTGACAAGCGTAACATGCCGGCGCCGGCCGGCAAATCTTTGCCGGGCGGGATCAGGCCGCCGGCAGGGGGATCCTGACCAGGCGGGCGACCAGCTGCCGCCCGGCGGCGTTGCGCAGCACCTTGAGGTGCAGCTCGGGGGCGTCGTCCGCGGGGACGGCGCGCTTGATCCCCATGCGGTCGACGATCAGCGCCAGGGGCTCGACCCACAGCTGCTGCTCGGCGCCGGTCAGCGCGTCGATGACCAGTTCAAGATGTTTCTCGATGTAGCGGTCGTCGCCGCCGAAGTCGCGCAGCTGCTGGTTGAGGTCGTCCACCTGGGCCTGCAGCTCGGCGCAGGGGGGGGAGCCGTTGTGGCCGTTGCTGGCGAAGCCCCAGCCGCCGCATTCGAGGATGTTGAGCTTGGCCTGCAGCAGGGTGCGGCGCTGCAGCAGGTCTTCTCGGACCTCCTCGCCGGCAGTGATGCGGGCCAGGGCCAGGGAGAGGAGGTGGTCGAAGGCCCGGCGCATCAGCTGGCGGCGGGTGGCGACCAGGTCGGCGGCGGGATCGAAGAGGCGGTGGCCGCTCATGCTGACGGTGATCTGCGGGACGTCGCGGACCACGGTTTCCCCCAGCAGCTCGGCGCCGAAGGCCTGGCGCTGCTCGCAGGCCATGGTCAAAAGTGCCCAGCTCTCCAGGGGCTGGTCGCCAGCCTCGCGCCGGAAAGTATTCAGCTCCCGATCGCCGGCCAGCACCCCCGCCAGTTGGGCGGAAGAGATGAAGAAGAGGCGCAGCAGGGGGTCCTCGCCATAGGCGCGCCGGGAGAGCTCGAGGGGCGGGTCCATCCCCTGGACCATGCCGACCACGTGGTCGATGGCATGCAGCACTGCCGGACGCAGCTTGCGCCTGTAGCCGTTGAGGCCGCGCAGCCAAGGGTCGGTGGCGTCGACGCTGCGCTCGATGGCCGCTTCGATCAGCTCTTCCGGGTACGGGCTCGGTTCACCGCCGCCGAAGATCGAGTGGAACAGCTTGAACATGGCTTACAGAGCCGCGGCGATTTCGGCGGCCAGCCGGGCGATGTTGCCCTGCTGGCCGCGGACCCAGGCCGGGTAGCCCGCTTCGCTCAGGGGGGTTCTCAACTCGCTGCGCCGCACCAGCAGCGGCTCATCCCCGGCGCCGGAGCGCACCGCCCAGCGCACGCTCAGGCGGGCTTCGCCGCCGGGCTCGCCGTCCATGGCCAGCACGTCGACCATCACCCGCCGGGTCGGCGCAAGGTGCTGGTCCCAGGGAAAGAGCGCCACCCGCTCGGTGCCGAGGACGGCGGTCAGCTGCTCGGCCAGGGCGCGGGCGAAATCGCGGTCGAGCTCGCCGCTCCAGCGGTGGTACTCGGCCAGCCGGTAGCGCCCCCCCGCGCCGCCGGTGGCGATCTGCGCCTGGCGCAGCAGGTCGGGGAGGACCACCGGACCGACGCTCACCACCAGGCCGGGGGCCGCCGGGGCTGCCGCTGGGGCTGGCCGCGCCGTCGGGTCGTAGAGGCTGTAGTAGGACGTGGCCGGCGTGCGCCGCAGGCAGCCGCCGAGCAGGGCGGCACAGCACAGCGTAACCAGCAGGAGAAGCCTGGCGCGATCAGTCGTCATCGGAACTCTTCTCCTTGCCGAAGAGCAGCGACTGGGGCTGCTGCTCGAGGTTTTCGCTGAGTTCGCGCAGGGAGCGCAGGGTCAGGCTGAGCTCCTCGAGGGTCTTGCGCGCATGGTAGTGCAGCGGCGAGTCGCGGCCGACGGTCTTCTGCAGCTCCTGCAGGGTGTCGTGCAGCTCCCCGAGCGTCGCGGAGAGCTGCGGCAGGGTTTCCTGGTTGAGGCGCTCGGCGAACTCGCCGCTCTTTTTCAGGGTGAGGTTGCTCTCTTTGAGGGTCTGACGCAGTTCCTCGCCGATCTGCTCGAAGGGAACGCGGTCGAGGCGGTCGACGATCCGCGCCAGGCTCTCCTGAAGCTGTTCCAGGGGGGCCGGGATAGTGGGGATGACCGGGTAGCCCTCGGCGTAGGAGAGCCGGCGCCGGGTCGCCCCGGGTTCGAAGTCGAGATCGATAAAGCGCTGGCCGGTGAGCAGGTTGCCGTTCTTGAGCTGCCCGCGCAGGCCGCGCTGCTCGACCAGCTGGCGCACCAGCGGCTCGGCGCCGGACGCGGGCTGTTGGGCCAGTTGGCCGTTGATGCCGCGGATCCGCTCCGGCTCGATGGCCACCACCACCGGCACGCGGAAATCCTGGCTGGCCGGGTTGAACTCCAGCTCGAGGTTGACCACTTCGCCGATCTTGATGCCGTGCAGCTCCACCGGCGCCCCCACACTCAGCCCGCGCACCGACTGGTCGAAATAGAGCAGCCAGTAGCGGCGCACGCTGTAGCTCTTTTCCTGGATGCTGGCCCGGTCGGGGTAAAGGCGGAAGCGCGTGTCTGCGGGGGCTGGCTCTCCTTCCAGGACGCCGTGGGGCAGCGCGAAGGCGATGCCGCCGCCGACCACCGAGACCAGCGACTCGGTGTTGAGGGTGACCCCCTGGGCGTTGAGAGAAAGGTCGATGCCGCTGGCGTTCCAGAAGCGGGTGTTCTCGGTGACCTTGAGGTGATGGGGGGCGCTGACAAAGAGCTGGATATCCACCGCCTGGCTGTCCGGGGCGAAACCGTAGCTGACCACCTGCCCCACCGGGATCTGCCGGTAGTAGACCGGGGCGCCGATGCTGAGTGAGCCGAGGCGCTCGGCGCGCAGCCAGTAGTGGCGGCCGGGGAGGCCGGTGGTGACCACCGGGGGGATCTCCAGGCCGGTGAAGCTGGTCGCCGCCGCCCCGCCGCTGCCGGGATCGATGCCGATGTAGGCTCCGGAGAAGACCGTGCCCAGCCCCGACACGGTGCCGCCGCGGATCTGGGCGCGGACGATCCAGAAGCGGGTCTGGTCGTTGAGGAGCTTTTCGGCGTCGCGGCTCATTGCCGCGGTGACCACGACCCCTTTCAGGTCCTCGCCGAGGCGGATCGACACCACCTCGCCGATCACCACGTCCTTGTAGCGGACCTTGGTCTTGCCGGCCTCCAGCCCCTCGGCGCTGACGAAGCTGATGCTGATCACCGGCCCCTTCTCGCGGTAGGCCTTGAAGGCCAGCCAGCCGCCGATCAGCAGGGCGACCAGGGGGACGATCCAGACAATGGAGATGCCGCGCCGGGCCTGGACTTTGGCCGTCGCGGCTCGCTGGGCGGGATTGTCGACGTCGCTCATGCGTCCTCCTCGAGAACATCCCAGATCAGACGGGGATCGAAACTTTCCGCGGCGAACATGGTGATCACCACTACGGCGGCGAAAAAAACCGCGGCCGGCCCGGCCTCGATGGAGACCACCGCGCCGAGCTTGACCAGCGCCACCAGGATGGTCACCACGTAGATGTCGAGCATCGACCAGCGGCCGACCATGCCGGTCAGGCGGTAGAGCAGGGTCCGGTCGGCGGGGCGCCAGCGCGAGCGGCGCTGGACGCTGACCAGCAGGAAGCCCAGGATCAGCAGCTTGGCCAGGGGGACGAAGATGCTGGCGATGAAGATCACCAGGGCGATCGCCCAGGAGCCGCTGGCCAGGAAGTAGATCACCCCGCTCATGATGGTGTCGGCCTGGGTGACCCCCAGCGTGCTGGTCACGGTCATCGGCAGCAGGTTGGCCGGGATGTAGAGCAGGGTGGCAGCACACAGCAGCGCCCAGCTGCGCGCCAGGCTGCGCGGCTTGCGCAGGTGGAGCGGGGCGCCGCAACGCGGGCAGCTGCCCCGCGCCCCCGGCGGCGGCGCTGCGCAGAGCAGCCGGCAGTCATGGCAGGTGAACAGGCCGAGCTGGCGGGCCGTGGCCGGGGAGGCACTCATCGGCGGCGGTCCAGCCTCTCCCAGAGGAGCGGCGCGTCGAGGGAGGTGACGGCGGCGGCCATGACCAGGACCAGCAGGGCAAAGGCGTAGACCGAGGCCCCGGGGATGATCACCGCCATCTTGCCGAGCTTGACCAGCGCCACCAGGATGCCGAGCATGAAGATCTCCAGCATCCCCCAGGGGGCGACATGCTGGACCAGGCGGAGGACCCTGGCGGCGTGGGGGGCCGGGTGGCGGCCCCGGGCCAGCGGGGCGAGGATGTAGAGCAGCCCGGTCATCTGGGCGCAGGGGAGGAGCACGCAGGTCAGCAGGACCAGGCTGGCCAGACCGTAGAGCTCCTGCGCCCACAACTCACGGATGCCGGTCAGCAGGGTGGTCTCCTGGATCAGCCCGCCGCTCTTCATGGCCAGGAAGGGGAAGCTGTTGGCGATGACGAAGAGGATCAGGGCGGCGACGGTCAGGGCCAGGGGCCGCTCCAGCCCCTCCGGGCGGTAGCGGCGCAGCACCGCCCCGCAGCGCGCGCAGAGGAGGTTGGCCGCCGCCCCGGCGGGGAGTTCGTTGAGCAGGTCGCAGTCGGGGCAGGCGACGACACTCACGGGCGCTCCAGGCTGCAGGCCGGCACCTGCCAGATCTCCTCGCAGTATTCGCGGATGGCCCGGTCGGCGGAGAAGTGCCCGCTGCGTGCGCTGTTGAGGATCGACATGCGCGTCCAGCGTTGCCGGTCCCGCCAGGCGGCGTCGACTTCGGCCTGGGCGGCGAGGTAGGCGCGGTAGTCGGCCAGTGCAAGGAAGGGGTCGTCGCCGCACAGCCGCTCGACCAGGGGCTGGAAGATCCGGTGCCCGCCTCCGGGCAGGCGGAAGTCGATCAGTCCCAGCACCGCGCGCAGCTCGGGGTCGGCGTCGACCAGCGCCTGCGGGCTGTAACCGATGCCGTGGGCCGCCCCGGCATCGGCGGCGTTCAGGCCGAAGAGGAAGAAGTTTTCGGCCCCGGCCTCCTCGCGGATCTCGACATTGGCGCCGTCGAGGGTGCCGATGGTCACGGCGCCGTTGATCATGAACTTCATGTTGCCGGTCCCCGAGGCCTCCTTGCCGGCCATGGAGATCTGCTCGGAGAGATCGGCGGCGGGGTAGATCAGCTGGGCGTTCTGCACGTTGAAGTTGGGGATGAAGGCCACCTTCATGCGCCGGTTGACCTCGGGGTCGCCGTTGACCGTCTCGGCCACCGCGTTGATCAGGCGGATGATCAGTTTGGCCATGGCGTAGCCGGGGGCGGCCTTGCCGCCGAAGAGGAAGACCCGCGGCGGCAGGTCCAGGCCGGGCTCCGCCTTGAGGCGCAGGTAGCGGGTGAGGATATGCAGGACGTTGAGGTGCTGGCGTTTGTACTCGTGGATGCGCTTGACCTGGATGTCGAAGAGCCACTCCGGGTCGACGCTGATCCCGGTCTGTTGCTGCAGGAAGCCGGCCAGGCGCTCCTTGTTGGCCCGCTTGACGGCCCGCCACTCCTCCTGGAAGGCGGGGTCGTCGGCATGCCCCTCGAGGCGGCGCAGTTCATCCAGGCGGGTCACCCAGCCGCCGCCGATGGTGCGCTCGAGGAGCCCGCGCAGCGCCGGGTTGGCCAGGGCCAGGAAGCGCCGCGGGGTGACGCCGTTGGTCTTGTTGCTGAAGCGCTCCGGCCACAGGTCGTGGAAGTCCTTGAGCACGCTGGCCTTGAGCAGTTCGCTGTGCAGGGCGGCCACCCCGTTGACGGCGTGGCTGCCGACGGCGGCCAGGTGGGCCATGCGGATGCACTTCTCCCCCTCCTCGCCGATCAGCGACATGCGCCGCACCCGTTCCTCGTCGCCGGGGAAGCGGCTGCGCACCTCAGCGAGGAAGCGGGCGTTGATCTCGTAGATGATCTCCAGGTGGCGGGGGAGCAGGTCGCGGAAGAGCGGCAGCGGCCAGCTCTCCAGGGCCTCAGGGAGGAGGGTGTGGTTGGTGTAGCCGCAGGCCGCCACGGTAATCGCCCAGCCCTGCTCCCAGCCCAGCCCGCGGATATCGACCAAAAGCCGCATCAACTCGGCCACGGCGATGGCTGGGTGGGTGTCGTTGAGCTGGATGGCGAAGGCACGGGCGAATTCGTGCGGGGCGCCGCCGGCGTGTTCGTGAATCGCCAGCATGTCCTGCAGCGAGCAGGAGACGAAGAAGTACTGCTGGGCCAGGCGCAGGCGTTTGCCGAGCGCCGGTTCGTCATTCGGGTAGAGGACCTTGGTCACCGTCTCCGAGGAAATCTTCTCGGCGACCGCCTGGTAGTAGTTCCCGGAATTGAAGGCCTCGAGGTCGAAGGACTCCACTGCCTCGGCGCTCCACAGGCGCAGGGTGTTGCAGGTGGTGACGCCGAAGCCCTGGATCGGGGTGTCGTAAGCCGTCCCCCGGACCTCCTGGTAGGGAACCCAGCGCACCCGCTCGCATCCGTGGGAGTCGTGATAGCGCTCGGTATGCCCCCCCCAGCCGACGTAGTGACAGACGTCCGGCTTGGCGATCTCCCAGGGGTTGCCGCGGTGCAGCCACTTGTCGGTGACTTCGCGCTGCCAGCCGTCGCGGATCTCCTGGTCGAAGATGCCGAACTCGTAGCGGATGCCGTAACCGATCGCCGGCCGCTCCAGGGTGGCCAGCGCATCCAGGTAGCAGGCCGCCAGGCGCCCCAGGCCGCCGTTGCCCAGCCCCGGCTCTTCCTCGCAGGCGAGGATCGACTCCAGGTCCTGGCCGAGCTCGGCCAGGGCGGCGCGGGCTTCTTCCTCGAGGCCCAGCGCGAGGAGGTTGTTGCCGAGGTGCGGGCCGAGGAGGAATTCCGCCGACAGGTAGCAGACCACCTTGCGGCGCTGGGCCAGGTAGGCCTCGCTGGTGTCGATCCAGCGCTGCTGGAGGCGATCGCGCACGGCCAGGGCCAGGGCTCGGTAGTAGTCGTGGGGGGCGGCCAGCGCCGGCAGTCGGCCGACCGAGTAACGCAGGTGATCGGCCACCCCCTGGCCCAGGGCGGCGGCAGTCATGCCGGTACGGGCGGCGGTATCCGCCGGCGGCAGGCCGTTGGTCGGCGTATGCAGAATCGGCATCTCTGTTCCCCCTGAACAAAAGATAGAAAGCCAGACTGCGGTCTCGTCGGGAAAAAACATTCAAATTGTAGCACGAAGAATGGTAAATATTGAGCTAAATCAGCGTTTGTCCGCAGTCTGCGGGCGCGCCCAGGGAGGCCCGCCATGTTCTTCGCCGATACTCTCTTCGGAAGTCTCGAGCTGGCTGTTCTTGTCAAACTGCTGTTGGCGGCCCTGGCCGGGGCGATGATCGGCCTGGAGCGCGAAACCCACGGCCGCCCGGCCGGGCTGCGCACTCACCTGCTGGTGGCGCTGGGCGCCTGCCTGATGATGGTCGTCTCCGAAGCCTTCCAGCTCAAGTACGGCGGCTTCGACGCCACTTCGTCGGTACGCCTCGATCCCGGCCGCACCGCGGCGCAGATCGTCACCGGCATCGGCTTCCTCGGCGCCGGGGTGATCATCAAGGAAGGGATCAACGTCCGCGGCCTGACCACCGCCGCCAGCCTGTGGCTGGCCGCCGGGCTGGGGATGGCCTTCGGCATGGGGCTCTTCCTCCCCGGGGTGATGGCCACCGTCCTCGCCCTCCTCAGCCTGATCTTCCTCAAGCGCCTCGAGCCGCTGATCAAGAAGGATCGCTACCTGAGCCTCGCCGTCACCGCCCACGACCGGCCGGGGCTGCAGGACGAGATCGAAGGGCTCATCGCCGAGCGCCACCTGCGCATTACCGATGTCCGCTCCCACGTCGACCTGCAGGCCGGGGAGGTAGTCCTCGAGTACATTCTCACCCAGCACCGTCAGCGCATGGGGCGCGAGTTGAGCGCCGCCGTCGCCGCCCTCGACGGAGTCAGGAGGATCCGCTATTCCTGAATTGCTGTTTCCCGTGCCGCATCGTGTGCTTCTTTGACCAGAGGCTTGACAAGTATTTCTAAAATGGTATTCTATTGTTAGTCGTCTGCTTAAGCCGGGGGGGGTATGCATCGACACAGTCCGCAGCGCAAGCCGCCGTATCCTTTGCCAGAAGGCTTTGGCGGCTTTCCGTAC
>CAYQLP010000007.1:0-2052 GCA_964418505.1 uncultured Geobacteraceae bacterium | reverse complement strand
CCCCCCCCCCCCCCCCCCCCGAAAAAAAACATTTAAAACCAATATGTTACCTGGTCGGTAGGATGCCGTGGCCGGCCCTTGGGGGGCGGCCCGCTTGCGCATTGGCGTAACTACGCTATCTATTAACTGTTGCAGCGATTTTTTATGAGGGGGTTGTCATGGGGAAAAGGGGGCAGGAAATGTCTGTCGGGGGAGCTCCGCCCGACATCGACAGCAGTTACCGTATACTCTTCGAAGCCGCGGCGGACGCCATCCTGATCTATTGCGAGGAGCGGGTGGTCGACTGCAACCCGGCGGCGTTGGCCCTTTTCGGGGCCCGGCAGCGCGACGAACTTCTCGGGCGCCACCCCACGGAGCTGTCGACGGTCGACCAGCCGGACGGCACCGATTCGGTGGTCGCCGCCCTGCGGGTCAAACGCTGTCTGCTCGCCGCGGGGGCCCAGTGCTTCGAGTGGCGCCACCGTCGCCTCGACCGCAATGAGAGCTTCATCGCCCAGGTGACGCTGGTGCCGATGGAGTGGCAGGGGCGTCCGGCGGTCTACGCTTCGGCCTACGACATTACCGAGCGCCGCCAGGCCGAAGACGACCTGCGCTGCCTGGCCCGGGAGCTGCAGCAGAAGGCCGGGGCCCTCGAGGAGGCCAACCGGGAGCTCGAGGCTTTCAGCTATTCCCTTTCCCACGACCTGCGCTCCTACCTGTCGCGCATCTCCCTGGCCGGCGAAGCCCTGCAGGAGATCGACGGCGGCCAGCTCAGCAGCCAGGGGCAGTTCTGCCAGCAGGCCATCGTCGACACCTGCCAGGACATGAGCGGACTGATCGACACCCTGCTGACCCTTGCCGGGGTCAGCCGCCGCGCGCTGGATTTGCAAGAGCTCGACCTGAGCGCCCTCTCCGCCGAGGTCTGCGGCGAACTGGCCCAGTTCGAGGAGGGGCGCACGATGACCTTCGAGATCGTCCCGGGACTGCGGGCCGTCGGCGACCGTGACTTGGTGCGGGTGGCGTTGCGCAACCTCTTCGGCAATGCCTGCAAGTACACCCGGGACCGGGCCGAGGCGCATATCTCCCTGACCGCCGAGTGCCAGGGTAGGGAGCAGGTGCTGGTCCTGGCCGACAACGGCCGGGGCTTCGACATGGAGGAAGCCGGCCAGCTCTTCCGCCCTTTCCAGCGCCTGGGCAACTCCCAGGGGCAGCCCGGCTACGGGATCGGCCTGGCCACCGTGGAACGGATCATCCATCGTCACGGCGGCCGGATCTGGGCCAATGCCACCCCCGGCAACGGGGCCACCTTCTACTTCACCCTGCCGCTAACGATCCCGAACGCCGCCACCTTCAGCCGCCTGTCGTAGCGCTCCCTCCGTCACGGCCCCTGTCCCTCACCGCCTTGGGCTGCGCCGGATGAGTCTGCCCCGGCAATGCCAAAGGCATAGGGATTTTCCTGCCCGAGGACATAGCAGAATATGGCCTTCCGCAAATGTTGCCCTTTCGCCCGTCGCCTTATGCTCATCCCCAAGAGAGCAGCAGGCAGTCAACCACAGGCGAATGGAGGCGGGCATGTTCAAAAGGATAATAACTGCAGCGGTACTTTCGGGATTGGGCGCAACGATGGCGATGGCCGAGGTCACCGGGGACTTCAAGGTCACCGGATCGGGATTTGTCAATGATGTGGCGGCGGTCTCCGGAACGGTCAACCACGGTGCCATCCAGAGTGGCAAGACGGTGGTGGTCGATGTGCGTTACGACTACTCTTTCGTCGCCGAGAAGACCGAGATCATCCCCGGGGAGTCGTCCACGGTCAGCGTTTTCGTCCCCGGCAAATGCGTAACCGGAGTGCCCAACCAAGAGGGGTGCTTTGACAGGTACGGCAATCCGCAGGCCGTCAACGGCGCGATCTGGACGGGCACCTACGAGACTTCGACAGTCGTCACCGAACCGCGGATCGCGATCTGCGAAATCGTCTTGTTCGATGGCGCACGTTCAATTTTCACGTTCGGCGCGATCGAGCCGAGTGAATCGATCGAACTGATGTCGCGCGATTTCAGATAGGCGGAGCTG
>CAYQLP010000006.1:21662-59687 GCA_964418505.1 uncultured Geobacteraceae bacterium | reverse complement strand
CCGCACGAGGAAGTCGCGGATCTGCTGGCGGTGGGCCCAGTCACGGAGGATCTTGGCCTGGGTGGCGGTCTTGGTGTCCTTGCTCGGGGTGACGTGGTCGATGACCGCCTTGATCTTCGTGTTGTCGAAGACCCGGTCCTTGCCCCGCGCCATCAGGTCGGCGATGGCGATGGGCGTGGTGATCTCGTGGCACATCACCACGTCGAGGCGCAGCACCCGGGTCCCCGGGAACGGCTCGTCGATCAGGTGGCTGGCGAAAATCTTTTCAGCAGTGGTCTGGCCCATGTAATGCTCCTTGAAACAGAATTCAGAAGTCGGAATTCGGAATTCAGAATTCAGAATTCAGAATAAACCGACTTCTTCAGAGAAAGCTGTCAACAGACTGATGCGTCTCTAGTTTTACAGTTGATGCGGATTGCGCTTGGCGGCGGCCAGCCCCTTGTTGAGGGCGTTGATGAAGGCCTTGGCGCTGGCGACGATGATGTCCGAGTGGGCCCCCTGACCGAGGACCTCGCGGCCGTTGACCTCGAGGCGCACGGTGCACTCCCCCTGAGCGTCAGTGCCGCCGGTGATCGAGCCGAGGCCGAAATGCAGCAGCTTCGGCTCCATGCGCGTCAGCTTCTTGATCGCCGAGAAGGTGGCGTCCACCGGGCCGTCGCCGAGGACGGCGGTTTTCTTGAGCTTGCCGTTGACCTCCAGCTCGACGGTGGCGGTGGGGGTGGCGAAGGAGCCCGAGGAGACGCTCATCTGCACCAGCTTGACGGTCTCCGGCACGCGCACGATCTCGTCGGCGACAAGGGCGTCGAGATCCTCGTCGAAGATCTCCTTCTTGAGGTCGGCCAGCGCCTTGAAGCGCACAAAAGCCTTCTCGATGTCCTCCTTGGAGAGGTCGTAGCCCATCTCCTTGAGGCGGGCGATGAAGGCGTGACGCCCGGAGTGCTTGCCCAGCACCAGCTTGTTGGTGTTGAGGCCGATCGACTCGGGGGTCATGATCTCGTAGGTGCTCTTCTCCATCAGCACGCCGTGCTGATGGATGCCGGCCTCGTGGGCGAAGGCGTTGGCGCCGACAATCGCCTTGTTGGGCTGGACGACGATCCCGGTGATGGTCGAGAGCAGCCGGCTGGCCCCGTAGATGTGCTCGGTGTTGACGTTGGTGCGGAACGGCAGGATGTCCTGGCGGGTGCGCAGGGTCATCACCACCTCTTCCAGGGAGCAGTTGCCGGCCCGCTCGCCGATGCCGTTGATGGTGCACTCGACCTGCTCGGCGCCGGCCTGGATGGCGGCCAGCGAGTTGGCCACCGACAGCCCGAGGTCGTTGTGGCAGTGCACCGAAATGACCGCCTGCTCGATGTTCGGCACGTTCTCCTTGAGGTAGCGGATGATGTTGAAGTACTCCGAGGGGATGGTGTAGCCGACGGTGTCGGGGATGTTGACCGTCTTCGCCCCGGCCTCGATGACCGCCTGGATGACCTTGCCCAGGAACGGCAGGCGCGTACGCACGGCGTCCTCGGCGGAGAACTCGACGTTGGGGGTGTAGCCGGCGGCGCGGCGCACCGCCTTGACGGCGGTGTCGATGACCTGCTGCTCGCTCATCTTGAGCTTGTACTTCATGTGGATGTCGGAGGTGGCGATGAAGGTATGGATGCGTCCGCGCTCGCCGGCGTACTTGAGCGCCTCCCAGCCGCGGTCGATGTCCATGTCGCTGGCGCGGCACAGCCCGGCGATCTGCGGGCCGCGGATGGTCTGGGCGACCTTCTTCACCGCCTCGAAGTCCCCTTCCGAGGCGATCGGAAAGCCGGCCTCGATGACATCGACGTTGAGCTTCTCGAGCTGGTGGGCAATGCGCAGCTTCTCCTCGATGTTCATGCTGGCGCCGGGAGACTGCTCGCCGTCACGCAGCGTGGTGTCGAAAATCCTGATCAACTTGGCCTGTTCGCTGGCTTTGCTCATGTGCGATCTCCCGTAAAACCGTTGTGGGTTGAGGCTCTCGGCCGGAAATAAAAAACTCCCGCCCTGTGACAGGGGCGAGAGCATGCGCTTCGCGGTACCACCCTGCTTCGGTCTCCCGGGGGAGACCCTCGCTCGGCCGTTGACGCCGGCCCACGGCGAAGACTAGCGGGCAATGCCGTTCACCTTCGCGGCTCCAAGGCGAGTTCAGGGTCTCCTGCACCGGTTCGCACCAGCCACCGGCTCTCTGAGGCAGGGAGGAACGCCCTACTACTCCTTTTCACAGCCTTTGCGGATTGTCTTGTAATTAAAGCAGAAGCCCGGTCCGGCTGTCAAGCGCCTTCCATGTCAGGAGCGGCGGATGCGCGGGTCGGCCAGGGCGTAGCCGAGATCGGCGAGGAGATTGCCGACCAGGGTGAGGACCGCGCCGATCACCAGGATCCCCATGATCAGCGGGTAGTCGCGCATCATCACGCCGTCGTAGAAGAGCTTGCCCATGCCGGGGATGGCGAAGATCGTCTCGAAGATCACGCTGCCGCCGATCAGCCCGGGGACCGACAGGCCGAGGATGGTGATGACCGGCAGCAGCGCGTTGCGCAGGGCGTGGTGAATGATCACCTGCCCTTCGGGGAGCCCCTTGGCGCGGGCGGTGAGGATGTAGTCCTGGCGGATCACCTCGAGCATGTTCGAGCGCATGTAGCGCGAGAAGCCGGCCAGCCCGCCGAAGGCCGAGACGAAGACCGGCAGGACCAGGTGATGCACGACGTCCCAGGCCTGGGCCCCGGCGGAGAGGTACTCGTAGCCGATCGACTTGAGGCCGGCGATCGGGAAGAGCCCGAGGCGCACGCCGAGGAAGTCCATCAGCAGCAGGGCCAGCCAGAAGGAGGGGATGGCGAAACCGGTGAAGACCAGCACGGTGGTGACGCGGTCGAAGGGGGAGTTGCGCCGCACCGCCGAATAGACGCCGAGGGGCACCGCCACCGCGAGGATCGCCGTGATCGACAGCAGGTTGATCAGGATGGTGACCGGCAGGCGCTCGACGACCTTGGCGAAGACCGGGCGGTGGTCCTGGGAAAAGGATTCGCCGAAGTCGAGCACGGCCAGGCGCCCCAGCCAGCGCGCGTACTGAACATAGAGCGGCTGGTCGAGACCGTAGCGCTCGCGCAGCTGCTGGCGCATCTCGGCGCTGGCCTTGGGGTTGAGGTCGGTCTGCAGGTCGGTCGGCTCGCCGGGGGCGAGGTGGATGACCACGAAGCTGATCAGGGTGATGCCGATCAGCAGGGGGACCATGAGCAGGAGACGTTTGGCGAGGTAGGTCAGCATCGGTCAACGCGCATACTTCTGCTCCCCTTCCGGGACATACCACTTGATGAAGTTGTGGCTGATCCCCGCCGGGGCCGGCTCGATGCCGTGGAAGCGCCGGGCCACCGCCGGCAGCGCCTCGGGGATGTAGAGGAAGGTGTAGGGCTGCTCCTCGGCGAGGATCGCCTGGAAGCGGTCGTAGATGCGCTTGCGCTCGGCCTGGTCGAAGGTGCGCCGGCCGCGCTCGAGGAGTTCGTCGACCTCGGCGTTGCGGTAGTGGATGAAGTTGAGCTCGCGCGGGCCGGTCTTGCTCGAGTGCCAGATGTTGTACTGGTCGGGCTCGGGACCGCCGGTCCAGCCGAGGATGGTGGCGTCGAAATTGCCGGGGAAGATGAACTCCTTGAGGAAGGTCGCCCACTCGACCACGCGGATGTGCAGGTCGATGCCGACCTCCTTGAGACGGCGCTGGATGATCTCGGCGCTCTTGGTGCGCAGATCGTTCCCCTGGTTGGTGACCACCGTGAAGGAGAGTTTCTCCCCACCCTTCTCGCGGATCCCGTCACCGTCGGCATCGATCCAGCCCGCCTCCTCGAGGAGGGTGCGGGCGGCGGCCGGATCGTAGGCGTACTGGCGCACCGCGCCGTTGTAGACCCAGCTGTCCGGCTTGTAGGGGCCGCTGGCTGCCCGGCCGAAGCCGAGGAGCACGCCGTCGATCAGTTCCTGCTTGTCGATGGCGTGGGCGATCGCCCGGCGCACGCGCACGTCTTGGAAGAGCGGGCGCTGCAGGTTGTAGCCGAGATAGGTATAACTGAAGGAGAGGTAGCGGTACTTGGCGAAGCCGCGGCGGAAGGCCGGGGTGTCGGTCTGGGCGGAAAACTGCAGCGGGGTCAGCCCCATGAAATCGAGGCCGCCGGACTGCAGCTCGAGAAACTGGGTAGAGGTGTCGGGGATGATCCGGTAGACCACCCGGCGCAGGTAGGGGCGCCCTTCGTAATAGTCCGGATTGCTCTCCAGGACCAGCTTCTCGCCGGGCAGCCAGCTGACGAAGCGGTAGGGCCCGGTGCCGATCGGCGCCCGGGCCAGCGGGCTCTTGGTGACATCCTGCCCGTCGAGGAGGTGGCGGGGATGGACGGGCGTCGCCCAGCTCTCCAGGGCCGGGGCGTAGGGCTCCCGATAGGTGACGCGGAAGGTCCACGGGTCCGGGGCTTCAGCACGGGCCACCTGCTTGAAGTCCTCCCCGTAGGAGGTCGGCACCTTGGGGTCGATGTACATCCGGTAGGTGAAGAGGACATCGGCGCTGGTGAAGGGGGCGTCGTCATGCCATTTCACCCCCTTGCGCAGGTGAAAGGTGATGGTCAGGTTGTCCGGGGAAATCTGCCAGGACTCGGCCAGGACTCCTTCGAGGCGCAGGTCCTTATCGTAACGGAGCAGGCCGTTGTAGACCAGCCCGCTGACCTCCGAGGAGGCCGAGTCCGAAGCCAGCACCGGCAGGAGAGTCGACGGCTCACCGATCGAGGCCTCGATGATGGTGTCGCCAAAGGCCGGCGGCCCGGCGGCGCCGGTGGTCACGGCTCCCTCCTGGCGCTGGCAGCCGGTGGCGGCGAGGAGAAGGATGACGAAAAGAATGCGGATCACCGGGAGGTTTCCTCCGGCGGTAAGGCGACCGCCCCCGCCGGCTCGTCGAGGGCGATCGACCGGGACCCGGCCGGCGGCGGCAGGATGAAGAGCTCGCCCGGGGGAGCCCCGGCGGCCCGTTCGATGAAGACCAGGGTGGCGCGGGTCCGCTGAAGAGGGAGAGAGAGTTCGAGACGTCCGGGGAGACCGGAGTCCGCCGCATAGTCGCCGTAGAACAGCTGCAGCTGCAGTTCGTCGCCGCTGAAGTAGCTGACCTCGGCCAGGTTGTGCGCCCGGTCGAAGGTCAGGGTCTGCCGGCGCCCCCCCGCCGCGGTCTCGATCTGCAGGCCGCCGTCGTCGCGGGTGTAGCCGCGCAGCTGCGCGGCAGGGAGCAGCGGCGGGCGGCCGAGGAGGATGTCGACCAGGTCGGTGAGGCGCAGCGGGAGGCGGCTGAAGCGACCGAGGTTTTCCGGGGTGGCGGCGCCATGGTAGTAAAGCCGCTCGCCGGGGAGGCTGGCCGCCAGGCGGCCGCCGCTGGCCGCCAGGACCAGCAGGGGGGTGCCGAAGGGGCTGAGGGTCTCGGCACGCAGCCGGTCGGGAGCGTCGACGATCAGCACCTGCCGGCCGCTGAGAGTGCGCTGCGGGGTCTCGACGCGCACCTTGGCCAGCCCCTGCAGCGACTGCTGGCGGGCGACTCGGGCGCCCCATTCATCGAGCACCGCCCGGGCTGCGTCGGGAGGGGCCGGAACCGCCCTCACCGCCGCGGGGGGGAGGGTCGCACAGCCCCCCGCCAGCAGCAGTGCGGCGCCGACGCACACTGCACCCAGGCGCGGGAGCAGGCGGATCACGGTTCGCCCTCCAGGGCCTTGAGCTTGGTGCGGACACTCTCCTGTGCCGGATCAAGTTCCAGGACCCGCCGATAGACCGCGACCGCCTCGTCCCAATTGAACTGGGCGAGCACGTCGCCGAGGTGCTCGAGGATCACGGCGTCGTCGGGGATCAGCTTGACGGCTGCCTCGAGAGCCTTGCGGGCTTCATCGTAGCGGCCCAGCCGGTAGTAGATCCAGCCGAGGGTGTCCTGGATATGCCCGGCCGGTTTGACGGCGACCGCCCGCTGGGCCAGCTTGAGCGCCTCCTCGAGATCGCGGCCCTGCTCGACGAGGTTGTAGGCGACGTAATTGAGGGCCTCGGCGTGGTCGGGATCGGCGGCGATCACCTGTCTCATTACGGCCATGGCGGTTTTGGGCCGGCCGAGCCGATCCAGGGCGGAGCCCTTTTCGAAGAGCAGTTCACTGTTCCCGGGGAAGAGCTTCAGCCCCTGGTCAAGGACCTCGACAGCCTTCTCGTCTCGACTGCTGCCGGCATAGAGCACCGCCAGGTAATAGAACTGCTGGGGACGGGGGTCGGGGCGCTGCAGCCGACCGCTAAGCAGGGCGATGGCTTCATCGAGGCGACCGGTCTGCGCCTGGATATAGCTCATATGGCCGAGCGCATCATCATAGAAGGGGGAGTCCTCCCCGATCTGCCTGAACTCCTCGTAAGCCGCGGGCCACGACTCCTTGCGGGAGAGGGCCATCCCCAGGTAGTAGCGCACCGCCTCGAGTTCCGGGCGGTCGGAGAGGATCCCGTGAAACTCGGCGATCGCCTTGTCCCATTTCTCCTGTTCAAGATAGATCAGCCCGATCTTGCGGCGGGCGTCGACATCGTCGGGATCAGCGGCAACGATAATCTGCAACTCGGCCAAGGCGTCGGCATAGCGCTTCATCCCCACGTAGACCCGGGCCAGGTGCTGGTGCAGGGAAAACTCCTCGGGGTCGCGGGCCAGGGCGGCGCGAAAAACCTTCAGGGCATCGCTCCACTCCCGGCGCTCCTCGTAAAGGAGGCCGAGTTCCAGGGCCGCCTGGGTCATGGCGGGATCCTGGGCGAGAAGCAACTGGTATTGTTCGATGGCCAGGACTTCGAGGCCGGTCTCGCGATAGAGGCGGGCCAGGGCCAGGCGGCCGAGTTTTGACTCGGGACGGCGCTCGAGGAGCTTTTTGGCCTCGTCGACAGCCTGGCCAGCTTCGCCGGAACGAACCAGGGCAATCACCAATTGCAGGGCCACCTGCTCGTTGCCGGGCTCGACCTCGAGGATTCGCCGGTAGTGCGGGACGGCCAGCGCCGGACGGCGGGTGGTGAGATAGGCGTTGCCGAGCCGCAGGTGCGCTCCGACCGAGGCGGGATTGCGGATCAGCACATCCTCTATGGTGCGCACCGCCTGCTTCTCCTCCCCCAGCTCGAGGTAGTAGTCGGCGAGGTCGAAGCGCAGTTCTTCGTTGTCGGGATCAAGCCGGATCACCTCGAGAAGAGCGGCCACGGCCTCCTCGCTCTGCCCCTCGCCGGCCAACAGGGTGAAGCGCCCATAGTGAAAGAGGGCCTGGGCCGCCGGGTCCTCGAGCCGCGAGACATAGCCGCTCCCCTGGCCGGTGGACGAGCCGGGGGCCTCGCCGGGGGCGGGCAGCCAGGCGCACCCGCCCGCCAAGATGATGCCGAGCAGCAGCGGCATTCCGTATCGGGTCGTCATGTGAACGGTGGGGATCCTTGTATCAGCGGGATTTTTTCCCAGGAAGTAGCGGCCACCCGGATAATTTTTCTAGCACGAATCCGGCCTGGCCGTCAATTTACCCCGTGGCGCTCTCCGCAAACGCTCGGCGGCGACAAGCTGCCTCTTGGTCATCGACAGAGCGGCAGCTGTCACTTATAATGAATGAACCAGGCGACCTTGCGCCGCCGGGCGGATTTTCCCACCGGCGGCGGAGAACTGACCCGCGTCGCCGAGTCTTCAGGCAGGGACGCCAGCCGATGAAGAGACCTTCCCCCAACCCTTGGCAGCTCCGCGAAGCCTGGGTGATCTTTTTCTGCCTCGGGCTGGTCATGCTCAACTTCCCATTCCTGCACATCTTCAACAAGGAAGTGCAGGTCGGCGGCGTCCCCCTGATGATCCTCTACCTGATGATCGGCTGGCCGCTGTCGATTGCGGTGGTATACCTCTTTGCCCGTCTTCTCGGCCGCGAGCCGGAAGAGACGGACGACTCCGGTGAGCAGGCGTGATCCCCTTCGCGGTCATCTCCACCATCTCGCTGCTCTACTTCGCGATCCTCTTCGGCGTCGCCTATTACGCCGACAAGCGCGCCCGGCTGGGTCGCAGCCTGATCGACAACCCGCTGGTCTACTCCTTCTCCCTGGCGGTCTACTGCACCTCGTGGACCTTTTACGGCAGTGTCGGCCGGGCGGCCACGGTTGGCATCGACTTCCTCGCCATCTATCTCGGCCCGACCCTGATGGCCTTCACCTGGTGGTTCCTTCTGCGCCGCATCGTGCGCATCAGCAAGGAGCAGAATATCGCCAGCATCGCCGACTTCGTCTCCAGCCGCTACGGCAAGTCGCCGCTGCTCGGCGCCATCGTCACCATCTTCGCGGTGATCGGCATCCTCCCCTACATCGCCCTGCAGCTCAAGGCGGTCGCCACCACCTTCGACCTGCTGACCGTCCCGGCGGTGGAGTTCTCCAGGGGGGTCACCCGCGACATCCCGCTGTTCAGCCAGGATGTCGACACCGCCCTGATTCTCGCCGTGCTCCTCGGCATCTTCGGCGTCCTCTTCGGGGCCCGCCACCTCGACGCCACCGAACGCCATGAGGGGCTGGTGGCGGCCGTCGCCCTCGAATCGCTGCTCAAGGTGGCGGCCTTCGTCTGCCTGGGACTCTTCGTCACCTACGGGCTCTTCGACGGCTTCACCGACATCATCGGCCAGTTCCTCGAGCGTTTTCCGGAACGCCGCCACCTGCTGACCATCGGCAGCGGTGAAGTCACCTACGCCGGCTGGTTCTCCCTGACCTTCATGTCGATGATGGCGGTCATGTTCCTCCCCCGCCAGTTTCACATCATGGTGGTGGAAAACTGTCGCGAGGAGCACATCCGCGAGGCGATGTGGCGCTTTCCGGCCTACCTCTTCCTGATCACCCTCTTCGTCATCCCCATCACCCTGGCCGGGATCCTCCTCAACGACGGCTCCACGGCCACCGCCGACTTTTTCGTCCTGCAGGTCCCCCTGCAGAGCGGTCACCCCTGGCTGGCCCTGGTGGTCTTCATCGGCGGTTTTTCGGCGTCGGCCGGCATGGTCATGGTCGAATCGGTGGCCCTGTCGACGATGATTCTCAACCACCTGCTGATGCCGCTGATCCTGCGCGTCTATTCGGGGGCGCGCGGCCTCTCCGGACTGCTTATCAACCTGCGCCGCCTGGCCATCCTCTCGGTTATCCTGCTGGGCTATCTCTATCACCGGCTCTTCGGCGGCGGCGCCGCCCTGGTCAACATCGGCCTGATCTCCTTCCTGGCCGCAACCCAGTTCGCCCCGGCGATTCTCGGCGGCATCTACTGGCGAAGGGCCACCCGCCGGGGGGCGATCGTCGGCCTGCTGCTCGGCTTCGTGGTCTGGTTCTACACCCTGCTGGTTCCGGTGCTGGTCGCCTCCGAATGGCTCCCCGCCGCGATATTGAGCGACGGGCTCTTCGGCATGAGCATCCTGCGCCCCACCGCCCTGCTCGGTCTCGACGGCTTTGACCAGTGGACGCACGCACTCTTCTGGACCATGTTCGTCAACCTGGGCAGCTTCATCTCCATCTCCCTGCTCAGCGCCCCGGAGACGGTGGAGCAGGAACAGGTTGAGAAATTCGTCGATGTCTTCCGGGCGCGCAGCGAAGTCCCCCAGCTGCGGCGCATCTCCAGCGCCCCGACCATCGTCGAATTCGTCGAGCTGATGGCCAAGTTCATCGGGGAAAAACAGGCTCATGCCGCGATCAGCGAGTACCTCGGCGAGCGCGAGATCGATGAGAAGGGGAGTCTCTCCGACCAGGAGCTGCCCAAGCTCAAGCGCTTCACCGAGCGAACCCTGGCCGGTTCGGTCGGCGCGGCTCCGGCACGCATCATTATCGACAACTACCTGGCCGCCCGCGGCAGCCGCATGGAGGATGTCTTCGACGTTTTCGGCTCGGTGAGCATCAGTCGCTCGGCGACCCGCGAGCAGCTGGGGGTTCTTTACGAAGCCGCCCGGGCCGCTTCGAGCGGTGACGACCTGGCCAGCGTCCTCGACAATATTCTTAAGATCTTCACCGAGCAGTTCCGTTTCGACCTCTGCGCGGTGCGTTTTCTCGACCCTGATCGCCATCTCCTCACCGTGCATCGCCAGCGCGGGATGACTGACGGCCACTTCGATGATTCCGATCGAGAGCTGTCCATGGAGACTTTCATCGGCGAGGCCTTCCTGACCAACCACATGATCGTCATCAACGATACCGATACGATCAGCCGCAGAAAAACCGCGGAAATCTGTCGCCGCGAGGGGTTCCTCTCGCTGGCCCATGCGCCGATAACCGTCGAGGGGGAACCGATCGGGGTGATCTCGGCCTTCTCGAGGACCTCGAAAGGGGTTTTCACCGACGAATTCGTCGAGCTCTTCGGCAGCATCGCCGGACAGATCGGCGTGGCCTGGCGCAATGCCCGCCAGACCGAGCGCCTGATCGTCGCCCGCGAACAGCAGCGCGAACTGCAGATCGCCAAGACCATCCAGCTCAGCCTGCTGCCCACCGCAGTCCCCGATCTCCCCGGAGTGCAACTGGGCGGGATCTGCATCCCGGCCAGGGAGGTGGGCGGCGACTACTATGACTATCTCCCCCACGCCGACGGCCGCCTCGGCCTGGTGATCGCCGATGTCTCCGGGCACAATGTCGGCGCGGCGCTGATCATGGCCGAGACCCGGACCATGATCCGCGCCCGCAGTGACCGGCTCGCCACTCCGCGCGACCTGGTCGCCGAACTCAACACCTTCTTTTACGAAGACCTCAGCCGTGCCGAGCTCTTCGTCACCCTCTTCTTCCTCTCCTACGATCCGCGCACCGGCCAGGCCCTTTACGCCAACGCCGGGCATGCGCCGGCACTCCTCTGGAAGCAGGCCAGCGGCGAGTGCCGGCGGCTCGATGCCGAGGGGCTGATCCTGGGCGTCCGCCGCGAGTTCCCCTACGAGCAGGAGGTGCAGCGACTGGATCCCGGCGATGTCCTGCTGCTTTACACCGATGGCATCATCGAAGCGGCCAACAGCAGCTTTGAGCTGTTTGGCGAAGAACGCCTGGCCGAGCTGATGCGGGAAGCCAATCACCTGGCGCCGGAAGCCCTGATCGAGCACATTTTCCAACAGGTGCGAATCTTTACCGGCATCCACAGCTTCGACGACGACGTTTCCCTGGTGGTCATGCGCATCGACGCAAGGACTCTGCCGGAGCACAGCGATTCGTGCTAGAATGGCTGAAAATACGCCGGGCAAAGATGGCCGGCTCAAGGAGCGAGGGATGAATCTGACGGTTGAAGAACGGGGCGGAGTCGTTTTACTGGCCATTCATGAAGAGCGTCTCGACGCTCACAACAGCGGCGACCTCAAGGCCCAGATGTTGAAACTCTTCGAAGAGGGGAAGGCCGACCTGGTTCTCGACCTGCAGACGGTGAAGTTCGTCGACTCCTCGGGGCTCGGCGCGATGGTTTCGGGCTTTAAAAATGCCAGTTCACGCAACGGCAGTCTCAAGCTGTCGGGATTGCAACTGCAGGTCAAGTCGATGTTCGAGCTGACCCGCCTGCACCGGGTCTTCGAAATATTCCCGACGGTCGATGAGGCGCTGGCCAGTTTCAAGTGAAGAGCCGGAAGCCCCTGAGGAGGCGCCGCACCGGGAAGGGTGAGGGAGGACGCGGATGAACGAGCGGATCGCAGTCGATATCAGGGTGCCCAACCAGACCCGCTACCTGTGCCTGATCGGACATATCGGTGAACACATTGCCCAAACCCTCAGGCATTACGGAGGAAACCGCGAGAAGCTGGCCTACGAGTTGAACCTGGTGTTGACCGAGGCGATGGCCAACACCATCCAGCATGCCAACGTCGGTGATCCGGGGAAAGAGGTGCACATTGAAATCAGCATCGGCGAGGGACGCCTGACCATTCGGGTCTATGACCACGGTCAGGGTTTCGACATTCGCCAGTATGCCCTCCCAAGCCATCCCCTCGATGAGCACGGGCGCGGCATCTACCTGATTCACGCCCTGATGGACGAGGTGACCTATCGCTGCGGCGACGACGGCAACGTGCTCGAAATGACCAAGAACCTCGGCAGCGACGGTGGGCCCTGTCAGTGCCCCGCCGAGAAGAGCGACTGAAGCTGGCGGTGACTGTCGACCTGGAGATCTGCCTCGAGTTGGCTGCGATAGGCGGCGAAGCGGATGCCGGCCGCCCGCGCTGCGGCCTGATCGAGGTGGGAATCGCCGACGAATAAGAGCCCCTCGATGGGAAGTTCGAGTCGGCGGGCCGCCTCGAGGAGCATATCGGGATAGGGCTTGGGTCGCGCAACGTCCCTGGTCGTCACCACCGCCTGGAAGTACCCTCCCATAGCGAAATGCGCGAGAATGTCCTGCATGCTCCCCCCCCGGTTGGTGGCCACCGCCAAGGGGAGCCTGGCCGAGAGATGGGCCAGGGCAGCGGCAACGCCGGGCTCGGGCTGCATATCCGGAATGAACTGCCGGTAGTCGAGGCGAGAGGCCATTTCCAGGGCCTCGGCCTGGCGCTCTTCGCCGATCAGCACCCTGAAGACCTCGGGACTCGCCGCCGTATGACAGAGGCGGGCACGCTGGCTGTCCCCCTCGTCCACCGCAGGCACACCGAAAGCGGCCAGGATGGTGTTGTAGTAGGCCAGATTGGCGCGCCGGCTCTCAAAAAGCACGCCATCGCAGTCGAAGATGATCCCCGCGATGCCCCTCAAGACACCCTCCCCCGCCGCTTCAGCCACAACAACCCGACGATTCCGAAGATCATCATCGGCAGGGAGAGCAGTTGGCCCATGGTCGCCCCGCCCCAGAGGAAACCGAGATGGGCGTCGGGCTGGCGGACAAACTCGACCAGGAAGCGCAGGATCCCGTAGGCAAGAAAGAAGGTAAAAAACGGCACGCCGGGGTTGGCCTTGCGGCGGTGCAGCCAGATCAGCAGGAGAAAGAGAAGCAGCCCCTCCAGGGCGGCCTGGTAGAGTTGGCTGGGGTGGCGCGGCAGCGTCCCGCCGTCAGGAAAGACCATCCCCCAGGGGAGATCGGTCGGCCGCCCCCACAGCTCCCCGTTGATGAAATTGCCCAGCCGGCCCAGCCCCAGGCCGATGGGCGCCGAGGCCACCAGGATATCCGAAGTCAGCAGCACCGGCAGGCGGCGCTGCCGACAGAAGAGCAGAGCGGCGGCGACCACTCCGAGCAGGCCGCCATGAAAGCTCATCCCCCCCTCCCAGATAGCCAGGGCCCGCAGGGGGTGAGCCAGGTACCAGGCTGGATTGTAGAAGAGCACGTAGCCGAGTCGGCCGCCGATCACCACGCCGACGGCGATGTAGAAGACCAGGTCGGCGGCGCTGTTGGCATCGAGGGGGAGGCCGCGCTGGCGGGAGAGGCGACGGATCAGGACGTAGGCGGCGAGGAAGCCGAGCAGGTACATCAGCCCGTACCAGCGGATCGCCAGCGGGCCGATCTGGATCAGGATCGGATCAATGTGCGGAAAGGGCATGGTCACCGTCACCGGGCGCGCGCGGCGCCGTAAAAGAGGGTTCAGGGGAGTCCGGCAGGCCAACGGCCGCCATGACCGCGCGGAAATCTTCGGGGAGGGGCGACACCAGGTGCAGCGGCGCCCCGCCCACAGGGTGAGCCAGCGACAGTTCACGGGCATGGAGCATCTGCCGCGGCACCGTACCGTCACCGAAAATCCGCGGCCCGCCATAGCCGGCATCGCCGAGCAGCGGGTGCCCGGCCTCGGCGAAGTGCAGGCGGATCTGGTGCGAGCGCCCGGTGGGGATCTCGACCTCCACCAGCGCTGCGCCGGCGGCGCTGGCCAGCACGCGGTAGCGGGTGATCGCCTCCTTGCCGCCACGCTCCACCGAAACCATGCGGTTGGTGGAACGCCGCCGGGCGATAAGGGAACGGAATTCGCCGGCAGCTTCGGCGGGGACACCGCTGACCAGGGCCAGGTAGCGCTTGGTGACCCGGTGAGCAGTGAACGCCGCCGTCAGCCCGCGATGAGCGGCCGGGTGAATCGAGAAGATCATCACCCCGCTGGTATCACGGTCGAGGCGCTGAACCATACCCAGAGTGAGCTTTCCGCTCTCCTTGAGATGATCGCAGAGGGCCGCGTAGACAGTCCCCTGGTAGCGGGCCGGAGTCGGCTGGGTGGCGATCCCGGCAGGTTTGTCGAGAGCCAGCAGGTAGCGATCACGGTAGAGGATCTGCCCGGGGACGATAACGAAGGGGGCAAGGGGCAGCCCGTCATAATGCACCTCCACGTGCTGCCCCGGTGCCATCGGCAGCGAGCAGCGGCGTACCCGCCGGCCATCGACATGTACTCCCCCCAGGTCGATGAGGCGCTTGAGCAATCCGCGCCCCGCACCGGCAATCTTCTCGGCCAGGAAAAGGTCGAGGCGCTGGCCGGCATGCTGCCGGTCGGCGCTCACCCGGTAGACACCGGGGCGGAGAAAATCGTTGAGCTGTTCGGTCATGACGGATAATTGGTGAAAAAATACCTCACGTCCTTGACAGAGGCAAGCATGGTGCTAGCCTTGAAAGCAAGGAGTGATGAGTTCTTTGACAACCTCTGGAATGTCGGACGGTCGGCGCCCTGCCCGGCCAAGCGAACCGATTCCTGTCCCCAGGTTCGATCGTGGTGAGCCAGCCCGCCCATGAGCGGGACGCCTGAAACGGTCTCCCGGGGCGATACTGGCCACAAAAGCCGGTTTGGGTCCACCGTCGTCATTCCGGAGTGTTGCCGCCTGCCGGCGGGACTGTCCCCCAGTCCTGCCGGACAGAATGCGAGACCGGGGCCCCGTGTGATACACGGGGCCCCGGTCTTTTGCTTCAGCACACGCGCCGGCCCGCTTGAGGGGCCCGCAGTCATCACCCGGCGATGCCGTTGACGCGCTCGCGCAGTTCCTTGCCGGTTTTGAAAAACGGGGTCTTCTTCATCGGGATCTGCACGACCGTGCCGCTCTTCGGGTTGCGGGCTTCGCGGGCATCGCGCTCACGCAGGGTGAAGGAACCGAAACCGCGAATCTCCACCCGGTCACCGGAGGCCAGGGCCTCGCCGATCCCGTCAAAAATCGTGTTGATGATCAACTCCGCCTCACGCTTGCTGAGGATATCATTGGCTTCAGTAAGGCTCTCGATCAGTTCGCTCTTGGTCATCGGGTGACTCCTGGTTCAATTGAATCCTGGCCAGAGATATTGCAGGCCGCTGCCCTGGCGGCGGCTGAACAGCCCCTGCAGCCGGGTGGCGGCTTCGTCGAGAAAGAAATCAATCAGTCTGGGCTTGTTGCCAGGCGGGTAGACGACTTCAGGTTCGCCGTCGATGCCGCCCAGTTCGGCGGCCCGTCCGACAGCCGCCTCGAGCCCGCCGAGTTGGTCGACCAGCCCCGCATCGCGAGCCTGACGGCCGGAAAAGATCCGCCCGTCGGCGAGGGCCCGCACTGCTGCGGGCTGGAGTTTGCGCCCGACGACCACGGCATCGACGAACTGGCTGTGGACGTCATCGATCAGGGCCTGGAGAAGGGCGCGTTCTTCGCGGCTCATCGGCCGGACCGGAGAGCCGATGTCCTTGTTCGGCCCGCTCTTGATCGCCTCGCTGTACAGGCCGATCTTGCCAAGCAGCTCCTGGACGTTGGTGTATTCCATGATCACGCCGATGCTGCCGGTGATCGTCCCGGGATTGGCAAAGATCTCACGTGCCGGCGCGGCGATGTAATAACCCCCGGAAGCCGCCACCGAACCCATCGAGGCGATGACCGGCTTGTCGTCATCGATGCGTCTGACCGCATCGTGAATTTCCTGGGAGGGGCCGACGCTGCCGCCGGGGGAGTCGATGCGCAGGACGATCGCCTGCACTGAATCGTCCCGGTGGAAGCGATTGAGCTGCTCGACCGCCTCCTTGGCATCCAGGATCCCGCCGTAGACCTCCACCACGCCGACCCGCCGGGCGGCGCCAAAGGGGGTCGAGCCGCCGGTCAACTCCTTGACGGCAACAATCAGGGCGAAGAAGACGAGAAAGATCCCGCCAAGCAGTCCGAGAGCGATGAGCAGTGGGCGACGATACATGGCGAGCAGGGAAAGAGCACGCCCCCACCAGACGGCGGGGGCGTGCAGGTCAGGTCACGTTGACTTTCAGTTGTCGCTGTTGCTGCGACCGAAGGCACCCTGGAGCAGGTCGCCGAGATTGGAGGTCGCCTCCCTCTGGGCACCGAGGAACTCGCGGACCTCGGCCTTCTCCTTGTGCTCGTCGAGATGCTTGATCGACAGGGCGATCTTGCGATCGACGCCGTCAATGCTTAGGACCACCGCCTCGAGCACATCGCCGTTCTTGGCAAAGTCCTTGGGGTTGTCGATCTTTTCGCGGCTCAGCTCGGAAACGTGGATCAGCCCTTCGATACCCTCCTCGATTTCGAGGAAGATCCCGAAATCGGTCACCGAGGTCACCTTGCCGCGGATGATCGTCCCCGGTGCGCAGCGGGTGGGGATGACCGTCCACGGATCGGGGGTCAGCTGCTTGATGCCGAGGGAGAAACGCTCGTTCTCGCGGTCGATGTTGAGAACCACCGCACGCACCGTATCGCCTTTGCGGTACAGTTCGGAGGGATGCTTGATACGACGGGTCCAGGAGAGGTCGGAGATGTGGACCAGGCCGTCGATCCCCTCGTCGACTCCGACGAAAACACCGAAATCGGTGATGTTCTTGATCTGCCCCTCGATCACGGTACCCATCGGGAACTTCTCGCCGATCTGGTCCCAGGGGTTGGGCTCGATCTGCTTGAGCCCCAGGGAGATGCGGCGGTTGCCGGTATCCACGGCGAGAATCAGGCTTTCGACCACGTCGCCGACGTTGAGCAGTTTGTTGGGGTGCTTGACACGCTTGGTCCAGCTCATTTCCGAAACGTGGATCAGCCCCTCGACGCCTTCTTCCAGTTCGACGAACGCGCCGTAATCGGTCAGGCTGACCACCTTGCCGGAGATCCGGCCGCCCACCGGGTACTTCTCTTCGACACCCAGCCACGGATCGGGGATGATCTGCTTGAGGCCGAGGGAGACGCGCTCACGGTCGCGGTCGAACTTGAGGACCTTGACGTTGAGCTTCTGACCGACGGTAAGGACCTCCGCCGGGTTGCTGACGCGCCCCCAGGACATGTCGGTGATGTGCAGCAGGCCGTCGAGGCCGCCGAGATCGATGAACGCCCCGTAATCGGTGAGGTTCTTGACCGTTCCCTCGACCACCTCGCCCTCGGTGAGGACCTCCAGGGTGTTGCCGCGCAGGGAGTCGCGCTCCTCCTCGAGGAGGACACGGCGGGAGAGGACGATATTGCCGCGGCGCTTGTTGAGCTTGATGATCTTGAACTTGAGGGTGGCGCCAAGCAGCTTGTCGAGGTTGCGCACCGGGCGAATGTCGACCTGGGAGCCGGGGAGGAACGCGCTGACCCCGATGTCGACGGTCAGGCCGCCCTTGATCCGGCCGGTGATCTTCCCTTCGATGACCGAACCTTCCTCGAGGAGGCTCCAGATCCGCTGGCGGTCCGCCTTGGTCTTGGAGAGGGAGATCAGGCCGCTTTCGTTCTCACGCCGCTCGAAGAGAACGTCGATCTCGTCGCCGACCTTGACCTGCAGCAGCCCCTGCTCATCGCGGAATTCTTCAATGGGGATAACCCCTTCAGACTTGTAGCCGACGTCAACGACGACGGTGTCGTCATTAACCTGGACGACGGTGCCGCGCACCACATCGCCTACATGCAGCTCCTGCAGGCTGCTTTCGAACAGGGAGAGAAAATCCTGTTCCTGATCCATGCTCTCATTCTGGTCAAACGTGTTGGTGTTGTCCGACATTAACGCGATACCCCCTGACAAAGTCTGCCGCGCCGCGGCAGTGTGGCTTTCGCCATAGTTTTTTAAGCTAACATAGCCTTACGTGAAAAACAAACGTTTATTTTTCGCCGGGATGGCTGATCTCGTCGACCCGGCTGCAGACCTGGTCGATCAGCCAGCGGGGCGTCGAGGCGCCTGCGGTAATGCCGACCCGGCGGGCCGCGGAGAACCACTCGGGGGAAATTTCCCCCGCGGTTTCAATGTGATGGGTTCCAGGGCAGAGTTCCCGGCAGAGCTGCGCCAGCCGGGTCGTATTGGCACTGTTGAAGCCGCCGATAACCAGCATGACGTCGACCCGGCGAGCGATCTCCGCCGCTTCGTCCTGGCGCACCGAGGTCGCGTTGCAGATGGTGTTGAAGACGTGCAGTTCCTTGGCCTTTTCCAGACAGATCCCGGCGACCTGGCGGAGGTTGTCGAAGGACTGGGTGGTCTGGGCGATGACCCCGATCCTGCCCATGCGCGGCAGGGCCGCGGCTTCTTCGGCGTTGGCGACCACCCGCACCTGGCCGGAGGCGGCATAGGAGACGATCCCCTCGACTTCCGGGTGGTCGGCTTCGCCGACGATGATCACCATGTAACCCTGCGCGGCCAGATGGGCTGCGTATTCCTGGGCTTTCTTGACGAAGGGGCAGGTGGCGTCGACCACCGGCAGTTCGCGCTCGCGGATCTGCTTCATCTCCCCGGCGGTCACCCCGTGGGAGCGGATGATGACCGCCCCGCGCTCGATCTCGTCGACCTTCCTGACCACCCGCACCCCTTTGGCGGCCAGTTCTTCGACCACCTGCGGCGAATGGATGATCGGGCCGAGAGAGCAGATCCGCTGGTGGGCCGAAGAGGCTTCGAAGGCCATCTTCGTGGCCCGCTTGACGCCGAAGCAGAAGCCGGCGCTCTTGGCGACAATGATCTCCATGAGTCGGGCTACCCCCCCTCCCCGCCGCCGAGACGGCCGTGGACCACGCCGAGCATCTCGGCGAAGACCTCTTCGACCCCCTTGCCGGTGGTATCGACCTCCACCGCATCCGCCGCCCGCACCAGCGGCGAGTGCCGGCGCCCGCTGTCGGCGGCATCGCGGGCTTCGACGTCTGCGATGGTTTTGGCCAAATCGACGGTGGCGCCCGCCGCCTGAAGTTCGAGAAAGCGCCGGCGGCCCCGCTCAGCCGCACTGGCAGTCAGGAAGAACTTGACCTCGGCGGTCGGGCAGACCACCGTGCCGATGTCGCGCCCCTCGAGGACATAGCCCCCCTCGGCGCAGAAGTGGCGCTGCTTGCGTACCAGCGCCTCGCGCACCGCCGGGCAGGCGGAGACCCGGGAGGTGAGCAGGCTGATCTCCGGGGTGCGGATGGCGGCGGAGACATCCTCGCCGTCGAGCAGGACATGCTCGCCGTCGGCGTGGCGGCGGAAGGCGATATCGATGGCGTCGGCCAGCGCCCCGAGGGCGGCAGCGTCATCGATGGAGAGGCCGCGGCGGGTGGCGGCCAGGGCGACGGTGCGGTACATCGCCCCGGTGTCGAGATTGAGGTAGCCCAGTTCGCGGGCCAGCAGCTTGCTCAGGGTGCTCTTGCCGACCCCCGAGGGGCCGTCGATGGCGATGATCGCCGGCTTCCCCGCTGAGGGAGTCGAGGCCCGCCCGCTCATTGGCGCACCGCCTCCAGGAGTTCCCAGAAGCCGGGGAAAGAGGTTTCGGTGCAGGCGGTGTCGGCGATGGCGACCGGGCCGGCGGCGGCCAGCGCCGCCACGGCGCAGCTCATGGCGATGCGATGGTCGCCGTGGGAGGTCACCGCCCCGCCCTGCAGCCGTTCGCGGCCGGTGATGATCATACCGTCCGGGGTCGGCTCGACGGCGGCGCCGAGCTTGCCGAGTTCGCTGGCCATGGCGGCGATGCGGTCGGTCTCCTTGACGCGCAGCTCTTCGGCGTCGCGGATCACCGTCGTCCCCTCGGCGAGGGCGGCGGCGACGCTGAGCACCGGGAATTCGTCGATGGCCCGCGGCACCACGTCACCGCCGATCTCGATCCCCTTGAGGCGGCTGTGGCGGACGAGGATGTCGGCCACCGGCTCCCCGGACTGTTCGCGCTCGTTGAGCAGCTCAAGCTCCCCGCCCATGGCGCGGAGGATGTCGATCGAACCGCTGCGGCTGGGGTTGAGGCCGACGTTTTTGACCAGCAGTTCGGCCCCCGGGGTGATCAGGGCGGCGACCAGGAAGAAGGTCGCCGAGGAGATGTCGCCGGGGACGTACATGTCGCGGGCCACCAGGCGCGGCCGGCCGGCAACCGTCACCCCACCGGCGAAGGGGCGGACGTCGGCGCCGAACCAGCGCAGCATGCGTTCGCTGTGATCGCGCGACAGGTGCGGTTCGCGGACGGTGGTCTCGCCGTCGGCGTAGAGCCCGGCGAGGAGGACGGCGGACTTGACCTGGGCGCTGGCGATCGGCGAATCGTAGCTGATCGCCTGCAGAGAGCCGCCCTGGATCGCCAGGGGCGCCAGTTCGCCGCCGCGCCGTCCCCAGATGCGCGCCCCCATGGCGGTCAGCGGAGCCACCACCCGCTTCATCGGCCGCTTGCGCAGATACTGGTCGCCGGTCAGCACCGAAAAGAAGCGCTGCCCGGAGAGCAGCCCGCTCATCAGCCGCATGGTGGTTCCAGAGTTGCCGCAGTCGAGAACGTCGGCCGGTTCCTGGAGGCCGTCGAGCCCCCGCCCCTCGATCTCCAGCTCCCCCGCTGCCGCCTGGCGGATGGTAATGCCCATGGCCTGAAAAGCCTTGAGGGTGGAGAGGTTGTCTTCCCCGGTGAGGAAGCCCTTGACCCGGGTGGTCCCTTCGGCCAGCGCCCCGAACATGATCGAGCGATGGGAGATCGACTTGTCCCCGGGGGTGACGATCTCCCCGCGCAGGGTGAGGGCCGGCTGGATGGTGCGATCGATGGTCATAAAACCTCGTGAAAAGTGAAAAGTGAAAAATGAAAGGCCGTTACGCCCCCCTTCTTACCCCTCACGGTTACAGTATGGCGTCGCGACTTTCTTTCGAGCGGCGGAAGAATTCGAAGAGCCGCTCCTGGTCGCCGCGGGCGATGTCATCCTTGAGCTCGCGGAGGAAGGTCTCGAACTGCTCCATCATCTCGATCAGCGCCGGGCGGTTGGTCAAGGCAATGTCGCGCCACATGGTCGGGTCGGAGGAGGCGATGCGGGTGAAGTCGCGGAAACCGCCGGCGGAGTATTCGAGGATGTTCTCTTCGTAGCGGTCGTAGGCGCGCACCGCGTTGACCAGGGCATAGGCGACCATGTGCGGCAGGTGGCTGATCGCCCCCAGGACGCGGTCATGCTTCTCCACCCCCATCGCCACCACCTCGCAGCCGGCAATCTCCCACATGGCCCGCACCGTGGCCAGGGCGGCCGGGGCGGTGCGCGGCGTCGGGGTGAGGATGCAGCGCCGCCCCTGGTAGAGGGAGGCGAAGGCCGCTTCGGCGCCGCTGTGCTCGGTGCCGGCGATAGGGTGCCCGGGGACGAAATGAATGTCCTCGCGCAGGTGCGGCTCGAGGGCGTCGATGATCGCCTGCTTGACGCTGCCGCCGTCGGTGAGAATCGCCCCGGACTTGAGGTGGGGCATGGCCTGCAGGGCCATCGGGGCGATATTCAGCACCGGGGTGGCGAGGAAGACCACGTCGGCATCGGCGACCCCGGCGGCCAGGTCGGTGGTCACGCTGTCGACCACCTTCAGCTCCAGGGCCCGGTCGAGGTTGGCCTGGCCGCGGCCGATGCCGACCACGCTCCCCACCGCGCCGCAACCCTTGAGGGCCAGCGAGAGCGAACCGCCGATCAGGCCGACCCCCACCACCGCCAGCTTCGGGATGAACAACTCCTCACTCGTCACGCGTCACTCCTCACGGACTTTATCTGGCCTTCGGATAGGAACCGAGGACCTTCAGGAACTGGCAGTAGCCGTTGAGCTCCTCGATCGCGGCGGCCACTTCGGCATCACGGATGTGCCCCTCCATGTCGAGGAAGAAGATGTACTCCCAGGCCCGCCCCTTCATCGGCCGGCTCTCGATCTTGGAGAGGTTGAGGCCGCGCTTGGAGAAAGGTTCGAGCATGCGGTAGAGGATCCCCGGCTCGTCGCGGACGCTGAACATGATCGAGGTCTTGTCATTCCCCCCCGGCTCCGGCATCTGCTGGCCGACAACCAGGAAGCGGGTAAAGTTGTTGGGGTTGTCCTCGATGCGCTGCTTGACCGCGCGCAGCCCGTAGAGCCCGGCGGCCGCCTCGCTGGCGATGGCCGCGACGCTCTCGTCCTCGGCAGCCTGCTGGGCGGCCTGGGTGGTGCTGCCGATATCGACCAGGGGGATCTCGGGGAGGTTCTCCTCGAGCCAGCCGCGGCACTGGGCCAGGGCCTGGGGATGGGAGACCACCTTGCGGATGTCCTCGATGCGCCCGGTGCGGTTGAGCAGGTCATGGGAGACCTCGATGAGCACCTCGGCGATGATCTTCAGTTCCGACTTCATGAACATGTCGAGGGTGTGGGAGACCACCCCCTCGTTGGAATTCTCGACCGGCACCACCCCGTAGTTGGCGCGGCCGCGGCCGACCTCCTCGAAGATCGAGGGGATGCTCTTCACCGGGACCAGCTGGGCGGAGAAGCCGAACTGCTGCATGGCGGCGACGTGGGTGAAGGTTCCCTGGGGACCGAGGAAGGCGACCTTGAGCGGCTGCTCCAGGGAGAGCGAGGCGGAGATGATTTCGCGGAAGACCCGACGCACCCCCTCTTCGGGAAAGGGCCCGTGGTGGGCGGCAAGGAGGCGGGCATAGATCGCCTGCTCGCGGCTGGGCACGTAGAAATCCCCCGTCCCCCCCTGCTTGGCCTTTCCGACGGCGATCACCAGCTCGGCACGACGGTTGAGCAGCTCGAGGATCTGGTCATCGATGGCATCGATCCGGCGACGCAGCCCGGCGAGGGGATGATCGGTCACGGCAGACTCCTGGTGCGAAGTGAAATCAACTTGTGACTCTAGCCGAAGAAAAGGGTAAAGGCAAGACGTCGCAGGTGCTTGGCAGGGCGCTGAATGAGGCGAGGGGCGGTAAAAACCGCCCCTCGCCAGGTCCGCGGAGTTTGCAGCGCTTTCAGTCGTTGTCGACGATGGTCACCGTCGCCGTGGAGGTGCCAAGGATGGCGCCGACCGCCGAACTGAGACGGAGGGAGAAGGTCTCGCTTTTCTCCTTGAACCGGTCGTTGACGATCGGCACGACGATGCTCTTGGCGCTGGCATCGCCGGCGGCCCAGCTCAGGGCGCCGCTGACAGCGGTGTAGTCGCTCCGGGAACGGGCCGTCCCGTCCGCGCTGGCGTACCTGACGCTGGCGGAAGTGGCGGTGCTGCCGGTACGGGTGACCCTTAAGGTAACGCTGCCGCCGCCCTCGGAAACGCTGTAGGCCGCCGATTCGAAAGAGAGCGTGGAGACGGTCGGGACCGGATTGACGACTACGGTCAAGGCGTCCTGGGCAGTCGCCCCGGCGCTGTCGGTGACCGTCAGGGTGACGGTGTAAGTCCCCGCACCGGCGAAGACATGGCTGACCGAGACCCCGCTCGCCGACGTGCTGTCACCAAAATTCCAGGAGTAGACCAGAGAATCTCCGGCGTCGATGTCGTAGGAGGCGCTGCCGCTGAAGGTGACGCTCTGGCCGACGGTGGCCGTCTTGTCGGCGCCGGCGTTGGCCACCGGCGGCGTATTGGTGGTGGGCGGAGTGCCGACGGAAGCGACCAGGTCGAGACGCGGCTTGCTGATATTGTTGCGGGTATCGGTGATCAGCTTGCCGTCCTTGAGACGCACGACGGTCTGGGCCACCGTATCGGCAGGATAGGCCGCGCGCAGCACGGCGGCGGCTCCGGCGACATGCGGGGCCGCCTGCGAGGTGCCGCTCATGTTGATGCCGGCGGCGCTGATCACCGAACCGGGGGCCAGCAGAGTCAGAAATGAGGCGCTGTTGGAGAAGCAGGTCACCTTGTCGGCGGCGGTGGTCCTATCGCTGCACACGCTCCAACTTTTAGCCCCAAGGTTGGCATCGTAGACTGCGCCGACCGAGACCACATTGCTGTAGGCCGCAGGCCAGCTGAGGGAGTTGCTGTAGGCATTGTTGCCGGAAGCCACGGCGATGAGGATGCCCGCGTCAAGGGCCTTCTGCAGGGCTGCGCCGAAGGTGTCGGTCGGGGCCAGCGGGGAGTAGTAGCGGCCGCCGCCGAGACTCATGTTGAGCGAGACGATATTGTAGGTGCCCTTATTGGCGACGCACCAGTTGACGGCGGCAAGCAGGTCGCTGTTGTAGGCATAGCCGTCGGTGCGGAAGACATCCAGGGCGGCGACCTTGGCCCCGGGGGCGACGCCGAGGGTGATCCCGGCGACGTTGGTGCCGTGGCCGCTGTCGTCGAGGGCGCCGTCAGAAGGTGCGAAATCCTGGGCATAGACCACTTTGCAGCTGTCCGCCGGCACGCCCGGGGCAGTGCACGGGCCGAAAGCGGCGTTGGTGTAGTTGACGCCGGTGTCCAGAATCGCCACCGTGGCACCGCTTCCCGTATAGCCGCCGGCAGCGATGGTAGGCTGATTGATCAGTGGCAGACTCTGGGCCAGGAAATGCTCGCTGCGACGGTTTTCATCGATAGACAGGACCTTGCCGTGAGCCGCCAGGCGGTCCAAAGCCCGGGATGAGGAGAGGCGCACGTGCAGAACCGGCAGGACATCGTACTCGCGAAGGACTTCCAGATCATCTCTGGCGACTTCGCGCCTGACCGTGCTTTTGAGAGCGTTCAGACGGGTGCGGCGCTCATCCATGCGCCGGCCGTAGGCTGACGCATCTTCCCGTTCGGGCCGGGCGGGAACTTCGGCCGTCATCTCCTCGCGGTCGTCGAGGAGGATCAGGGCTTCGACCGGCTGGTTGCGGTCGGCCCGGGATGCCACCTCGTCGGCGACGTGCTTGCCCCCCCAAGGGGCGGCATGAAGGGAGGCAACCGGAATCGCCAGGAGGAAAAGAGTCGACAAAAACGTCAAGAGAGCAGCACTCACAATGCGGGCTGAAGATATTCCGGGCATGGCGGCCTCCTATTCATGATCATCTCGTGCAACCTGTCTGTCCAATTGTACCTCTTATGGTTGTTCTTCATCAACCGTGCCAACCCTGAAGAGTAAAAAAATCGGCTGCCGGTCTTCGCGCAAACGGGCTCTCGCGGGCGTCCCGGCGGGCAGTCGCTCTACAAATACGCTCCGTGATGCAGCAGTTGCACCTTCAGGTGGCCTGCAGGTGCAAGAACAGCACCTTGCGGCGGCGCTTGACCGCTCCGCACGGCCCCGCTAAACTCCGCAGAAATTCAATTTACACACAGGAGACCCCATGTCGATCGCCGTCAAAGTCCAGGGAGCCATCGAGCGTGCCTCGTGGATTCGCCGCATGTTCGAGGAGGGGGCGGCCATGACCGCGCGGCTCGGCGCCGAGAACGTCTACGACTTCACTCTCGGCAACCCCGTCATCGACCCCCCCGAGGCCTTCCGCCGCGAACTGCGCCGCCTGGCCGAGAACCCCATCTCCGGCATGCACCGCTACATGAACAACGCCGGCTACGATTTCACCCGCCAGGCGGTCGCCGACTTCCTGGTCGAGCAGAGCGGCGCACCGGTCACCGCCGCCCAGGTAGTGATGACCTGCGGCGCCGGGGCAGCGGTCAACGTCGTCCTCAAGACCATCCTCAATCCCGGCGAGGAGGTGATCATCCTCGCCCCCTTCTTCGTCGAGTACCGCTTCTACATCGACAACCACGGCGGCAGCACCGTCGAGGTCTGGACCGACCGCGACACCTTCCAGCCCGATGTCAGGGCCATCGAGGCGGCGATCGGCCCCAACACCCGGGCCGTACTGATCAACTCGCCCAACAACCCCACCGGGGTGGTCTACCCGGCGGAGACGCTGGAAGCCATCGGCCAGATGCTCGAGCGCAAGCAGGCTGAACTGGGGCGGACCATCTATGTCATCTCCGATGAGCCCTATGCCCGGCTGGCCTACGACGGTCAAGCGGTCCCGGCGGTCTTCCGCCACATCCGCAACAGCATCCTGGTCACTTCTCACTCCAAGGACCTGGCCCTTCCCGGCGAGCGGATCGGCTACCTGGCGGCCAACCCGGCGATGGACGACTGCTCCCTGTTCATCGAGGGGGCGGTCTTTTGCAACCGCACCCTCGGCTTCGTCAACGCCCCGGCGCTGATGCAGCGCCTGGTCGCCGGCCTGCAGCACGAAAGCGTCGACATCGCCGCCTATCAGGCCAAGCGCGACCTGATCTACGGCCACCTGACCGGGCTGGGCTTCCGCATGGTCAAACCCGGGGGCGGCTTTTTCCTCTTCCCCCATTCGCCGCTCGCCGACGATGTCACCTTCGTGCGCATGGCCCTCGAGCACAACATTCTCCTCGTCCCCGGCAGCGGTTTCGGCGCCCCCGGCTTCTTCCGCATCGCCTACTGCGTCAGCGACGAAGTCATTCGCCGCAGCCTGCCGGCCTGGGAGCGCCTGGCCAAGGACGTCGGCCTGTAGATGAACCGCAGCTTTCTCACTCCGGCGGAAACGGCGCGGGCGATTACCGACGCCGGTCAGCGGGTTCTGACCCAGCCGCGTTCGCGCACCGTGGTCCTGAGCCTGCTGGCCGGTTTCTACATCGCCTTCGGCGCCCAGCTGGCCACGGTGGTGACCGCGGACGCGGCGCCCCACGTCGGACTGGGAATCAGCCGCCTGCTCGGCGGAAGCGTCTTCTCCCTGGGCCTGATGCTGGTGGTGATCTGCGGCGCCGAGCTGTTTACCGGCAACAGCCTGCTGGTCAAGGCGGCCCTGCAGCGGGAGATTTCCTGGGGGAGGATCGGGGAGAACTGGCTGGTGGTGATTCTCGGCAACCTGGCCGGAGCGCTGCTGCTCGCCTGGCTGCTCTGCGAAACCGGCCTGTGGCGCAACGGCCAGGTCGGCAGCCACGTGGTGGAGATCGCCGCCGCCAAGTGCCGGCTCGACTTCTGGCCGGCTTTCGTGCGCGGCGTCCTGTGCAACTGGCTGGTCTGCCTGGCGGTCTTCATGGCCACCGCGGCCCGCGACGTGACCGGCAAGCTGCTGGCCTGCTACGCGCCGATCATGGCCTTCGTCGCCAGCGGCTTCGAGCACTCGGTGGCCAACATGTACTTCATCCCCGCCGGCCTCTTCATCGGCGGCACACTGGGGGTGGATGCTGCTGGCCTGACCTGGGGGAATTTTGTCCTGGGGAACCTGCTGCCGGTGACCCTCGGCAACATCGTCGGAGGGGTGGTCTTCGTCTCCTGCGCCTACTGGTTCATCTACCTGAAGGGGAGTTCCCGCTCCTAGCCGCCCAATCCCTCCCCGCTGTCGTCCCCGCTTTTAGCCCCCGTCTCGACCGCCTTTTTCGGCCCCTTGAGGTAGCGCCACACCGCCGGGATCGCCGAAGCGAGGACGACCGTGAGGATGACCACCTCGAAGTGCTCCTTGATGAAGGTCAGGTTGCCGAAGTAGTAGCCGGCCAGCGCGCAGACGTAGACCCAACTGGCGCCGCCGATGACGCTATAGGGGAGAAATGTGCGGAAACGCATCCCGGCAAGGCCGGCGACAAAGGGGACGAAGGTGCGGAAGAAGGGGATGAAACGGCAGATGGTCACCGCCATCGCCCCGTACTGGTCGAAAAAGCCGCGGGCCCGCGCCAGGTTGCGCTGGTTGAAGAAGTAGCCCTCGCGCTTGTGGTGAAAGACGTTGTGCCCGAAGGCGACCCCCATCAGACGGTTGAAGTTGTCGCCGGCAATCGCCGCCACCGGGAAGAGGGTCAGGACCACGGTCAGGTCCATGACGTCCCGGGCACAGAGGGCGCCAATGGCGAAGAGCATGGAGTCGCCGGGGAGAAAGGGGGCGATGACCAGGCCGACCTCGCAGAAGATGATCAGGGCGATCAGCGCATAGACCAGGGTGCCGTGACTCTCCATGAGCGGAGTCAGGTACTGGTCGATGTGCAAAAAGATATCAAGCACCTGGGACAAAAGTTCCATTCAGAGTAACGACCTTCCGCTCTTGACGGCCACCCGCCCTGTTCAGCAGGCGGAGGGGTGATGGTTAGATAAGCCGGCTACACGAAAAAGTCAAATGGTGTTTTACTGTTTCGAGGAAGCCTTCAGGAACTGGCCCGCAGGTCCCTGACGCGCAACTGGACAGACTCGCGGCCATTATAGCGGTTGACCTGCGGCGAGACGAGCAGGTCGATCTCCCCCTGGAATTCCGCCTGTCGGCCGAACATGCCGAAGGCGATCGCCGGCAGGCTCCCCCCCCCCTGGCAGACCGTGAAGCGCAGATGGTCCGCGCCAACCCTCTGCAGTTGCCTGGCCCTGGCCCTTTCGATGAGCAGAACAGGCTCGGGGTTGCCCATGCCGAAGGGGGCGAGGCGCTCGAGAGCGGTCACTTCGCTGTAGCCGAGGTCGGCAACCGCTACCCCGGTATCGTAATTGAGCACCGGCTGGAGGTCGGCGGCAGTGAGAGAAGCCCGGGCCAGCCCTTCGATGCGCTCGGCGAACTCTGCGACCTGTTCACGTCCCAGGCTCAGGCCGGCGGCCATCTCGTGACCGCCAAAGGCCATCAGCAGCGGGGCACACTCCTGGATGGCCCGCTGCAGATGCAGGCCGCGGATCGAGCGCCCCGAGCCTTTCCCCCCCTCCCCGTCCAGGGCGATCAGGATGGTCGGGCGGCAGAAGCGCTCGACCAGCCGGCTGGCGACGATGCCGATTACCCCGCTGTGCCAACCGTCACGGGCCAGTACGATCGAATGGGTCCGCTCCGCGGGGAGAGCGGCGACCATCTCCAGGGCTTCCTGCAGGGTCTGCTGCTCGAGTTGCTGGCGCTCCCGGTTGAAACCGTCCAGAAGCTGCGCGGTTTGCCGGGCCCGGCTGCGCTCGTGCTCGAGGAGCAGTTCCACGCCGCGCGCCGCGTCTTCCATGCGCCCGGCGGCATTGAGGCGCGGTGCCAGTTGGAAACCGACCATCCCGCAGTTGACCGCCTTGACCCCGGCGACCTCCTTGAGGGCCTGCAGCCCCGGACGGGCACCGGTGTCCATCAGGGCCAGGCCGCCGCGGGTGAGAATCCGGTTGACCCCCTGCAGGGGGACGAGATCGGCGATGGTGCCGAGGGCGACCAGGTCGAGAAGCCCACGCAGGTCGGGCTCGCCGCGCCCGGAAAACCACCCTTCGTCGCGCAGTTGGCGGCGGACCGCGACGAGGAGAAAAAAGGCCACGCCGACCCCGGCCAGGGACGCCCAGGGGAAAAGCGAGTCGGCACGCTGCGGGTTGACGACCGCGAAGGCGGCGGGGAGTTGCGGCGGCGGCTGGTGGTGGTCGGTAATGATCAGGTCGAGGCCGAGGCGGGTCGCCAACTCCGCTTCGGCAAGGGCGGAGACCCCGCAATCCACCGAGATGACCAGGCGGATGCCGGCCACGGCAGCGGCCTCCAGGGCCACCGCCGAGAGCCCGTAGCCGTCACGCAGGCGCAGCGGAATATGGAAATCGACAACGCCGCCGCAGGCACGCAGACCTTCGACCAGCAGGGTTGTGCCGGTAATCCCGTCGACATCATAGTCGCCATGGATGGCCACGCCCTCGCCGCTGCGCACGGCCGCGGCAACCCGTGCGGCAGCCTTGGCCATATCCGGGAGCAGAAGAGGATCGGGGAGGTCAGTGAGGCGTCCGGCCAGGAAGGCAGCGGCATCCTCTTCGTTCAGGCCGCGGCCGAGCAGGACTTCGGCCACCAGCCCAGGGACCTGCAACGTCGCGGCCAAAGCCGCCACTCGCGGAGGTTCGGGGGGAGCCCCGCGAAGGAGCCAACGTCTGGCAGTGACCGGATCCATGGTGGGCCTGGCGGGTCAAGACGACCGGTTGCGGGTAAGGGCAGAGAGGGAGAAACAGTTACCTGGCGGGCATCCTCAGCGCGTTCAGCTGCTGCCGCACCTGGTCGGCGCCCGGTCCCGAGGGGTTAACCTCAAGAAACCTGATCCAGGCCTCCTCGGCCTTGGCAAAATCCATCAGGTCGTAACGGTAGACGATCCCCATGTTGTAGAGGCTGGTCGCGTGACGGGGATCGATGCGGTTGGCGCGGGTGAAGTTGTCGATGGCCTGCGGGAACTTGCCGACGCGCCGCAGCATCGCCCCTTGATCGGTCAGCACATCAGCGTCCCGGGCATCGAGGTCGAGGGCTTTCTGGTAGGCGTCGATGGCATTGAGCGACTGGTCGCTGTCGAAGTAGAGATGCCCCAGTTCGACCCAGGCCCGACGGTTGGTCGGGTCGCCGGCCAGCAGGGCACGCAACTCCCCGATCTTCTGGCTGGCGCTCACCGATGCCATCGACTGCGGAGCGACCGGGGCCACCGCTTGCACCGGCGTCGTCGCAGCATCCTTCTGCAGGTACATCCAGCCGATGATCAAGCCAGCGACCAAAGCGACGGCAGCGACAAGGACGGTGTTTTTGTTCATTCTCGCTCTCCGCTCAGGCCGCAGCGCGCCGCACGCGGAACTTCTCGAGAGAGAGGATCAGCGGGGTGGCGATGAAGATCGACGAGTAGGTGCCAATGACGATCCCGGCGAGCAGGACGAAGGCGAAATTGTGGATGACGCTGCCCCCCACAAGGTAAAGGGCGAGAACCGCCAGGAGGGTCAGGCCCGAGGTCATGATGGTGCGCGACAGGGTCTCGTTGATGCTGCGGTTGACGATATGGGCCATCGGCTGGTCATGCAGTTTGCCCATGTTCTCACGGATGCGGTCGCAGACGATGACCGTGTCGTTGACCGAGTAGCCGACCAGGGCGAGGAAGCCGGCGATGACCGTGAGGTCGATCTCAAGATTGAACAGCGACATCAGCCCCAGGGTGATCAGCACGTCATGGGCGAGGGCGATCACCGCCCCGGCCCCAAAGCGGAACTCGAAACGGAAGGTGATGTAAGCGAGCATGCCGACGATGGCGAAGAAGATGGCCTGCGCCCCCTTGCTGCGCAGATCCTTGCCGACCTGGGGGCCGACCATCTCGGTGCGGCGGATCTCCAACTGACCGGTCCCGTACTTGCCGGCCAGGGTCGACTCGATCTTCCCGGCGAGGCTTTCCAGGTTGTCCGCCGACTCCTGGACGCGAATCAAAAATTCGCTGGCCTCGTCGCCGACCTGCTGGATGGTCAGGCCGCGCAGGTCGAGGGTGCCGAGGCCGGAGCGCACATCGGCGGCGCTGGTCGGGGCACTGAATTTGACCTGGACCAGGGTGCCGCCGGCGAAATCGATTCCGTAGGAGGGACCGCCCTTGGCCACCAGGGAGATGATGCCGATGATGATCAGCACCAGGGAGAAGACCGCGGCGATCCGGCGTTTGCCGATAAAGTCGAGGTTGATGTCGGGTCTGATGATTTGCATGGAGCGCCCCTTCTCAGATGCTCAGCCGCTCGACGTGGCGGCGGGACAGGTAGGCGTCGTAGATCAGCCGGGTGAAGAACATGGCGGTAAAGAGCGTGGTAATGATGCCGATGGCCAGGGTCACGGCGAAGCCCTTGACCGGGCCGGTGCCGAACTGGAAGAGGACCAGGCCGGCGAGCAGGGTGGTCAGGTTGGAGTCCATGATCGTCCAGAAGGCCTTCTCGTAGCCGGCCTCCAGGGCGGCCCGGGCGGTCTTGCCCAGACGCATTTCCTCGCGGATGCGCTCGTTGATGAGCACGTTGGCGTCCACCGCCATCCCCAGGGTCAGGGCGATGCCGGCGATGCCGGGGAGGGTCAGGGTGGCCTTGAAGAGGCTGAGCAGGGCCATCATGAAGACCATGTTGAGACCCAGGGCCAGGGTCGCCACCAGCCCGGCGGTGCGGTAGTAGACGATCATGACCGCTACGACCAGGACCACGGCGAGAACCACGGCGAGCATCCCCTGGTTGATCGAGTCGCGCCCCAGGGACGGGCCGACGGTGCGGTTCTCGAGGATCTTCACCGGCGCCGGCAGCGAGCCGGCGCGCAGGACGATGGCCAGGTCGGTGGCGGTCTGCTCGTTGAAGGAACCGCTGATCTGCGCGCTCCCCCCGGAGATCCGCTCGCGGATCACCGGCGCCGAGTAGATGGTGTCGTCGAGGACGATGGCCATGCGCCGACCGACCCCGGCCGCGGTGATCTGGTCGAAGCGCTTGGCCCCCACCGGATTGAAGTCGATGGCCACATAAGGTTCGTTGAAACGCGAATCGATGCGCACCTGGGCGTCGGCGAGGAGATCGCCGGTCAGGCTGGTGCGGCTCTCGACCACCATCGGCGTCTCGCTGACCGCACCGCTCTGGCGGTCGACCCTCTTTTCATAGAGGAGCTGGGTGCCGGGGGGAAGATTGCCGCGGGCGGCCGCCTGCAGGTCGGCGTCATCGATGACCATCTTGAACTCGAGGCGGGCGGTTTTGCCGAGGAGATCGATGGCCCGCTGGGGATCCTTGACCCCCGGCAACTGGACGAGGATGCGGTTGTCGGCCTGGCGCTGCAGGACCGGCTCGCTGACGCCGAACTGGTCGATGCGGTTGCGCAGGGTTTCCAGTGCCTGGCGTACGGCGTACTCGCGCACGTTGTCAGCCTCTTCGGCAGTCAAGCGGTAGGCACGGGTGACCAGTCCTTCGGCGCCCGCCACGGAGCCGGTTTCCATGCCGCGGAACTGCTCGCTGATCAAGGCATCGACCTGACGGGCCGCCTCTTCGTCGTAAAGGGTGACGATCATCTGCTCACCCTGGCGCTGGACGCGCTTGAAGACGATATCCTTTTCGCGCAGGGACTGCTCGCTCTGGTCGACCACCGTGTCGAGGCGGCTGTCGATGGCCTTGTCGGCTTCAACGCCGAGGACCAGGTGCATCCCCCCCTGCAGATCGAGGCCCAGATGAATCGGGTCGAAGGCCGCCCGCCACCAGCCGGGGAGCTGGTCGCGCAGCAGCGTCGGGGCCAGCGCGGCAGCGGAGAGCAGACAGCAGAAGAGCACGATCAGTGCGCGAAGCTTGACAGTACCGGTCATATCACCACCTGAAAGTTGTTCGCGGGCCGCAGGCGACCCGCGGGGAACAGCAAGAATCTAGTCGTCGAGGCTGCTCGAAGTGCCGGCGATGGAGGAGCGGTTGACTTTGACGCGCACGCCGGTGGCGATTTCCAGGGTCACCAACTTGTCTTGAAGTGAGACCACCCGGCCGTGAATCCCCCCGGCCGTGACCACCTGGTCGCCGGCCTTGATCGCCTCGATCATCTCCTTGTGCTGCTTGGCGCGCTTCTGCTGGGGACGGATGAGGAGGAAGTAGAAGATGGCGAACATCGCCAGAAGCATGAAGATTCCCTCGAGTCCGGACCCGCCGGACTGCTGACCGGCGTTGCCGGCCATAGCGTAAGCATTACTAGCAAACATTTTCGTCTCCTTGAATCGTGAAGTGTCGGGCAGGCGCCGGGGGCGCAAAAGGAACCGGTGAGCGGTCAGTCCTCACCGGTCGCCTGGCGCTGCCGATAAAATTCGCTGCGGAAATCCGCGAAGCTGCCATCATCCAGCGACTCGCGCATCCGTTGCATTAGTCGCAGATAGTAATACAGGTTATGCCAGGTATTCAAGACTGAAGCGAGGATCTCGTTGCTTTGGTAGAGATGGCGCAGGTAGGCCCGCGAGTAGCGCCGGCAGGTCATGCACTCGCACTGCGGGTCGATCGGCCCCTGGTCGTCGCGGTAGCGCTGCTGCTTGATCGACAGCTTGCCGCTGCTGGTGAAGAGCACCCCGTTGCGGGCGTTGCGGGTCGGCATGACGCAGTCGAACATGTCTGCGCCGCGCGAGACCGCCTCGACCAGGTTCTCCGGGGTGCCGATGCCCATAACGTAGCGCGGCGCGCCGGTGGGCAGCAGCGGCAGGGTCCACTCCATGACCCGGTACATGACCTCCGCCGACTCGCCCACCGACAGACCGCCCAGGGCGTAGCCGTCGAAGCCGATCTCGAGCAGCTGTTCGGCGCTCCGCCGGCGCAGATCCTCCTCCATCCCCCCCTGGACGATGCCGAAGAGCGCCGCCGAGGGGTCACGGCGCGCCGCCTTGGAACGCGCCGCCCAGCGTGACGAGCGGGCGGTGGAGGCCGCGACATAGTCGCGCTCGGCCGGATGGGGAATGCACTCGTCGAAAACCATCATGATGTCGGCGCCAAGCGCCTCCTGGATGGCGATGGAGCTCTCCGGGGTGAGCAGGTGAGCGCTGCCGTCGAGGTGCGACTGGAAGCGCACCCCCTCCTCCTCGATGCGCCGCAGGGCGCCGAGGCTGAAGACCTGGAAGCCGCCGCTGTCGGTGAGGATCGGCCCGTCCCACTGCATGAAGCGGTGCAGGCCGCCGAGCTTGCTGATCAGCTCGTGGCCGGGGCGCAGGTAGAGGTGGTAGGTGTTGGCGAGGATGATCTGGGCGCCGACCTCGCGGAGCTGCTCGGGGAGCATCCCCTTGACGGTGCCCTGGGTGCCGACCGGCATGAAGGCCGGAGTCTCGATCACCCCGCGGCGGGTGTGCAGCCGCCCGCGCCGCGCGGCGGTGGCCGGATCGGTGGCGAGCAAGTCAAAGCGGATGGGAGGAGAAAGGTTGCTCATCTATGTCCCGTGCAATCATTGATCGATAAATCGGTCACAGTACTTCAGTATCGCCTGCCGGGACCGTCGAGGCGGTTCCGCAGGCCGCACACGCTCCGGCGCGAGGCATCTCCTGCCCTCGTCAGGCGACACTGCCGACGAACTCGGCAGACCCCTGGCGATCAGCCATGCGAAGCGGCCTGTCGTCACCGCCCCGCCGCCCCCGGCCGCCGCTCACAAGATCAGCATGCAGTCACCGTAGCTGAAAAAACGGTACTTCTCGGCCACAGCCTCGCGGTAGGCCGCAAGGATCAGGTCGCGGCCGGCGAAGGCCGAGACCAGCACCAGCAACGTCGACTTGGGCAGGTGGAAGTTGGTCAGCAGCGCGTCCACGGCCTGGAAGCGATGCCCCGGGCGGATGAACAGCTCGGTGGCGCCGCGGCCGGCCTGCACCGCGCCCTGCGCATCGACCGCGCTCTCCAGCGCGCGGGTGCTGGTGGTGCCGACGGCCACCACCCGCCTCCCCTCCCCTTTGGCCCGGTTGACGGCGGCGGCGCTGGCGGGGGGGATCTCGTAGCGCTCGGCGTGCATGCGGTGATCGTCGAGGCGCTCGGCGCGCACCGGCAGAAAGGTCCCCGGGCCGACGTGGAGGATCAGGCCGCGGCTCTCGACACCGCGGCCGGCCAGGGCCGCGAAGGTCGCCGGGGTGAAGTGCAGGCCGGCGGTCGGCGCGGCCACCGCCCCGGGCTCGCCGGCAAAAACGGTCTGATAGCGCTCGCGGTCGGCATCCCGCGGCGGCCGCGCGATGTAGGGCGGCAACGGCATCTCCCCGGCGCTCTCGAGGTGGGTCAGAAACTCGCCGCTGCAGGTGAAACGGACGCTGCGCCAACCGTCGCCGAGATCGGCCACCACCTCGCCGCGCAGGTTGCCGGCAAAGGTCAGCCGGCAGCCCGGGCGGGCCGGCTTGGCGCTGCGCGTCATGCACCGCCACAACTTCTCCTCGCCCTCCACCGGCTCGACCAGCAGCAGCTCGATGCGCCCGCCGCTCTCCTTGCGACCGAGCAGGCGGGCCGGGATGACCCGGGTCTCGTTGCGGACCAGCAGGTCACCGGGGGCCAGCAGCTCGGGGAGTTCGGCAAAACGACGGTGACTGATGGTTCCGGCAGCCCGGTCGACCAGCAGCAGGCGCGAGGAGCCCCGCTCCGCCGGCGGCTCCTGGGCAATCAGCTCATCGGGGAGGGGAAAATCGTAATCGGCGAGCAGTTCCATGGCAGCGTCGCGCGGCTCAGCCCCGCACCAGGTAGACCAGCAGCAGGCCGCTGAGCATCGCCGAGAGCCCGCACAGGCGCAGGGTCCCCTCGGAGAGGGGGAGAAGCTGGAGGAGCAGGCGCTTGTAGCCGTTCGGGGCCAGGAACCAGGGGATCCCCTCGACGATCAGCACCACGCCGAGGACGACGAGGAGGAAATCCATGCGCGGGGGGGAACTCAGGGGACCAGCGCCGCGGCGCCGAGCCCCGCCCCTTCAGGGAGGCCGAGGAGAAGATTCATATTCTGGATGGCCTGCCCAGCCGCCCCCTTGACCAGGTTGTCGATCGCCGCCACGGCGATCACCCGGCCGGTGCGCGGATCGGCACAGACACCCAGGTCGCAGAAGTTGCTGCCACGCACCTGGCTGATGTTGGGGAGCCGCCCGGCAGGGAGGACGCGCACGAAAGGCTCGTCGGCGTAGACACGGCGATAGTGCTCGACCAGTTCGGCGGTAGTCAGGCCGGTCTTCAACGAGGCGTAGCAGGTGCTGAGAATGCCGCGGTTGACCGGCAGCAGGTGCGGGGTGAAGCTCACCGTCACCGGCGAACCGGCAGCCTCGCTCAAGGTCTGCTCGATCTCCGGGGTATGGCGGTGGCGCGGCAGACCGTAGGCCTTGAAGCCCTCGTTGACCTCGCAGTAGAGGGTGTCGACCTTGGCGGCGCGCCCGGCGCCGCTGGTCCCCGACTTGCTGTCGATGATGATGGTCGCCGGGTCGATCAGCCCCTCGCGCAGCAGCGGGGTGAGGGCCAGGGCGACGCTGGTCGGGTAGCAGCCGGGGTTGGCGACCAGCCGCGCGCCGCGGACCCGTTCGCGGTAGAGTTCGGGGAGGCCGTAGATCGCCTCGCCGAGGAGTTCCGGGGTCTGGTGCTCCTCGTACCACTCGGCGTAGACCGCGGGGTCATGGAGGCGGTAGTCGGCGGAGAGGTCGACGACCTTGCAGCCGGCCTCGAGTAGGGTGGGGACGATGGCCATGGCCGCCTGGTGGGGGACGGCGGTGAAGACCACTTCGGCGCGCCCGGCCAGGGCGGCGGGCTCGAGGGCTTCGAAGGTCAACTCGTAGATCCCGGCCAGGGAGGGGAAGACTTCGGCGAGGGGTTGGCCGGCCTGCTGTCGGGAGGTGACGGCGGAGACCCGCACCCCGGGGTGCAGGGCGAGCAGGCGCAGCAGTTCGACGCCGGTATAGCCGCTGGCGCCGATGACGGCGACGTTGTGCATGGTCAGCTCCATGAAAAACGTGAGGAGTGAGGAGCGCCGGGGGAGGAGTAAAACAACAGTCCGCCCCTACGGGAAAAGGGGAACCCGTGGGGTTCCCCTTTCTTGCTCCTGATCTTCTCCCGCAAGGGAAAAGATTAACGCTTGGAGAACTGGAAGCTGCGGCGCGCCGAGCGCTTGCCGTACTTCTTGCGCTCCTTGATGCGGCTGTCGCGGGTGATGAAGCCGGCCTTCTTAAGGGCGTCGCGGAGGTCGCCATCGGCCTCCATCAGCGCCTTGGTGATGCCGTGCTTGATCGCCCCGGCCTGCCCCGAGGGGCCGCCGCCGCAGACATTGATCGAGATGTCGAACTTGCCGACGTTGTTGGTCAGCTCGAGGGGCTGACGGACCACCATCTTCGAGGTCTCGCGCCCGAAATACTCATCGATCGGCTTTTCGTTGACGACGATCGCGCCAGTCCCCGGTTTCATCCAGACACGGGCCACGGAGGTCTTGCGCTTGCCGGTCGCGTAGAATCTGTTCTCAGCCATCATCGGTGACTCTCCCTGCCTCTCAGAGCTTCAGCTCACGGGGCTGCTGAGCCTGATGCGGATGCTCGGCGCCACTGTAAACCTTGAGTTTGCGATACATCTGGCGGCCGAGCTTGTTCTTCGGCAGCATCCCCTTGACAGCCTTGCGGATCAACTCTTCAGGCGCCTTCACGAGCAGTTTGCCGGCGCTGATCGACTTCAGACCGCCCGGAAAGCCGCTGTGGTTGTAATACATCTTCTGGTTGATCTTGTCGCCGGTCAGGCGCACCTTCTCGGCGTTGACGACAACGACGAAATCGCCGGTGTCGACGCTCGGGGTGTAGATCGCCTTGTGCTTGCCGCGCAGAACGCGGGCGATTTCGGTAGCGGCCCGGCCCAGCACCTGGTTGTCCAGGTCGACCACGAACCAGCTCTTCTCCAGGTCGGCCTTTTTAGCAGAAATGGTACTCATCGAATCCTCTCTTGACGGTTTCCGTGATGGGAACGGGGCTCACAGAAATTGGG
>CAYQLP010000006.1:0-21652 GCA_964418505.1 uncultured Geobacteraceae bacterium | reverse complement strand
AAGTCCTTTTTCACCCGAGGCTTTTTTACTCCCCTTCAGACCGGGACAAAGGAGGTGGCGGGCCCGATCCGTGCGCACAGGGCGGCAAGCAGGCGGACGGTGTGGCGGAGGTCGTCGAGATCGAGGAGTTCCACCGGGGTGTGGATGTAGCGCACCGGCACGCTGACCAGGGCGGTGGCCACTCCGCCGCGCGCCAGCTGCATGACATTGGCATCGGTGCCGGTGGCCCGCGGGATCCCCACCACCTGGCAGGGGATTCCCTCCTCACGGGCGGTGGTCATCAGCAGTTCGAAGAGCGCCGGGTTGATATTCGGGCCGCGGGCGATGATCGGCCCCTTGCCGAGGCGGACCTCGCCGGCGTGCTTGGGATCGGCGTCCGGATAATCGCTGGCGAAGCCGACTTCGACGGCGATCCCCAGGTCGGGGTTGACCCCGTAGGCGCTGGCCGTGCCGCCGCGCAGGCCGATCTCCTCCTGCACGGTGCTGACCCCCACCACGGTGACCTGCTGGTCGCCGCGCCGGCGCAGCTCGCGCAGCACCTGGGCGACCACGTAGGCGCCGACCTTGTCGTCGAAGGCCCGCGAGATGACCCGCTCCCCCTGCAGGCGCTCGACGCCGACGGCAAAGGTCACTGGGTCGCCGATCGCCACCAGTTGGCGGGCGGCGTCGCGGTCGGGACAGCCGATATCGATGAACTGGCTCTTGAAGGGGGTCACCTTGTCGCGCTCGGCCCCTTCGAGCTGATGAATCGGCCGCCGTCCCACCACTCCCGGCACCGGGCCGGCGGCGCCGTGCACGGTGACCCGCTGCCCCGGCACCAGGTGGGCGTCGACCCCGCCCACCGGGGCGAAGAAGAGGAAGCCGCGCTCGTCGATATACTTGATCATGAAGCCGATCTCGTCGCAGTGACCGGCGAGCATCAGGCGCGGTGCGCCCGCAGGCCCGGCGAGGGTGGCGATGACGTTGCCGAGGACGTCGGTGCGCAGTTCGTCGGCGACCCCCTCGAGGGCGCGGCGGAAGACCCGCTGGGCCGGCTGCTCGAACCCCGACGGGCTCGGCGCCTCGACCAGCTCTTTGAAAAACTGGAAATCCTGTTCAGTCACTTACAACTCCTCACTGTTTTCCGCCGGAGGCCGCCGCGGCGGGTCCTCGGGCCGCACACGCTCCGAACCGCCGCATCGCCAGCCCCCGCCAGCCATCCTGCCGACGAATTCGGTGGTCCCCCGGCGAGCAGCCATGCGAAGCGGCCCGTCGTCCTCCGGCCTCCAGTTCCGAGGGTTACCCCTCAACCCTCGCGGCTTTTCAAAGCTCTGGCCACCAGTTCCTCGGCATTGCGCCGGCACTGCTCGAACTCCTCTTCGCTCAACCCGGCGCCGAAGGCCACCTTGCGGGCCATGGCCAAGGGGACCAGGTCGCCGGGGGCGTGGGCGTCGGAGTTGATCACCAGCTTCGCCCCGCAGGCCCGGGCCAGGGCGGCAACGTGACCGTTGCTCAGCGAATGCCCCTTGCGCGCCGACAGTTCGAGGTAGACGCCGCGCTCCGCGGCCAGCCTGGCGTCCTCGACGCTGAGCAGCCCGGGGTGGGCGAGAATGTCGACGCCGGCCTCGATGGCCGCCCGGTTGGTCCCCGGGGCCACCGGCTCGACCATGGTTTCGCCGTGGCAGACCACCAGGGAGGCCCCGTATTCGCGTGCCTCGGCAGTGGAGGCGGCGATATCCCCGGGCGGGACATGGGTCAGCTCGACCCCGGCGAGGACGGTCAGCCCCCAGGCGCGGCCGAGTTCATCGACGACCCGCGCCACCCGCGGGATGACCAGGTCGAACATCGAGCGGTCGGCGTGGTCGGTAATCGCCAGGGCCCGGTAGCCGGCCTGGGCGGCGCGGCGGGTCAGTTCGGCGGGGATCAGTTCGCCGTCACTGAACAAGCTGTGGGTATGAAGATCGATCATTACGCTACTCCTTGCATTCAGTTGCCAGCTCACCCACCTGCGAGTTGCGCAGCGAGCGGGTCACGCGGACATCGACCTCCCTGCCGACCATCTCGGCGGGGCCGGTGAAGTTGACGATGCGGTTCCAGGTGGTGCGGCCGAAGAGCTGCCCCCGTCCCTGGCGGCTCTCCCCCTCGACCAGCACCCGGCGTACCTGACCGACGTCGCTGGCCCAGCAGGCCGTGCCGATCTCCTCCTGCAGCGCCAGCATGCGCTCGAAGCGCTCCTGCTTGACCTTGGCCGGGGTGCCGTCGGCGAGGTCGGCCGCCGCCGTGCCGCGGCGCGGCGAGTAGAGGAACGAGTAGATTTCGGCGTAGCGGACCTCGGCGAGCAGCGCCATGGTCGCGGAGAAATCCTCTTCCTCCTCCCCCGGGAAGCCGACAATGATGTCGGTGGTCAGGCGGATTTCCGGGCAGGCGGCCTTCAGGCGGGCCACCAGGTCGAGGTAGCGCGCCCGGTCGTAGCCGCGATTCATGGCGGCGAGGATGCGGTCGCTGCCGCTCTGCACCGGCAGGTGCAGGTGGTGGCAGAGATTGGGCAGCTCGGCGAAGCAGGCGATGAGCTCCGCCGAGAGGTCCTTGGGGTGCGAGGTGGTGAAGCGGATGCGGGCGATCCCAGGCACCGCCGCCACCTCGCGCAGCAGCCCGGCGAAAGAGAGCTCGCCGGTCACGCCGTTGCCGTAGGAGTTGACGTTCTGGCCGATCAGGGTGATCTCGCGCACCCCCTGCTCCGCCAGCTCGCGGACCTCGGCGAGGATTTCACCGCTCGGCCGGCTGATCTCGCGGCCGCGCACCAGCGGGACTACGCAGAAGCTGCAGAAATTGTCACAGCCCTGCATGACGGTAACGAAGCGGGTGACCGCCTCGCTGCCGACCCGGGTGGGGAAGAGCTGCAGGCGCGTCTCGCGATCGAGGAAATCGACCGCCGCCGCCCGGCCGCGCCGGCCTTCAGCCTCGCTGACCAGCTCGGGGAGACGGTGGACGTTGTGGGTGCCGAAGACCAGGTCGAGGTAGGGGAACTCCCTGAGCAGCGCCTCCCCCTCCTGCTGGGCGACGCAGCCGCCGAGGGCGATGATCCGCTGCGGGTCGGCATCCTTGAGCGGCTTGAAGCGGCCGAGGTGGCCGTAGGCCTTGCGCACCGCCTTGTCGCGCACCGCGCAGGTGTTGAGCAGCAGCAGCTGCGCCTCGCCGGCGGTCTCGACCTGGCGGTAGCCGATCCCGCCGAGCAGGGCGACGATCCGCTCCGAGTCGACCACGTTCATCTGGCAGCCGAAGGTTTCGAGGTAAAAGGTTTTGTCCATTATTCGTGGCCGCCATTCTGCTTGATGGCCGCTTCGAGAAACTCCGCCGGGCGGCGCGGATACTCGACGCAGTGAAGAAAGATCACCGGGTCACCGTCCCCGCCGTGGATGCGCAGGCTCCCCAGCTCCTCGCCGTGGGGCTGCAGACGGAACCAGCTGAGCCTCGCCAGGGGCAGCTCTTCCTCGAGGGTCCGACGCAGGCCGCGGCGAACCAGCACCCGGCGGTCGGTGATCGCGTAGGCGACCCTGGGCCACTCCAGGCGCGCGGCCAGCAGCTGCCCGGCGGACAGCCACAGGGCGAAGGCCAGAAAGGGGAGCGGCACCAGCGCCAGCCAAGGCCAGCCATGCTCGGCCGCCACGCCCAGGCCGATCCACCCCCAGGCCGCGCAGAAGCAGGTCAGCACCCCGCCGTAGAGGGCCTGGCGCCAGCGGCGGTAGGTAAAGCAGCGCGGCGCCGGCCGCCCTTCCCAGAGGAGGACTTCGCCGGCGGCCAGGGGCGGCCAGGCGGCGGATGTGCGATTGTGCGATTTATCGTTGACCATAACTTTTAATGATAGGCAAACTTCCTCTGCACTTGCAAGCAGATAACAACGCCGGCCCGCGCAAATCTCTTGCTTTTTCCCCGCAGACAAGTATAGTTAACGGCCTTTTGCCACCCCTGACTGAGCACTTTCCACCTTTAACTTTTTACTTTTCACCTTCACAACCGACAGAGAGACCCATGGCCGAAAATATCCGCAACATCGCCATCATCGCCCACGTCGACCACGGCAAGACCACCCTGGTCGACGCTATGCTCCGCCAATCCGGGGTCTTTCGCGAGAACCAGCTGATCACCGAGCGGGTGATGGACAGCAACGATCTCGAGAAGGAACGGGGTATCACCATCCTCTCCAAGAACCTGTCGATCCACGTCGACGGGCTGAAGATCAACATCGTCGACACCCCCGGCCACGCCGACTTCGGCGGCGAGGTCGAGCGCGTCCTCAAGATGGTCGACTCGGTGCTGCTGCTGGTCGACGCCTTCGACGGGCCGATGCCGCAGACCCGCTTCGTCCTTAAAAAATCCCTCGACCTGGGAATCCGCCCCATTGTGGTGATCAACAAGATCGACCGCCCCGGGGCGCGCCCCGAGTGGGCCGTCGACCAGGTTTTCGACCTCTTCTGCGAGCTCAACGCCGATGAGGAGCAGCTCGACTTCCCGGTGGTCTACGCCAGCGCCAAACAGGGCTACGCCAAGCGCACCCTGGACGAGCCGGCAGTGGGCATGCAGCCGCTCTTCGCCATGATCCGCGAGCGGGTGGCCCCGCCGGTGGTCGACCCCGGCGGCCCCTTCCAGATGCTGGTGGCGAGCATCGCCTACAACGACTACATCGGCCGCATCGCCACCGGCAAGATCTTCAGCGGCACGGTCAAGTCCGGCGAGACCGTGGCCCTGGTGCAGCGCGACGGCACCGTCAGCCGCGGGCGGATCAGCAAGCTGCTCGGCTACGAGGGACTCAAGCAGGTCGAGGTCGCCGAGGCGGTGGCCGGTGACATCGTCACCGTGGCCGGCTTCGACGAGGTGGGGATCGGCGAGACCTTCGCCGCCGCCGACCAGCCGGTGGCCATCCCCTACGTCTCCATCGACGAGCCGACCCTGGCCATGTACTTCATGGTCAACTCCTCGCCCTTCGCCGGCCGCGACGGCAAGCTGGTCACCTCGCGCAACATCCGCGAGCGCCTGCAGCGGGAGCTGCGCACCAATGTCTCGCTGCGTGTCGAGGACACCGACAACACCGACACCTTCAAGGTTTCCGGGCGCGGCGAACTGCACCTGTCGATCCTCATCGAGAACATGCGCCGCGAAGGGTATGAGCTGGCGGTCTCCAAACCGGAAGTCATCAGCCGCGAGATCGACGGCGTCAGGTGCGAGCCGATGGAGTACCTGGTGGTCGACGTCCCCGAAGAGTTCCAGGGGACGGTGATTGAAAAGCTCGGCCCGCGCCGCGCCGAGATGGTCTCGCTGCACCCGATGGACGGCATCAACCGCCTCGAGTTCATCATTCCCGCCCGCGGCCTGATCGGCTTCCGCACCGAATTTCTCACCGACACCCGCGGCACCGGGGTGATGACCCATACCTTCCACGACTACGCCCCCTGGAAAGGGGTGATCCCCGGACGCAAGAACGGGGTGCTGATCGCCATGGAGGACGGCGAGACGGTGGCCTACGCGCTTTTCAGCCTGCAGGAGCGCGGCTTCTTCTTCGTCGGCGCCGGGGTGGAGGTCTACACCGGGATGATCGTCGGCCAGCACGCCAAGGAGAACGACCTGGTGGTCAACGTCAGCAAGGGGAAGAAGCTGACCAACATCCGCGCTTCGGGCTCCGACGACGCGGTGCGCCTGACCCCGCCGCGCATCCTCACCCTGGAGCAGGCTCTCGAGTTCATCGACGACGACGAACTGGTCGAGGTCACTCCCAAGAACATTCGCCTGCGCAAGCGCTTCCTCGATGAGAATGAGCGCAAGCGCGCCGAGAAGAAGAGGCACTAGCGGTTCGCCGCTTGTAAATTGCCGCGGCCCCTTCTATCATGCCGCGGTGAGTACCCCCGCCAAGTGCAAGGAGGCACCGTGGACTGCGCACTGACCATCCGGGAACAGGAAGTCCTGCTGGCAATCGCCCGCCGGGCGATCATCGATGGAGTGCGCGGCGGCAACGGGCAGCTCGAGCCGCGCGAGGAGAAGAACCTCAACCTGCGCTGCGGCTGCTTCGTGACCATCAGGCAGCACGGCCAGCTGCGCGGCTGCCTGGGCAATTTCCAGTCGGAACTCCCCCTGTACCGCGAGGTAGAGCGGATGGCGTTGGCCTCTGCAACCCGTGACCCGCGCTTCTACCCGATGAAGGAGACCGAGCTCGAGGGCATGCGTATCGAGATCTCGGTGCTCTCGCCGCTGAGCAAAATCGAGCGGATCGAGGAGATCGAGGTCGGCAGTCACGGCATCTACCTCGAGAAGGGGCACTATCGGGGGGTTCTCCTCCCCCAGGTGGCGATCGAGCACGGCTGGGACCGCCTGACCTTCCTGCAGCAGACCTGCCTCAAGGCCGGACTGCCGGTGGGGGCGTGGGAAGCCGACGACGCCGAGATCTATGTCTTCACCGCCCAGGTCTTCGGCGAACCAGATTAGCAGGATCTCTTCAGATGACCAAAGCTGACCAAGGCCGGGGCGATGCCCCGGCCTTGGTCGTTGGTGCCTCACGGGCCGCTGTCAGCCGCCGGAGACGACGAAGCGATAACCGTTGAGCGGATCGCCGTCGACACTGATCGTCGCCACCGGCTCCGGGTTGCTGTTCCCGGCCGACCCTTCGGCGACCGGCAGGGTCACGGTGTAATCCTTGACCACCTCGCCGGCCTGGATCAACACCCGCGCCGTCTCGGGCCCGCTGCCGCGGAAGTAGTTGAGAGCGACGCGGTATTGCCCGGTCAGCAGGCGGTCGCAGTCAACCACGTAGTAGTGCTCCGGACCGAAGCCGCTGATGTCGTCATAGTCGAGGTAGCCGGACGTGCCGTGAGGCGCGGCGTAATAGACATGCTGGCCGCTCGGCTCGTAGATGTGCAGGTCCACGTCCGGCTGCCCGCCCCAGCTCATGGTCACGGTGAGCGGCCCGCTGCCCATGCGCGCCTCGGGCCAGGCCAGGCTGTCGGCGACGGCGAAGACCTGGTCGGCAATCAGCGGACCGCTGACATCGCCGTCGAGGTAGGAATCGATGAAGCTGTGGTGCTTCCAGTCGCTGTCACTGGCGGTGTTGGTCACATTTCCCGACAATGTGTCAGGATAGAGTAAACGCACCGAGTTGATCACCAGGTCATCGGTACGGGTAATGTGCGGGCCACTATCTGCAACCCGTCCTGATGGGGTGGCCACGGCAACCAGTCCGAAGGCATTCATTTGAATACGGTCCGGATCATTGGCTAGATTGGTATGCGCGGAGTTGGCATAGAGGTTCCCCTGTGAATGGCCGACCACCAGGACCCGTCCACCTTCCATGAGAAGTCGCTTGTAGTTCTGGATATGCCGCCGCAGATCGGCATCGATGACCGCTGCCTGCAGGTCTCCCCGCGTGGACAGATCAATTGCCAGAGTTTGAAACCACTCCGGGGCTAGCGACAACCCGCCGATCCACCTCCAGAACTTCGCAGTCCGCTCACCTTCCCGCTGCCGAAAGACCTGAAAGATCGAGAGGAGCTTTTCATCGTAATTATAAGATACGTCAAATTTCCATTGATCTTGATTCAGGACTCCAGACTGAAAAAATCGGTCTTTAAGGCAATCACTGCTTAATTGTGCCATTTCCTGGTCGTTGAACATGCCATTGCCAAAGAAGATATTAGTTTTTTTGGTGCAGTAGCTTGCCTGCGCATCATTTATGCAAACCGGTGAAAATACTATCAATAAACAAAGAGCCCACCAGTATCGCCATTGCATAACATTTCACCTTTCAATTTTCGAGGAGACTTGGATCGAAATTGCAGTTGTTCATCCAGTCATTCTTGTCCCGCGAAGAGAATGTCCCCCCGCCGAGCAGCCGACTTGCCTTGAAATAACCATCGACTCGCCCTCCTGTGTTAAGGATCGTAGCCTTAAGCTCACCTGATACCAGATGTGGTTTATCCGTGTGGATATACCTGAGGCATGCCAGTGCCCGCCCCAATTCATTCATGTCATCATAAACCGCGTCGCGATCCTGGGCGTCGCCGTTGATGATCATGTTCTGCAGCGGGTAGTACTCCTGGATCAGCGCCTGGCGGAGCTTTTCGGAGTCCGGGTAGGTCTGGTAGATCCAGCGCTCGACGTCGTCACGGATGCCGTTGCCGTTAGCGTCGATGCCGGCGAGAGTCGCTTCGCCGGCGGGGCCGGGGTCGGGAGGCAGGGCGAAGCGCGGCTCACCGAGAACTTGCACGAGCACCCAGCCATCCTCCTCCCCGCGTACGCTCACCATGAGGGTATTGACTCCGGCAGCAGGGGTGATGACCCGCTCGACGCTGTCGGCGCGGCGCGGGAAGTCGGCCGGCCCGAGGATCCGGCGGCCGTTGAGGGCGATGGAGGCGGTCGTCGCACTCCGGCGCTGGTCGCAGCGCTCGCGGGAGCGGTGGCGGTCCTTGCAGCGTGGGTCCATGGCCGGACCGCGCTGCACTTTGAGAACCACAACTGAATAGCCGGTGGACGAGAAGTTGAGTGTCTCGCGGTCCGGCTTGCGCTTGGACGGGCTGAAACGCTGCTCAGCGATGACTTCCAGGGCCAGGGCGGACCCGGCGGTGAGAGCCGCCAGCACAATCATCAGGATGCAAACTCTGCTGTAAAACTTCATGAAACCCTCCTCAAGTCAATGAATTGAAAGAACAATCCTGCGGGGCGGAACGGAGTCCTCCTTTCCTTGGCCGGATGCCGACCGAAGACACCACCATCTGCGGTGGAGTCACGGCGCAGCGGTCAACGGGTGATCAGCCAGTGGCGCAACGGGAGAGGCTCAGCGGGAAACGGACAACGGGGTGCGGGCGCCCGCAACGGGGCGGCGTTGATGGTATGCATGAGAATCCCTCCCGGCCAGCGGCCAATGGCAGGCCCGGCAGAACCGGGCCAAGCAGATGTGTCGATTGTGCGCTGTCCGGCGGGGGGGTGGCAAGCCGGTAGGAATACGAGGGGGATTTGACTCTGTGCAGGACACAGTTGGCATCCTGGTGCGCTGAGGGTATAGTTCGAGAAAAGATAACAGCTTTGCGGAGATGGATATGGATCGACTCATCGAAGAGCATCGTGATGAGATCAAACACCTGGCCCGACAGCGGGGTGCGCACCGGGTCAGAGTTTTCGGTTCTCGTGCCCGGGGTGACGCTCTCCCCGAGAGTGATGTCGATATCCTGGTGGATCTCGAACGGGGGAAATCGGCCCTGGCGTTGGGAGGGTTGCTGATGGATCTGCAGGATCTCCTGGGCAAGAAGGTCGACGTGGTAACGCCGGCGTCGCTGCACCCGAAGATTCGCGACCAGGTCCTCCGGCAGGCCGTCGATTTATGACGCTCAGTGACCGTGACCGTGTTTACGTTGAGCATATGCTCGACTGTATTGGCCGCATCGAACGTTACGCGGACAACGACCGCAGCTTTTTCATGCTGTCAGAGATGGTCCAGGATTCAGTGATACGAAATCTGCAGACGCTGGCCGAATCGAGTCAACGTCTGTCAGAGGTGGTCAAAAGCAATCACGCGGAAATCGATTGGCGAGCCATTGCCGGTTTAAGGAACATTCTGGTTCATGATTATCTCGGCCTTGATCTTGAAACGATCTGGCTGGTGATCGAGCAGGACCTCGCTCCGTTAAAAGCCGCTCTCGTCCAAATCAACGCCGGGATCTGACTCTCGTCATTTGTCCTCGCCCCATTCGCTGCCAAATGCGGCAGGTAAAGTCTGAAACAGCCCCCTGTAAGTTCCTGGCTCAAAGCTCCTGGTGAGCCTTGAGCTTATTCTGAGAGCAGGGCGATCAGCGCCGTGGTGACGCGCTGCGCGTCCACTGCGTCAAGGCGGCCAAGGCGGGAGATGATCAGGCGATGATCGAGAGTGAAGAGTTTCATGCGCACCAGCGACGGGACGGGCAGCCCGGAGCTGTGGAGGTTTTGCAGGGATACGTCGAGCGGCCAGGGCGCGTGCCGGGCCGAGGTGATCATGGCCAGCACGCTATGGCCGGCGGGGTTATTGAAGGTGCTGCCGGAGATGATCAGCGCCGGGCGGGTTTTGCTGGCCTGCCGGTCAGTGAAGGGGAAGGGAACCTTAACGACGTCAAAGCGCTCATAGGCTGCCATAGTCTTCCTCATCTTCGCGGCTGCTCCATTCGGAAAGAGTGCCGCTGACCGAGGCCAGGTAGTCGAGATCGAGCGGTGTGACGCGCTGGAGGGTCACCCGCCCCTGCTCATCGATATTCCAGGCGATCATGTCCCCACATTTGACGTGCAACGCCTGGCGCACCTTGGCCGGCACTGTCACCTGCCCCTTGCTGCTGATTTTTGCAATCTGAGCCATGACCACCTCATGCGGTAAAGAGTCTTTACTTCATGGTATCCGGGGAGGGGCTGACTTGCAAGCAGATGCGCCGATTGTCCGCCGAGCAGCGCGGCGGGGGAAGCCGGCAGGAGTACGAGGGGGAAAGCTACTGCTTGCCCACCGTCACCGAAAACTCCTGAAAGGCCGAGGAGCCGGCGGGGTCGCTGACCTCCAGGCGGACACGGTAGTCGCCGGGGGCGATGCCGGCCAGGGGCCAGGTGACCAAGCCAGAGGCTGGGTCGACACTCATGCCGGGCGGGGCGGCGGCAAGGCGCCAGGTCAGCGGCGCGCTGCCCGGGATCGCCGCAACCGGCTGGTAGGTGAAGCGCTCGGGAGTCGCCTGAAGCGGCGGCTGGGAAGTGATGCGCGGCGGCCCGGTGGGAACCGGGACGGCTTCGGAGAGGAAGCGCGGGCCGGGGGCCTGCCCGTCGTGGGGGACGATGGCGACCTGCAGGCGGCTGCCGGCGGCAATGCCGGCAAGTGGCAGCCGCGCAGCGTTCACGTCGGGCAGCGGCCGGCCGTCGACCAGCCAAGTGAAGGTCAGGGTGACCGGGTCGCCATCCGCCTCGCGGACCGCGGGGGTGCAGTCGAGAAAATTCTCCGTGCCAACCACGACGACCTGCAGGCGCACCGACTCGATTCGTGGGAGGGCATTGCCGACCGTCACGGTGGCGCTCCCCTCCCTGGCGTCGGCGTCGGTGAAAATCGCCTTGACGGTCTGGCCGCGCGAGCCGTCAGGGATGCAGAACTGCCCGCCCTCCCCGGCCGGCGCGGCGAAGCCGTCAAGGGACCAGCGCACCCCGCGCTCCGCCGCCTGGCCGTTGACATAGGCGCGCAGGCAGTCACCGCTGGCCGGCTGGCGGGGGAGAATCGTCACCGATGGCGCCGCAAGCGACAGGGCCTCAAGGGGAGGAGTGTTTGCGGTCGTTGTGTCGGCATCAATGGTGCCGCTGCGCTGCAGCGGCGGCGTAGGACGCAGGGTAGCGATGTACACCACCAGCAGAACGACGAAAATCGTGATGAGAACGTACAGGCGCTGCACGGCCTACCAGCAGGTGGCGGGAGCTTTCTCCCCCTTGTGGTTGATGGTCATTACGGCACAGTCAGTATCGCCGGCCTGCGACCCGGTCGCAGTGGCGGTGATTTCGAACTCCGTCGCCGAATCCGCCACGTAACTCATCGTGTAGTAATGCTCGGTACTCCATTCCGCCGGATCAAAAGCGCCTTCAAAGGTATTGTTACGGACGAAAAAGCGCTCGGCTGACTGCGCCGCCTCGAGCAGCGCCGCCTTCCCCTCGGTACGGTTGGCCCGGATACGGTAGGTCGAGTAGACCGGCACGGCAATTCCGATCAGGATCGCCAAAATGCCGATGACCACCACGAGTTCGACCAGGGTGAAACCTCTATTGCTTCGACTCATTCCCGTACCCATCGTACGCATAGACCTTTTAGTGAAGGATTCGCCAGGAGCGGCGGCCTAACTGCTCGCTGTCAGTGCCTTTTTCGCGGATCACCTCAATGGTTCCTTCCGAACCGCCGGAGTACTTGAATTCCGTTTTCCCTGCGGAGATGACCACCGGAGTCTTGATAATACCGACTGTAGACTTCTTGCCGCTTACGGCATATTGCTTGCCGCCGATAGAAACGTAATCGGACGCATCGATAGTCCTATCCTGGTTGATGTCGAAGACCGAGTAGCCAAGATTCATACCCGCCTGTGCATCGAGTTCCATAATCCAGCCCCTGCCCCCTGCAACACAGGGGCTCGACTCCGGTATAAGGGTTGAGAAGATCACCCGGCCGAGACGAAGTAATGGCACAGTGACAACCCTTTCCCCTGGAGTCAAGTCGAGGTACCAGCCCAACTTGCTCGCCCAATTAACTTCATTTTCGGAAACGACACGCTGCTCACCGCTTATACCGGCAAGAGCGCCCTCGGCCAGAATAGTCTGGGCCACCAGAGTGCTACGGTCGGTAGCTGTAATCCGGCTGCCGTTGTCTCGCAATCCATAAAAAGACTGGGTTGAGGTGGTGACACTGTCATTATTCATGAAGTACTTCCCCGTACCGAAGTAGATCATGTAACCACCGTTGGCGTGCCTTCCTATTTCCAAAGGAGCAGTAATCGGCTGTTGAATTGCACCGCTAGCTCCACGCAGTGTCCGGAAGAAAGGCTCGCCGCTAAAATCAACTTTCCACTGACTGTTGTTGCTAGCATGAGTCAAGTCGAACTTCCACAGGTTGCCACGCAGATCACCGGCGTAGGCATACTGAACTTCTTGACTGGGATTGAGAATCAGCGCAGGGCTCGACAGGCCGTTCGCCACGCTCTCTGTGGTATCTCCTGCCTTGATTTTCTTGATCAGAGCACCGGTCGCCAGGTCGACAACATAAAGATAAGCTGCCCCGCCGGTGCTGCCATAACCATTGCCGAAAACCGCCGCCCACTGCCCGGTGGGCAAGAAAACAACCGTCGGCTGGCCAAAGGTATAGCCAAGATCCGTATCAGTGAACTCCCACAAAACGTTAGCCTGGGTAAAGCTTACCGTACCGTCCTGACTGACCGGATTGGTGATGTCGAGAGCAAACACGCTCTTTCCGCCCGCCCCCAAAGTGCCGACCAGAACCGTCTTCCAACCCCCATTGATGTAGGCGTCCCCTGCAAAAAAATTCCCGTCGACGAAATACTTATGGATGTAATCAGGTGAGGTCAAATTTGCCAGATTAGCGAAAACAGCACTCGGGACGTAGGCGAACTTCTCTTCCCCGGTCAGGGCATTGAAAGCATGCATCATCCCATCGTTACCCCCGATATACAGCATCTGCTGCCGATTTTTCTGGCCGGCGGCAAATTCAGCATAGGCGGCCTGTCCGGGAGTACCCGGTGGCAATTTATCGTAATTGTAGTTCTGGGCACCAACTACCAGTGGATCCGAGTTCACGATGTCACCGAGGATTTTAGTACGTTTGCGCAGATACCCATTGGCATTACCAACTTCATAGGTCTGGTCACCACGTAGCCAAGAGAGCCGTTGTCGCGCCTTGCTGTCGCTGCTTTCACCGGAGGCCATGAGCAGTCCCTTCATGGTGGCACTGAGACTGTCGAACAGGAAAGGAACGCCGGTTAAGCCGTTATGGGTAAAAATCTTTCGGTCGGCCGATGAGGGGATTTTACCTCCGGCATCGGTGTTCCATCTCGGACTAGAATAGTCGACGCTACCGTCGCTGTTGATCGGGTAGGCAAGAAGCTGTCCACTCCAGTCAGCACTGTTAAATTTGGCCTGGTAGAGGAGGACATCACCAATCAGGCGCGTCGAGTTCGTGGCCAGCGATGATGCCGTGGCAGTTACAGCGGCAATAGAGACAGCATCGTCAAGCAACGACTGGGCCAGCTCAGACTCGCTCCCTGCGTGCTTATATGTTCCCCGTCCGTAGCCAGCGGCGGAAACCATCAAAGGGTCATCAACGGTCAAGTCGGAACCGAAGCCGACAATGTAGGTCGATATGTTATTGATCCAACGACTGTCAGACGGCCGCAGATCAATATCGTAGAGGGCCGCTGTCACATCATCAATGTAGTCGCTGCCGTAGTCTTCGTAGCTTCTACCGATTTGCGTGCCATTCTTGTAGGTGGTCGTGGTCAATGGTCCTCCCGGGATATCTCCCTCCCGGCTTTCAACTGTCGGCGTGGCATCGCATTTTGACGGGCAATCACCTATATAGTTGCGCAAAGGCACTGAAATATTACGGTCCTTATTGGGACGACCATCGGTCAGGGCGATGACAAAATTCAACTGACAGTCAGAGGTAATTGGAGCAGTAGATCCGGCGTTTAGGAGTCCCAGGCTGAAGACGGCACTCCGCTCCGCCTGATATTCAGACGCGGTACCCCTCTTGAGAGTTAACAGACAGGCTCCTGTACATCCGGTAGAAAGATAGTTGCCGATGCCAACCAACGCTTCCGCGAGTGGAGTATAGCCGCTGGCCGACAATCCGTTCACAATTCTTTTCAGGTTGGCAGGATAGCTGTCGCTCAAGTCCATATCCGCTGGAGCAGACTTGAGCGCCCCGCCACTCTCGCCATTGAAAGTCACCAGGCCCAGCCGAACCGGTTTTCCGGTGAGTTTATCGACCAGCAGCGAGGCGGCGTTTTGAGCTGCCTTAAAACGCGTTACGGCCCCGAAATTATTGGTTGTCATCGACCCGGACGTGTCGAGCAGGAGAATGATGTTGGGCTTCGGGTAGGAGGCCAGGAAGAGAGGCTCCGAGGCAATAGAAACATCACTTGGATTGCCGCGAGTCAAGGTCGTGTAAGCGTCTGCGGCCTCCGCCGGTCCGGTGTTCCCCGCCGCATCCGTTACTCCGTTGCCCGCCAGGCGGGGACGGAGGGTACCGGTGGCCGAGCAGTTGGTAATGGTCAGGGTAATCGGGGTACCCCCGGTGGCCGTGCTGGCCGACGGGCTGAAGGAGCAACCTGTCGCCGTCCCGGAGTTACTGAAGTCACCTGAAGATATCCCGGTGACGTTTTCGCTGAAGGTCAGGTTGTAGGTGATCGTCGTTGAATTATTCGGCGAGGTAGCCGTGGTATTGAAATAGCTGACCCAAGGCACCTCACGGTCGAGAGTCAGGGTAGTAGTCGCAGTGTAAACCGAGGCAGGACCACTGTTACCGGCAGCATCCGCGACACTGTCGGCCGTCAGAACGGGTATGAGCGTGCCAGTATCGGAGCAATCGGTGACGGTAACTGTGAGTGGCGTGCTGCCGGCAACCGAGGAAGACGCTGGTGTAAAAGTACAGCCGGTTGCTGTGCCAGCATTAATAAAGTCCTCGCCCTCGACCCCATCGACCCTCTCGTTGAAGGTCAGTGCGTAGGTAATCGAAGTCGCACGACTCGGAGACGTGGAGGAACTGGTAAACGTACTGACGGCTGGAGGAACCGAATCTACGATTGCAGCGGTATAGCTTACTTTGACCCTGATGTAGTCAACATAGGCCTTTCTATCGCTTCTCGACGAGGTGTTGTCGACCTTGAGGGCGACTGAAAAACTTGGGGCGTTGACATCACTGGATGTCCAGGATGTCCCCCAAAGATCAGTGGGCCCTCCATAGGTCACAGTCTCCTCATCTTCATTCCAGTCACTGTTTGTAAGCCCGCGGTTGCTGCCGACCCGAGTTGTTCCGACCTTGACCAATTGCACAGTATTATCCTGCAGAACGCTCCTTTCTGCATATTTTCTGATTTCAACGGTAATTCCGTTGATTGTAGCTCCGGCGGGGACAGAGAAACGAAAATCCCCTGCATAGAGATATCCACTTTCTGATCCGTTGCCGATGTCTTCGTAAGCGTAGTTGGAGTCGTTGCTGGCTAGGGCCGCGACCAGAGATGTTCGCGTGTAAGACCAACTTGAAGAACTTACGGACTGGGGATACATGGACGTAGTCGTTGCAGCACCGACCCGTGCGGCCGTCGTTAAACCCAAAACAAGAAAACAGATTGTAATGATCAGACTACACTTGAATTTAACAAAGTACATTTTCGGCATTCTGTCGGCTTTCACATTCAGCCTCCTTACCGGCCTGTGATTGGCTTGGAACTGCAACGACTTCGTATAGTTAGCCCTGGACTCAACCTAGCGCAGGAACGTCGTCTGCAGCGTAGCCATGCTGGTGCCGCTGGCGTTGGTCCCACGACTGGTGATCCGGTACATGTTGTAGTCGCAGAGGTTCTGTGTACCAGCCTTGACCGAGTCATTGGGATTGAGGTCGATGCAGTCATCGACGCGTTCGATGATGTAGGTGGGCGTAGGATTTGGCGCCGGGGCTCCGGAAAGTCCTTGATAGGTGCGCGCCACGCTGCTCCAGTTCAGGGCCTTCAACTGGTCTGGGGTGAGTGCAGGGTACAATCCGTTACTGCCGTTAAAGGACGGCAGGACCGCCGTGCCGTTCAGCCAGGCTTCGGCGTCGCGCAGCCCAGCCTCGGCGGCCTCGAACGCGAGGTCTTCCTGCTGGAGGTTGCCGGCCATGCGCTCCTGGAGGGTGGAACTCTGCATGGCCAGGATGCCGAGCAGGGTTAGCACCACCAGCAGCACCAGCGCGGTAGCCAGCACCGCGCCCCGCTCGCTCGCCTTGTAGATCCTCTTGCTCATTGCGTGGCCTATCTCAACCGGTTCCTAAGGCCCATGGTACCGCTGACAACCAGGCGCAGGCGCTTATCGCCAGGGTCGCTGAAATCGGAGGTACCATCACCATCGACATCGTAGCTAGTCGCAGAAGGTGCCTCCAGCCCGGGAATGACTTCAGACCGCACCAGCAGGCCGATGCGCACGGCAACAACCTCGGACCAGTCATCAACGTCTGCGGCAGTTATGTACTGGTCTACGTCGAGGTCGCCGTCGCTATCGACACCATATAGAACCTGCATGAGTTCGACGTTTTCGACAAGTTCCTCCGGGGTTCTTTGGTTGACCCTGCGGTACAGGGACGGGCTGCCCGCAGGATTGCCCGCCAGATAAAAAACCACTCTCTGCGGCCGGACGATTTGTGCCCCTACGGCAAAAGAATGCCCGAGATCCATAGTTGAATTGCCAGGAGGAATGGTCGCGGTACCGGCATTATGCACGACATTGCCGTTACTAGCCGTATAGTTGGTCACCTGGAAGACCGTGGTGTACTGGCAGTCGGATACCATCAGGATGTCACCGTCGACAAAGCCCGTCGTCCCCGGAGTGATCTTCAGGTCAGCCGAATTGTTCGTCTGTCTTTCTATGGTGACCAATTCAAGATCATCTGAGACTTCGCGCACAACGACAATATCATTGCCAGCCAACGGTGAGGTGAGGCCGAGAGCTGTCGTCGGACTGACCTGGCCAGTGCTATCGCTCCAGGCTGATCCGGCAGCTTCCAGACCGTATATCGTCTGCCCGAAATTATAGGAGAATGCTGAAGGATCGTTGAGCGTATTGGTAAAGGCCCCAGCGTCCTGCGCGCATCCCATGTAGCCGGCACCCAGGACTCTTTGCCTCAGCACATGCATGGCGAAACGGGAATTTTCTTGCATGCGGGACAGCTGGTCGGTGTAGGCGCTGGTGCGGGTGCTGCCGACGAAGGTGACGTAGATGCCGCCAAGCAGGATCAGGCTGACCGCCATGGCGACCAGCAGTTCGACGATGCCGATCCCAGCGGAGCCCCGGCAGCTTTTCGGGGATGATTTCATAGGCGGCTCACAACCGTAATCGACTGGGCTTCGCCGGCGGCGCTGCCGGCCCCGGCCCGGGCCGCCTCCGTCCAGTTAATGACCACCGTCACCGCACCGGAAGCCACGGCGATCGAGCCGTTGCCGGCAGGAAGCAGGGCTGCCAGGTTCGCCTTCCACTGAGTCAGGTCATCGAAGGGGACGCCGCTTCCGGAAGGGTCTTCGCCGAGGTCAAGATGATAGGCACCGTTCAGGGCCGCATCACGGTTGGCGCGCATACGGTCGAGGATATCCTGGGCGCACTGCACGGCCTGGGAGCGCAGCAGGGCGCCCTTGTTATCGCGCAGGCCGCGGGCCTGCAGTCCGGCCAGGCCGAGCAGGCCGATGGCGAGGATCAGCACGGTGACCAGCAGCTCGACCAGGGAAAAGCCGGCGTTGCCGGAGGCTGTGCGGGAGGGCATGGCACGACTCATCAGTTTACCGTTCTGACCCGGCCGTTTTTGGAAATCTGCACATTGACGGTTTTCGCCGAGTTGGCGATGGTGATCACGGCATCGGCCGACAGCGCGGCAAAGCCGGTATTCCTGTAACTCACCCTGGCCAGGCTACCCGATCCGGTCGCCGTGACCCCGCCACGCAGCGCGGGAAAGATGCGCAGTTCGACTTCACCGCTGTCGAGTGTACCGTTGTCGTTAGTATCGACGAACACGTTCCACCCCCCCGCCCAACTGCTGCCTGAGCCGATGCGGGCAACGACCACTGGCCGCCCTCGCGTCACCGCCTCGCTGCGCGCCAGGTTGAGGGCGCCGACCAGCTCGTTGGCCGCCGAGGTCACCCTGCCCTTGAAGAGCAGGTCCTTGAAGCTGTAGGCGGCGATGGCCAGGACGATGGACAGCACCGCCATGGTGACGATCAGTTCGATCAGGGTAAAGCCCGTGGAAGTTCGGGAGCCTTGCCTCATCCGGACCTCCGGGGGTACTAGATCACGAATCATGCAACTCCCGTACCGGCAGAGGAAATTTCATTTTTGTCTATGCCAGAAGTTTATTCTACACGACTGCGCTGCCAATTGCATCATTGATGTGCGGGGACCGGCCGCTCTGCGTGCCGTTTTTGCGCCCGGAACGGACGAAAAACGCCTCTTCACCGAAACGCCACCTGCCCTTCCCCCGCCTCCCCGCCCGGCGCGATAAAATCCGCTAGCCTGCGCAGGGCCGGGTTGGCCTCGAGGCGGACGGCGGCCGGCTCGAGGCAATTGGGGATGAAATACGGGTCGTGGAGGTCGGAGGCCAGGCAGTGGTAGACGCCGCGCTGCAGCAGTTCGTAGGCGCGGCGCTGCGGAAGCGGGCCGTAAAAGCCGGCAAAGGAGCCGAGGTTGCCCTGGAAGTGCGTGCCGGGGGGAAAGCCCGGCACAGGGACGGACAGGGTCCCGGCAGGGCGCGGAGTGCCGGCGGCGGGGAGGAACCAGCGCTGCCAGAAGGAGCGGCGCGGGGGCGCGACCTCCTCGGCAGCTCCGTTCGCATCGTCCAAATCGTCGGCCTCCTCCTCAAAAGCTGCGCGATGCTGCGCTTCGAGCATCCGCCACACCGGCTCGGTGCGTTCCGGGTGGGCGACCAGAGGGAGCCAGCCGGCAGCGACGATCCGTCCGAGCTGTTCCGCCACCACCTCGGGGATGGCCATCGGCGGGGCCTCGCAGAGGACCAGCCGCGACTCGCCCAGGGGGAGAAGGTTCGCCGCGAAGCGGGCGAAATGCTCGTCGAGGTAGTACTCCATCCCCGCCCGCAGGCGCAGGGGAATCCCCGCCTTGTCGAGCTCCCCCTGCAGGGCGGCGACCGCGGCACGGACTTCCATTGGGGAGAATTCGTAATGACCGGCGATGCAGTGGGGGGTGCAGTGGACGACCGAGAAGCCGAAATCGGCCAGGCCGCGGGCCATGACCAGCGCCACCTCGAGAGTGGCGGGGCCGTCATCGAAGCCGGGGAGCAGATGGCAGTGATGATCGATCATGGCATGAAAGTGCCGCCCGCGGGCGGATGAGGCGGGGTCAGGCCGGCGGAACGGACTTGGACCGCCCGCGCAGGCGACCGATCAGGCTGCCCAGCGGGCCGGAAACGACATAGGCGCAGGCGATCGAGAAGAGCATCACCTCGGGCTGGGCGACCACCACGATGATGAAGATGATCGCCACCACCAGGAAACCGAACGGCTGGCGGCGCACCAGTTCCGGATCCTTGAAGGCGTAGAAGCGGATGTTGCTGACCATCAGCCCGGCCAGCACGTAGATCAGCAGCAGGACCGAGACCTTCTTGATCGTCCCGGTCCCGCCCATGTGGTGGAAGAAGATCACCAGGGAGGCCGCCATCCCGGCCGCGGCGGGGATCGGCAGGCCGACGAAGCGCTTGGACTCGACGGTGGTGACCTGCACGTTGAAGCGCGCCAGGCGCAGGGCGCCGCAGACCACGTAGAGGAAGCCCGCCAGCCAGCCGAGCTTGCCGAAGGGCTTGAGGGCCCAGGCGTACATCATCAGCCCGGGGGCGACGCCGAAGGCGACCAAGTCGGCGAGGGAGTCGTACTCGACGCCGAACTTGCTGGTGGTGTTGGTCAGCCGCGCCACCTTGCCGTCGAGGCCGTCGAAGACCGCCGCCACCAGCACGAACCAGCCGGCCACCAGGAAGTTGCCGTTCATGGTGGCGACGATGCTGTAGAAGCCGGCGAAGAGGCTGCCGGTGGTCAGCAGGTTGGGGAGGATGTAGACTCCGCGCCGCAGGTTTTCGCTGCGCCCGCCGTTGTCGCTCATCAGGGGAGTTCTCCGAGAACCGTTTCGCCCGCGCAGGTCAGCTGGCCGAGGGCGACGCTGACCGTGGCCCCGGCCGGCAGGTAGACGTCGACCCGCGAACCGAAGCGGATCAGCCCGTAGCGGCAGCCGCGCTCGAGGCGGTCGCCGACCTGCGGGTAGGTGACGATGCGCCGGGCGATCAGCCCGGCGATCTGCACGAACATCACCGGGGTCCCCTTGTCGGTGCGCACCACCAGGCCGCACTGCTCGTTCTCCAGCGAGGCCTTGTCGAGGGCAGCGTTGAGGAAGCGCCCCGGGTTGTAGAAGCGGTCGGTCACCGTACCGCTCACCGGGGCCCGGTTGACGTGCACGTTGAAGACGTTCATGAAGATGCTGATCTTGGTCGCCGCCCCGCCGCAGCGCGGCTCATCCACCGGGCCCATGAAGATCACCCGGCCGTCGGCGGGGGCGATCACCAGCTGCTCGCCGGGGGGCGCCGTCCGCTCCGGGTTGCGGAAGAACCAGCCGGTGAAGACGGTCAGCAGCAGCCCCGGGATGGCGGCCGGCCACCAGAACATGGCGAGGACCGCCGTGAGCAGGGCGAAGCCGCCGATGAACGGGTAGCCCTCGCGGGCAAAGAGCGTGTTGCGGTTCTTCACCTAGTTCTTGGCCTTGTCGACGATCTTGTTCTTGGTGATCCAGGGCATCATCGCGCGCAGCTTCTCGCCGACCTGCTCGATCGGGTGGGCGGCGTTGAGGCGGCGATGGGCGGTCATCTCCGGGTAGTTGGCCTGCCCCTCGAGGATGAAGCGCTTGGCGTACTGGCCGTTCTGGATGTTGGCCAGGCACTCCTTCATCGCCTTGCGGCTCTCGTCGTTGATCACCTTGGGGCCGGTGACGTACTCGCCGTACTCGGCGTTGTTGGAGATCGAGTAGTTCATGTTGGCGATGCCGCCCTCGTACATCAGGTCGACGATCAGCTTGAGTTCGTGGAGGCACTCGAAGTAGGCCATCTCCGGGGAGTAGCCCGCTTCCACCAGCGTTTCGAAGCCGGCCTTGACCAGCTCGACGGCGCCGCCGCAGAGCACGGCCTGCTCGCCGAAGAGGTCGGTCTCGGTCTCGTCCTTGAAGGTGGTGAGGATGATCCCGGTGCGCCCGCCGCCGATGGCGCTGGCGTAGGAGAGCGCCACGTTGAGGGCCGTCCCCGAGGCGTCCTGGAAGACCGCCACCAGGTCGGGGATGCCGCCGCCGCGCACGAACTCGGAGCGCACCGTGTGGCCGGGGGCCTTGGGGGCGATCATGATCACGTCGAGGTCGGCGCGCG
>CAYQLP010000005.1:19023-67003 GCA_964418505.1 uncultured Geobacteraceae bacterium | reverse complement strand
TTTAGAAACAAGGGGAAAAAGAAAATCCGTCACCCCGGAGAATGACCCCAGGGAGACGGGTTGTCTTTTTTCAAATGGTGGAGGTGGCGGGAATCGAACCCGCGTCCGAAAACCGTCTACGTCAGGCGTCTACATGCTTAGTCCGCGTTTTAAATTAACCCTAGGGTCTCCCGCGGACGGGATCCCTTTCGGGCGAGCCTGCTGAATTTCGCTCCGGCCCCACAGGCACTGACCGGTGCTAGCCCGCATTAGTGACGTTTCCAGATCCGAAGCGGGCGATCAGCCCTGGAAACGTGGCGGCAATTAAGCCGCCAGAGCGTAATGAACGTCGTTGTCGGCGTTTATTAAGTTGGGCTTGTTACGGAGCCAGCCCACTCCGGCATGCAACCTGCGCTTCTGATCCCCGTCGAAACCTGGGCACCCCCTTAAAAACCGTTGATGGCTACTGGTTGTTGGTTGCTGGTAATCTACCTTCTGAGTATCGCACAACCACGGATTTTTTTCAAATTGCGCAACGCCGCAGCTGGCCTCCGCAGCAGTTTTTCAGGCGTCTCTCAGGCAGAGCGGTCGCGCACCGCCCGATCCGCCTCCCGCTCGAACTGCTTGCGCTTTAAGGTCTCGCGCTTGTCGTAGAGCTTCTTGCCGCGCGCCACGCCGATCTCCAGCTTGGCGCGGCTGTCCTTGAAGTAGATTTTGGTCGGGACCAGGGTCAGCCCCTTCTCCTCGGCCTTGCGGGTCAGCTTGGCGATCTCGGCATTGTGCAGCAGCAGTTTGCGGACCCGCAGCGGATCGTGATTTTCCCGGTTGCCCTGCTCGTAGGGGAGGATGTTCATGTTTTCGATGAAGATCTCGCCGTTGCGGATCCGGCAGTAGGCTTCCTTGAGGCTGACATGCCCCAGGCGCAGCGACTTGACCTCGGTCCCCTGCAGGACCAGGCCGGCCTCGTAGACCTCGTCGATAAAAAAGTCGTGCCAGGCTTTTTTATTGCTGGCGATCAGCTTGATACCCATCGAGACAACCGTTAGTGCGAGGAGAAGGAATGACGGCCGGCTCAGCGCCGGTCGTCATCGAGGATAGCCACGATCTGCGGGCGAAAGGCCTCGGCGGGGAGCCGACGGCTGAGCAGGCGGATCGACACGAAGCTGGCCACCAGCAGCGTCATGGCGCTGCCGGCGGCGTAGAGATCGGCGGCAACCCCGGGATAGAGCCGCGGACCAAGGAAGTTGCCGCCCACGGCCCCCAGCAGGAGGCCAAACAGCGGCACCCCGTAGAGGACCAGCGCCGACTGGAGGAAGGCACGGGTGCTCACCGCGACCCGGACCTGCTCGCCGACCGACGCACCGAGGGGATTGCCGGCTTCGACCAGGCGGACCTGGCCGTCGCTGCCCAGGTGGCAGAGGGCGGAGGAGGCGCAGTGCCCGCACATGCTGTGCTTCTCGCAGCGCACGATGACCACGCCGGGGGCGCGCACCTCGACAACCGTGCCAACCTCCTCGATCATACGCCATCCTCCTCGCCGAGGGTCGCCGCAGAGCGGTCGGGGGGAGCGACCATGCCGACGGATACGACCAGCTTGAAGGCTTCATCCACCGACATATCGAGTTCCCTGACCTGATCGTGGGGGAGCAGCAGGTAAAAACCGGAGGTCGGGTTGGGAGTGGTCGGCACGTAGACGCTGACCAGCCCCTGCCCCAGGCGGCGCCGCAGCTCGCCGCCGACCGTCCCGGTGAGAAAGGCCACCGTCCACATCTCGCGGCGTGGGTACTCGACCAGGACCGCCTTGCGGAAACCGGACTTGTCCTGTCTGAGCAGAGTATCGGTGACCTGCTTGAAGAGCTGGTAAACCCCCTTGATTCCCGGAGTATGGCTGAAGAGCCACTCGGAGTAGCTGACCAGGGTCCGGCCGAAAATGTTCGACATCAGCATGCCGACCACAAGGACCAGCACCAGCGTCCCGACCAGGCCGAAGCCCGGGATGTCCATACCGAACAAGCCGCGGGGATGAACCGCCTCGGGGAGCAACCCGAGGATCAGCCCGTCGAGAGTGCCGACAAACCACTGCACGACCAGAACGGTCAGGGCCAGGGGGCCGAGGACGATCAGCCCGGTGAGGAAATACTTGTTGATCTGGCTGGACAGTCTGGACACGCTTAAACTCTCTGCACTCGAGTATTCCTCATTATAAGCGGTGGACAGCCTGCCGGCAAGGCGTTTACCCCAGCGAGGATCAGGCCCCTCACCTCGATGGCGGCGCCAGCCTCTGCCAGGGCCTCGCCCAGAGTTCCGGCGACGGCCCCCGCTGGTATGCCGACGACCTGGAAACTCGCCCCCCTCCCCGCCTCGAGCCCGCCCGACTGCGCCCTGCCCCCCAGAGCCCGGGCACCGCCGAGGGTGGCGATCTCCAGCCAGTGCCCGGGGGAGAGAACTCCAGCGTGCCATTGCCGGGCGAAGGCCAGTTCCTCCCAGACTGACAGCGAGGGCGCGCTGGCCAGGCTGTCGGTGCCCAGGGCCAGGGGAACGCCGTGGCGGAGATAGGCGCGCAGCGGCGCCCGCTCGCGGCCGAAGAGGCTGTTGGAGCGCGGGCAGAGGACCACGCGCTGGCCGCGGGCGGCCAGTTCAGCCACATCCTGCTCACCGGCATGCACGCCGTGGATCAGCAGGCTCCCCGGCGGATAGGCGGCCGGCGCCCCCCAGGGGACCGGCGCGGCCGGCAGCGCCCAGCCGGCCAGGGGATAGAGGCGCTCGGCCAGCGGCCCACCGGATTCGGCAAGGAAAGCCTGCTCCTCGACAGTTTCGCGCCAGTGACCGGCCAGCGGCAAAGCGTGGGCGGCGGCGAAGTGACTGGCGGCGGCAAGGGTCGCGCCGCTGAGCGTATAGGGGGCGTGCGGCGACAGTCCCCAGCCCAGGCGCGCCGCAGGGGGCTGGCCAAGCAGGGGGGTGATCTCGTCGAGGCGGGCGGCGACCCGGCCGCTGTCGACGCCCAGGACTTCGCAGAACACCGTGCCGGAGAGCAGGCTCCCCTGGTAACCCCCGGCGGCGGAGAGCGTGGTGAGGATGTCGCCGACTGCCCCGGTGCCGGCGCGCAGGCTGGCCCTCAAACCCTCGGCGAGGGAAATGCCGGGCGCGTCGGCGGGGAGTGCACGGCGGATGCGGATCATCCGCTCGATCCAGCCGACGAAGTCTGCGGGGGGGGCCACTTCCCCTGCTGCCGCGGCCCAGGCCGGGAAGTGAGTGAGTTCGAGGTGGGTGTGGGCATTGACCAGCGGCGGGAGGATGACGCTCTCGCCGTAGTCGACAAGGTCTGCGTCGCCGGCCAGGGGGGCCAGGTCGCGGTAGCTGCCGACCGCCAGCAGGCGCGAACCGGCGACCAGCAGCGCGCCGTCTTCAAGCAGCGGCGCAGTGATCGGCAGCAGGTAGCGGGAGCGGTGGAGAGTGACCGGGGAGGCAGTCACTTACAGGGAGCCTGCGGCGGATTCGGCGCCGAGGGCCGTGATGTGCTCGAGCAGGGCGGCCACTTCCTGCTGGCAGGCGATGGCGCACTGCTCGTCGAGGACCGCGGCCAGGACCTCGTCGGTGGTCAGCGGGTTGGCCAGGACCACGCGCAGCACGGTAAGCTCCTGGCCGTTCTGGGCCGGGACGCGCAGCCGGGTGCGCGAGACGAAGGTCTTGCCGGCCTCGCGCTGGAGCTTTTGCAGCAGCTGGTTGACCTGGTCGAGCAGGGTGTTGATGCGCTCGCGCTGCGGGTTGGACATGCGCGGCAGGCGCTCCTGGAGTTCCCGCGGGCAGTAGCGGTAGGTGAGGATGTTGAGTTCCGGGATGCTGGTCAGTTCGAAGTCGGGGTGACGGCGGATCATCTCGGCAAAGGTGCGGGCCCGGGCGATGCCCAGGTCGATGAGCAGTTCGTAGCCCTTGCGACCGATGATCGACAGTCCGGCGTGGACCAGCATGGCCTTGCCGGGGCGCGAGCCCTCGAGGGTATGGCTGCCGAGATCCTTGGAGCCGTGACGGAGAATGTAGGCGGCGTGGTGCTCGATGGCCGACTGGGCGGTAGGATCTTTGAAGACCACCATCCCCGCCCCCATGGGCACGTAGAGCTGCTTGTGGGCGTCGATGGTCACCGAATCGGCGCGCTCGATGCCGGAGAGCAGATGGCGGTGCCGCGCCGAGAAGAGGGTCGGCCCCCCCCAGGCGGCATCGACATGAAAGTGGCAGCCGAGTTCCGCGGCCAGGTCGGCCAGCTCGTTGAGGGGGTCGACGTTGCCGGTCTCGGTGGCCCCGGCGATGCCGACCAGGGCCAGCGGACGGATGTTGGCATCGGCAAGCTTTTGGCAACGATCCCTGAGTGCGTCGAGGTCGATGCGGTTGTCGGCATCGGCGTCGATCATCACCAGGTTGTCGCGGCCGATGCCGAGGAGGTCGGCGGCCTTGCCCAGGGAGTAGTGGCCGCGCCGTGAGACCAGCACCGCCACCCCGTCCCAGCCGTAATGGCGCAGGGCGCCGGCCAGCCCCTCCTGGGCGATGCCGCGGAACGCGCCGCGCGGGGCGAGCAGCCGGTTGCGCGCCACCCACAGGGCGGTGAGGTTGGCGATGGTCCCGCCGGAGCAGAAAGCGCCGAGGGCGTGCCGGCTGTCGTGCATCCAGCGGGTGTAGAATTCTTCGTCGCCGCCATAGACCAGGCGGTGAAGCATGGCCAAAACCTGGCGCTCCAGGGGGGTGAAGGCCTTGGAGGTTTCGACCTTGACGGTATTCTGGTTGAGCGCGGTCATGATCCGCGACAGCGGCAGCATGAAGTAAGGGAGCGCCGAGGTCATATGGCCGATGAAACCGGGCGCGGCGGTATGCACCGACTGGGCGACCAGCTTCTCCTTGACGAACTCGGTGTAGGAGGAGACGAACGTCGGCTCTTCGGGGATCTGCGCCGTGGAGAAGTCGGCCTCGATGTCCTCGAGGCTGCGCTCCAGGGCGACGATGTGGGTCTGCAGGAAGCCGGCCAGATCGTCGGTGATCTCGCGGTCGATGGCGCCCAGAGTCGAGTCGCGGGCTTCGGGGACGGTGAAGATCCGGTAGAGATTGTCGAGGGTGGCCCGGGCGGTTTCCGCGGAAAGGGGCATGTCTGGGGCGCTCAAGAGAGAAGCAGGGCGTTGTCGATCAGCCGGGTGGTGCCGACGAACACGGCAAGGAGCAGGACCGAGTCGCCGTCGACGGTCTCCTGTCCGGCGAGGGTTCCCTGGTGGCGGATCTCGAGATAGTCGATGCGCGCCGCCGGCTGTTCGCCCACCATCCGGCGCAGCTCGGCAAGGATGGCGGCCACCTCGCCAACGCCCTCGCCGACCATCCGCCGGGCGGCGGCGATGGCCCGCGACAGGACCAGGGCCTGCTCGCGCTCGGCAGCGGAGAGGTAGACGTTGCGCGAGCTCATGGCCAGGCCGTCGGCCTCGCGGACGGTGGGCACGCCGACGATCTCCACCGGCAGGTTGAGGTCGGCGGTCATGCGGCGGATCACCGCCAGCTGTTGGAAATCCTTGCAGCCGAAGACGGCCAGGTGCGGCTGGACGATCAGGAAGAGCTTGGCGACCACCGTGGCCACGCCGCGGAAGTGCCCGGGGCGGCAGGCGCCCTCGAGGACTTCGGTGAGCGCTCCGGCGACCTCGACCCAGGTGCTGTAGCCCGGGGGATAGATGGTCTCCGGGGTCGGGTAGAAGAGCAGGTCGACGCCGCACTCCCGGGCGATCGCCTCATCGCGGGCAAAATCCCGCGGGTAGCGGGAAAGGTCCTCATTGGGGCCGAACTGGGTGGGGTTGACGAAAATCGACAGGGCCAGCAGGTCGCCGCGCCGGCGCCCTTCGCGCAGCAGGGTGGCGTGGCCCTCGTGCAGGTAGCCCATGGTCGGGACGAAGGTGATCGTCCTGCCGGCCTGACGGGCCATCAGGCAGCTGCTCTGCATCTCGGCGAGCTCGGAAATGATGTGCATGGCGGCTAGAAACTGTGCTCGGGGCCGGGGAAGGTGCCGTCCTTGACCTCGCGGATGTAGGCGGCGACTCCTTCGCGGATCGGCGTGTCGAGATCGGCATAGCGTTTGACGAACTTGGGCGAATACTTCTCGCACAGGCCGAGGATGTCGTGAATGACCAGGACCTGGCCGTCACAGGCCGCCCCGGCGCCGATGCCGATGGTCGGAATCGGGGCTTCCGCGGTGATCCGGGCGGCCAGGGCGGCGGGGATCCCCTCGAGGACCAGGGCGCAGGCACCGGCCTCGCAGACCGCCCGGGCATCCTCGAGGAGCTGCTCGGCCTGGGCCTCTTCGCGCCCCTGGATTTTGTAGCCGCCCATGCGGTGAATCGATTGGGGAGTCAGGCCGATGTGGCCGACCACCGGCACATCCATGGCGACGATGGCGCGGATGGTCTCGGCCACGTGCACTCCGCCCTCGAGCTTGACCGCCTGGGCGCCCCCCTCCTTGACCAGCAGGCCGGCGTTGCGACGGGCCTCGGCCAGGTCCACCTGGTAGGAGAGGAAGGGCATGTCGGCCACGATCAGGGCGTGAGTGACGGCCCGGGCCACTGCGCGGGTGTGGTAGAGCATCTCCTCCATGGTCACCGGCAGCGTCGAATCGTAGCCGGCCACCACCGAGCCCGCAGAATCGCCGACCAGCAGCATGTCGATGCCGACCTGGTCGAGGATGCGCGCCAACGGGTAATCGTAGGCCGTCAGTACGGCGATCTTCTCGCCGCGACTCTTCATGGACTGCAGTTCTGGGATGGTCCGGCGCTTGCGGCGGTGAGGGCTCACGTTCACTCCTGTCGCTGGTGGACGGAAATTTTAGCCCAGCCCCGCGGGGCTGTCCAGACAAAAGCCGGCCGCGGCAAGAGCGGCGGTTAGGGCGGCGAGGCGGGGAATGTCGAGGGTTTCGCCGCGGCAGCCGGGATCGAGGCCGAGTCCGGCAAGCGCCGGGGCGATGATCGCCGCCGGATAGCCGGCGCCGAGCAGGGCGTTGCGCAGAGTCTTGCGGCGCTGGGCGAAGACCGCCTTGACCAGGCGGCGGAAAGCCGCCTCATCCTCCACCGGGGCCAACGGCACGGGGCGCGGCTCGAAGCGCAGGACCACTGAATCGACCTTGGGCGGCGGGAAGAAGCAGCCCGGCGGCACCTTGACCACCCGCGTGACCGAGTACCAGTTCTGCACCAGCACCGAGAGGATCCCGTAGTCGCGGCTGCCCGCCCCTGCCAGCAGGCGGTCGCCGACCTCCTTCTGGAACATCAGCACCAGGCGGGTGAACAGGCTGCGCTGATCGAGGACCGCGAAGACCACCTGGCTGGAAATATTGTAGGGAAGATTGGCGACCAGGGTGTAGGGGGGCGCGGGGAGCAGCGCCGGCCAGTCGGCGCGGAGGATGTCGCCGGAGTGCACGCAGAGCGCGGGATGGTTGCGCGCCGTTAAGGCCGCAGCCAGGTCGCGGTCGATTTCGCAGGCCGTGACCTGCGCCCCGGCGGCCAGCAGGCGGTCGGTGAGCACCCCCTCGCCGGGGCCGATCTCCAGCACGCGCTCGCCGGGGGTGATCTGCGCGGCGGCGACGATCTGCTCGACCACATGGGGGGCGCGCAGAAAGTTCTGCCCGAAACGCTTGCGCGGTCGATGATTCATGGGCGATCGGCCGCGGCCAGGGACCAGCTGGCCAGGGGCTCGAGGTCGGCGGCGGCGCTCCGCCCCCGGTGGAGATAGAAATCCCCGGCGACGCCGAGCATCGCCGCGTTGTCACCGCACAGCGAGGGGCTGGGGAAGTGCACGGTCACCCCGGCGGGTCCGGCCAGTGCGGCGAAGCGCTGGCGCAGGCCGCGATTGCAGGCCACCCCGCCGGCCACGACGATACGCGTCAGCCCTTCGCTGGCGGCGGCGGCCAGGGTCTTGGCGGTGAGCACCTCGACGACTGCGGCCTGAAAGCCGGCGGCCAGATCGGCCAGGCGCCGCTCGCCGAGTTCCCCGGGGGGGCTGCCGACCTCCTGGAGGACTGCGGTCTTGATGCCGCTGAAGCTGAAGTCGAAGCCGCCCTTGTGGAGCATCGGGCGGGGGAAGCGAATGGCCTTGGGATCCCCCTGGGCGGCCAGGCGGTCGATGACGGCCCCGCCCGGATAGCCGAGGCCGAGGAGCTTGGCGACCTTGTCGTAGGCCTCGCCGGCGGCATCGTCGAGGGTCTGGCCGAGGATCCGGTAGCGGCCGATGCCGTCGACCCGGTAGAGGTGGGTGTGGCCGCCGGAGACCGCCAGGGCCAGGAAAGGGAAGTCGATCTCTCCTTCCAGCAGCGGCGCGAGAATGTGCCCTTCCATGTGGTGGACGGCGGCCAGCGGGCGACCCAGCGCCCAGGCCATGGACTTGGCGGTGGCCAGGCCGGTGAGCAGGGCGCCGAGGAGGCCGGGCCCGCGGGTGACGACAAAGCCCTCGATCTGCTCGAGAGTGATCCCGGCGACCTGCAGAGCCTCGTCGATGACCACCGGCAGGGCCTCGACGTGCTTGCGCGAGGCCAGTTCCGGCACCACCCCGCCGTAGCGGGCGTGGACGTCGACCTGCGAGGCGACGATGTTGGCGAGGATCGTCCGGCCGTCGCCGATGACTGCGGCGGCGGTCTCGTCGCAGGAGGTTTCGATGCAGAGCGTCAGCATGGGACTAGAGGAGGTTGGCCGCCAGTTCGGCAAGGATGGAGCGCTCCCCCTTGGTCAGGGTGACGTGGCCGGCGATCTCCTCGTTTTTGAACTTCTCGACCACGTAGGTCAGGCCGTTGCTGGCCGAATCGACATAGGGGTTGTCGATCTGGTAGGGGTCGCCGGTGAGGACGATCTTGGTCCCCTCCCCGGCCCGGGTGATGATGGTCTTGATCTCATGCGGAGTGAGGTTCTGGGCCTCGTCGACGATCATGTACTGGCGCGGGATGGAGCGGCCGCGGATGTAGGTCAGCGCCTCGATCTCGAGGATGCCCATGTCGACCAGCTCCTTGTAGCCGCGCTTGCGCTTGCCGCGCTCTTCGACGGCGCCGAGGAGCAGTTCGACGTTGTCGAAGATCGGCTGCATCCACGGCGAGAGCTTCTCCTTGATATCGCCGGGGAGGAAGCCGAGGTCCTTGCCGAGGGGGAAGACCGGGCGCGAAACCAGCAGGCGGTTGTAGTGCCCCTCATCGGTGGACTTGAGCAGACCGGCGGCAATCGCCAGCAGGGTCTTGCCGGTGCCGGCCTTGCCGACCAGGGTGACCAGCTGGACTTCCTCGTTGAGGAGCAGGTCGAAAGCGAAGTTCTGCTCGCGATTGCGCGGGTGGAGCCCCCAGATTCCCTCCTTGGGGACCCGCAGCAGCGGCACGAGGCGTCTCTGCGCGTGCGAATAGCGGGCCAGGGCGGTGTGCGAGGGGTTGCTGGCGTCGACCAGGGTCAGGCACTGGTTGGGGCGGAAATCCCCGCTCAGCTCCAGATAGCCCTGACCGTAGAAGCGATCGACCTCGGAGCCGTTGAGAGTGACTTCGGCGGTCCCCGAGTAGAGCTCATCGATGGAGACCTTGTCGGACTCGTAATCCTCGGCGAGCAGGCCGATGGCGTCGGCCTTGATGCGCAGGTTGGTGTCCTTGGTGACGAAGACCACCGGGCAGTCGCACTGCTGGCGAAGATCGACGGCGACAGCAAGGATGCGGTTGTCGGCGTGATCGTAGCGCAGCTCGGGGGGGAGGCGCTTGAGAGCCTCCTCGGAGTAGAGGGCGACGCGCAGGGTACCGCCGCTGCTCAGGGTTACCCCGTCGACGAGCTTGGAATGATCGCGCAGCCCATCCAGAAAACGTGAGAACTGGCGGGCGTTTCGACCGACTTCGCTCAAGTCTTTTTTGAACTTGTCGATCTCCTCGATGACGGTCATCGGGATGACCAGGTCGTTCTCCTCGAAGCGCAGCGGCGCCTGCGGGTCGTGGAGCAGGACGTTGGTGTCGAGAATGAAGATTTTTTTCATGGCGCGAGTCCTTCCTGGGCAGGGAGAGCGGCTCAAGCGGAAATCAGCGAACGGACGGCGGCGAGTAAACGCTCGATATCCTCCGCGCTGGTGAAACATCCAGGGCTGACCCGGACGGTGCCCTGCGGGAAGGTCCCGATGGTGCGGTGGGCCTCCGGGGCACAGTGCAGACCGTCGCGGACAGAGATATCATAGTCGCGATCGAGACGAAAAGCTATGTCGGCCGGATCCCGGCCGTCGATGGTCAGGGAGAGGACGCTGCCGCAGCGGGATGCATCGCGGGGGCCGTAGATGCGCACGCCCGGCATCTGTGCAAGCCCTGCGCAGAGTTGGCCGATCAGCGCCTGTTCGCCGGCGCGGATGCGCTCGATCCCGGTTGCGGCGAGGAACTGCAGCCCGGCATGCAGGCCGGCGAGGCCGACGGTATTGAGCGTGCCGCTCTCGAGGCGGTCCGGAAGCTCTTCCGGCTGTTCGGGAGACGAGGAGCGGCTGCCGGTCCCGCCGTAGAGCAGCGGGCGGGGCTCGACGCCCGGGGCGATGGCCAGAAAACCGGTGCCGGTCGGGCCGAGCAGTCCTTTATGGCCGGGGACGGCGAGGAGGTCGATGGCCATCCCCGCCATGTCCAGGGGCAGCGAGCCGGCACTTTGCGCCGCATCGACCAGAAAGAGGATGCCCTGCGTGCGGCACCACGGCCCGAGTTCCTCGATGGCCTGGATGGTGCCGGTGACGTTGGAGCAGTGGGTCATGGCCAGCAGGCGGGTCCCCGGGGTGCAGGCCCGGCGCAGAGCGGCGGGGGCGACGAAGCCGCTGCTGTCCGCGGCGACGCTGATCACCTCGACCCCCTGTCCGGCCAGGGCGTGGAGGGGTCTGAGCACGGCATTGTGCTCCATGCTGGTGGTGACCACCCGATCGCCGGGCTTGAGGACGCCGAAGAGGGCCAGGTTCAGAGCCTCGGTGGCGTTGGCGGTGAAGACGACCCGCGCCGGATCTGCCAGTCCGACCAGGCGGGCGGCCGCCAGGCGAGTGGCGAAGACCTCCCTGGCGGCGTCGAGCGCCGCGCGATAGCCGCCCCGCCCGGGGCTCCCGGCCTTTCCCCGCAGGGCCTGCCCGGCCGCGTCGCACACGGCATCGGGTTTGGGAAAGGAGGTCGCGGCGTTGTCCAGATAGAGGGTCACGAATAGCCTTGCCATCAGGGAGTTGAGTGCGTATTCGGGTTATAGCACAGTTGACATCCGGTATCCATTGGCCCGGCTGCGGGTTTGTCCGCCACCAGCCGCCTTTTTTGCACAGACCGATTGACAGCCACCATATGTTGTGGTTTAAATACCAGCGCGCCACAGGATGTTGTGGCCGCTTTCTGAGCTATTTTTCGGTGAAATCAACCTCTTACCCCTCGCAGGATGACTACGATGACTGCCCGTAAAACTGCCCCGTCCCTTGCCCTCTCCACCAACGCCATCACCGTGCTCGAGCGGCGCTACCTTCGCCGCAACGAGGAAGGCAAGGTCCTCGAGTCCCCCGCGGATATGTTCCGGCGCGTGGCCGAGACCATCGCCTCGGCTGAAAAGCTCTTCCCGGCCGGCAAGGACCCGGTGACCCTGGCCGACGAGTTCTACCGGATGATGACGACCCTCGAGTTTCTCCCCAACTCGCCGACGCTGATGAACGCCGGCCGTGAACTCGGCCAGCTGTCGGCCTGCTTCGTCCTGCCGGTAGGGGACTCCATGGAGGAGATCTTCGAGGCGATCAAGCAGACCGCCCTGATCCACAAGAGCGGCGGCGGCACCGGCTTCTCCTTCTCGCGCCTGCGCCCGGCCAACGACGTGGTGATGAGCACCAAGGGGGTCTCCTCCGGCCCGCTGACCTTCATGAAGGTCTTCGATTCGGCCACCGAGGCGATCAAGCAGGGCGGCACGCGGCGCGGGGCCAACATGGGGATCTTGCGGGTCGATCACCCGGACATCATGGATTTCATCATGTGCAAGCGCGACCAGACCGTGCTGACCAACTTCAACATCTCGGTGGGGCTGACCGAGAAGTTCATGGAGGCGGCGGAGCGCGACGAGGACTATGAGATCGTCAATCCGCGCTCCGGCCAGGTGGTCGGCACCAAGTCGGCGCGCAAGGTCTTCGACCACATCGTCGACCTGGCCTGGAACAACGGCGAACCGGGGATCATCTTCCTCGACCGCCTCAATCGCGACAACCCCACCCCGCAGGTCGGGGCCATCGAGGCCACCAACCCCTGCGGCGAGCAGCCGCTCCTCCCCTACGAGTCCTGCAACCTCGGCTCCCTCAACCTGGCGAAGATGGTCGCCACCGACGGCCAGGTCGACTGGGACAAGCTGGGCCACACCGTCGCCCACGCGGTGCGCTTCCTCGACAACGTCATCGAGGTCAACAAGTACCCGATCCAGCAGATCGCCGACATGACCCGCGCCAATCGCAAGATCGGCCTGGGCATCATGGGCTGGGCCGACATGCTGATCCTCCTCGGCATCCCCTACGACAGCGACGAAGGGGTCGAACTGGGGCGCAAGCTGATGAAGTTCATCGACGACAAGGCCCGCGCCACCTCCCGCGAACTGGCCAAAGAGCGCGGCGCCTTCCCCAACTTCAAGGGGAGCATCTTCGATAAGAAGGGGAAAGGCGGCGAGGTGCGCAACGCCACCTGCACAACCATCGCCCCGACCGGGACCATTTCGATCATCGCCAACAGTTCGAGCGGCATCGAACCGCTCTTTGCCGTCTCCTACGTGCGCCAGGTCCTCGACAAGGACAAGCTCATCGAGGTCCATCCGATCTTCGAGAAGATCGCCCGCGAACGCGGCTTCTATTCCAAGGAGCTGATGCAGACCATTGCCGAGCACGGCACCATCCAGGACCTCGACGAGATCCCCGAGGATGTCCGGCGCGTTTTCGTCACCTCCCATGACATTACCCCGGAAGATCACATCCGCATGCAGGCGGCCTTCCAGGACCACACCGACAACGCCGTGTCGAAGACCGTCAACTTCCGCCACGACGCCACCCGCGACGAGGTCGCCGAAGTCTACCGCCTGGCCTACACCACCGGCTGCAAAGGGGTGACCATCTATCGCGACGGCTCCCGCGACATGCAGGTCCTCTCGGTCGGCAAGGAGAAGAAGGCTGAAGAGGCCACCGTCCAGGAGACCCCGAAGTCGCGCATCAAGCGCGACCGCCCGCGGGCCCTCTCCGGCACCACCTACCAGATGCAGACCGGCTGCGGACCCCTCTACGTGACCATCAACGAGGACCAGGCCGGGCTCTTCGAACTCTTCACCACCATGGGCAAGGCCGGCGGCTGCGCCTCGAGCCAGTGCGAAGCGATCGGCCGCCTGGTCTCGCTGGCCTGGCGCTCCGGCGTGCAGGCCCGCCAGGCGATCAAGCAGCTGATCGGCATCACCTGCCACAAGCCGGCCGGCTTCGGTGACAACCGCATCACCTCCTGCGCCGATGCGGTGGCCAAGGCCATCCAGACCCACATGGCCGAAAACAGCTTCGATGAGCTCCAGCACACCGTCGACGGCGGGGCCTGCCCCGAGTGCGGCGGCGCGGTGGAACACGAGGGCGGCTGCAGCGTCTGCCACGCCTGCGGCTACAGCGAGTGCGCGTAGTAAGGTCAAAAGTTAAAAGTTAGTAGTTTTGGGCAAGGACGTTGAGCGGGCGGTCTCCTGGCGGAGACCGCCCGCTGCTTTTGCTGTTTTTGCTTGGCAGTTGGCAAGCAGGTGGTAATATCTCCAACATCTTTCCCCGTGAGGAACCAAGTATGGAAATCGAAAAAGGGGCCGGCAAGCTGGCCAAGACTCTGCGCCTGCTGATTCCGGACAAGCCCGGCTATCTCGGCCGGGTGACCACCGCCATCGGCCTGGGCGGCAGCAATATCGGCGACATCCGCATCGTGCGCATCGGCCTGACCCATAATCTGCGCGAGATGACCATCTACGTCGACTCCGAGGAGCACCTCGGCGCCATCCTCGAGGAGCTGGTCGCCATCGATGGAGTCTCCATCGAGGAAGTGGTTGACCTGGTCCGCCAGCTGCACGAGGGGGGCAAGATCGCCATGAAGGGGACCCGGCCGATCCGCACCATCAACGATGTGCGCAAGCTCTACACCCCCGGGGTCGCCGCCGTCTGCCGCGACATTCGCCAGGATCCCGAGCTGGCCTGGAAGTATACCAGCATCGGCAACCAGGTGGCGATCGTCACCAACGGCACGGCGATTCTCGGTCTCGGTGATATTGGCGCGGTGGCCGGCATGCCGGTGATGGAGGGTAAAGCGGCGCTCTTCGACCACTTCGTCGGCATCAGCGGCATCCCGATTCTCATCGAGAACCGCGATCCGCAAGTGATCATCGACACGGTCAGGCACATCGCCCCGACCTTCGGGGCGATCAAGCTCGAGGACATCGCCGCCCCGGAGTGCTTCGCCATCGAAGCGGCCCTCGACGAGGCCCTCGACATCCCGGTGCTGCACGATGACCAGCACGGCACCGCGGTGGTGGTCCTGGCCGCGCTGATCAACGCCGCCCGGCTTTCCGGCGTCTCCCTGACGGAGTCCACCGTCGGGGTGATCGGCCTGGGTGCGGCGGGAATGGGGATCTCGAAACTCCTCCTCGCCCACGGAGTGAAGACGGTCATCGGCACCGACCTCAAGGAGAGTGCCAAAACCATGCTGGCCGCGGCCGGCGGCTCCCCGTCAACGCTTGACGGGGTCATGTCCGGATCGAGCATCGTCATCGCCACCACCGGCGCCCCGGGGCTGATCAAGCCGGCGATGGTCCGCCCGGGACAGATCATTCTCGCCCTCTCCAACCCCAACCCGGAGATCGACCCAGAGGCCGCCTGCGAGGCCGGGGCGATCTTCGCCGCCGACGGCAAGAGCGTCAACAACGCCCTCGGCTTTCCGGGAATCTTCCGCGGCGCCCTCAACGTGCGCGCCCGGCGCATCGACACCGGCATGCTGATCGCGGCGTCCAAAGCGATCGCCAGCTGCGCCGAAGCCAACGAACTGGTCCCCTCGATCCTCCATGCCGATGTCCACCACATGGTCGCCGCCGCGGTCTCGCGGGCGGCCATGCGTGCGGGACTGGCCCGTTTCTAACCGCGGAGCACGGACATGATCAAGCGCATCGACCACCTCAACATCGTCGTCAGCGACCTGAACGCCGCCCGTGACTTCTTCCTCCTGCTCGGTTTCAGCGAAGGGCTGGGTGCTGAACTCGACAGTGCCTTCCTCGAAAAAGTCACCGGCATCGGCGGGGCGCAGGGCCGTTTCGTCACCCTGCGCCACCCGGGGACCAACGTCACCCTCGAACTGCTCCAGTTTGCCGACGGCGGCGGTGCCGACCCGCTGCTCGGCCAGGCCGACCGCATCGGCATGCGCCACCTGGCCTTCGCGGTCGCGGATATCGACGCAACCGTTGCCGAACTCTCCGCCCGCGGGGTTACCTTCCTCAGCCCGGTGCAGACCTGGCAGCACACCGGCAAGCGCCTGGTCTATCTCTACGGCCCGGACGGCATCCTCCTCGAGCTGGCCGAATATCCCGACCAGCGACGAGGCTGAACAAGTGAACTGCGGCACCACCGTCGCGGGGCTGATCGTCCACCCCACCTGCACCGGCTGCGGTGCCTGCGTCAGCCGCTGCCGGCAGCGAGCGATCACCCTGGCCAGCGAGTTCCCCGCCGGCCGCGGCCGCAAGCAGGCAGTCATTGGGGCTGAACGCTGCACCGCCTGCGGCGATTGCCTGCCGGCCTGCCCGCGCCAGGCCCTCGCCCTCTCCTGCCGCTGCGCAACGACCACCTGACCGGCTGCTTCCGCCACGCCCAGGTAAACAGCTTTCCGGCTGATTGACCGCGAGGGCCCGATGACACATTTGAACAATCTCTTCGCAGCTAGCCCCGCCACCCTCCCCGAGGAATTGGTGGAGATTCTGGGCGCCGGCGAGGGCGTCCGCATCGAACGGATCGTCTCGCGCGGCCACACCTCGCCGGAAGGCTTCTGGTACGACCAGGAGTGGCCGGAGTTCGTTGTGCTGCTCAGCGGCGCGGCCCGCCTGGAGTTCGCCGACGGCCCTGCGCCGCTCGAGATGCGCCCCGGCGACTGGCTGGAGATCACCGCCCGGCGCCGCCACCGGGTGGCCTGGAGCGATCCGGATCGCGACACGGTGTGGCTGGCGGTGCACTATCGGCCGGAGCAAACGTGAGCTACGCCCTGTGGCGCCAGGACGATCACGGCAACCGCTGGCTGGTCGGGCGCTTTGCCTGCCGCGCCGCCGCCGAGGAGCGCATGGCCGCGCTGTGCCGGGTCCCGCACAAGCAGAGTTACTGGATCGAGGCGGAAGAGGAATGCCGACGGGAGCACGGGGGATGAACGAGGAGCTGGTCGGGCTGGCGACGCCCGCCCAGGCGGAGCTCGACCGGGAGATCGCCGCCTGGCGGCAGGGGCCGGGAGCCGCCCTGCGCCTGTGGTGCGGAGCGGGGTGCGGCAGCTGCTGCAGCCTGGCGGTTAACACCACGCTCCCCGAGGCCCTGGCGATCGCCGGGCAGCTCGATGCCAGCCAGCGGGCCCGGTTGGCGGATGCGGCGCAACGCCTCCTCGCCCATGCCCGCCAGGTCTCGACGGCACGGGATTTCCTGGTCGGGTACCGGCAGGCGGTGGGGCCTTGCCCGTTCCTCGACGAAGAGGCGAAATGCGGCATTTATGCGCGTCGCCCGCTGGCCTGCCGGGCCCTGCTCGCGACCCGCCCGGCGGACTGGTGCGGCGTCAATCTCGGCCAGCTTGCCGAGTACGAGCGGGCCGCTTTCCTCGCCAGCCTCGACCGCGATGCAGTCGACTACCCGACCCACTACGCCGCCGCTCCCCGCGAACTGGCGGCCGGGCTCGAAGAGCGACTCCTGGCCGCCATGCTGCCGCACTGCGGGGTCGCCATCAGCGGCAGCCTGGTGCTGCTGACCTGGCTGTGCCTGGACAATAATTTCCTGGAGATCGTGAGCGAGGGGGCGGAGGGTTTGCCGGCGTGGCTGGAGAATCGTGACTTGGCCCGGCCGTACCTGCTGCAGTTTATGCATAGCTGAAGGCGCGGGGCGGGAGCCCGGTTCCTTGGCCCGCACACGCCATCCGATCTGCTCACAGACCTTCCCTGGATCTCTGCCGGACCGACCCGTGTTGCCCCACCCGTTCCTCCGAGGCGAAGCGGGCCGGCCTCACCAGGCCCCCACCCCGCGCCCGGTGTTATTATGGCTGGCCAAAAGCACGGGGCGGAAAGACGGTCGACGGGCCGCTTCGCCACGGCGGAACGCTCAGCGGCTGCGCCGATCGAAACAACCGCGCATGAGATAGCAGCAACGAAACTTCAGCACTGGCGTGGGCGGCCCGGAGAACGGCTCTGCCGCTCCGTGCTCCACCCGCTCTCGCTGCAAAGCACCTAAACGACTTCCCCGATCAGCACCCCGTCCTCCACCCCCACGACCCTCACCACAGCGCAGCGCCCGATCAGCGACGACGCGCCGGCAAAACGCACCTCCAGGTAATTGCGGGTCAAACCCTTGAGCGCCCCCCCCTGCCCGCCCCGTTCCACCACCACCTCCAGTTCGTGACCGACGAACGACGCGGCAAAAGCCGCCAGCTTGGCGGCACCGAGGCGGCGCAGCGTTTCGGCCCGGGCGGCCTTGACCGGACCCGGCAACTGCCCGGGAAGTCCGGCCGCGACCGTTCCCGGCCGGCGACTGTAGGGGAAGACATGCAGGTGGGAAACCGGCAGCGACTCAATGAAGTCGACAGTCTCGGCAAACTCCGCCTCGCTCTCCCCAGGAAAGCCGACGATCACATCGAGACCGATGGCGGCCTCGGGGAGCGCACTGCGAACGCGCCGGACCAGGCCGGCGAAGTCGGCACACGTATAAGTGCGTTTCATGCGCCGCAGGACGCTGTCGGAACCGGACTGCAGGGGAATGTGCAGGTGCGGGCAGATCGTCGGCGAGTCGGCCAGGTGGGCGATCAGTTCAACGCCGATTTCGGTGGGTTCGAGAGAGCCGAGGCGCAGGCGGGACAGCGCGCAGCAGCGCTCAAGTTTCTTGAGCAGGGCGAGCAGGCCGGTCGGCGGCTGCAGATCGAGGCCGTAGGCGCCGATGTGAATGCCGGTGAGGACGATCTCGGCGATGTCGTCGGCGGCCAGGCGCCCGACCTGCGCGACGATCTGTTCAAGGGGAGCCGAACGACTGGGGCCGCGGGCCGCGGGGATGATGCAGTAGCTGCAGCAGGCATTGCAGCCGTTCTGGATCTGCACGAAAGCCCGGCTGCGCCCGGCGGGGGCGTCGATCAGCGGGATCTCCGCCGGGCTCCCGGCGACGAAGGGGGCGACCTGCACCCGCGGACTGCCGGGAGCGGCAAGGATTTCCCGCAGGTGCCGCTTCTCCCGGTTGCCGACCACCATATCGATCTCCGGGAGGCTGGCCAGGGCCTGGGGATCGACCTGTGCGTAACAGCCGGTGGCGACGATCCGGCAGTCGGGATTGAGACGGCGGGCGCGGCGGACCAGGTTGCGGGACTGGGCGTCGGTGGCCGCGGTCACCGTGCAGGTGTTGACGATGACCAGGTCGGCGCCGACGGCAAAGGGGACCACCCGGTAGCCGGCGCGGGCCAGTTCCTCGCGCATCGCCGTGGTCTCGAACTGATTGGTCTTGCAACCCAGGGTGGCGAAGGCCACCGTGACGGCGGAGTCCGGCGGCAGAAGACCGGCTGAATCAGCCATCGCTCAACACCGCCGCCGCAATCCAGCCGCCACCGAGAACCTCATCTCCGTGATAAAAGACCGCCGCCTGTCCAGGGGTGACCCCGTGCTGCGCTTCCTTGAGAAAGACTCTTAGCCTGTCATCCTCAAGAACCTGTATTGATGAGCTTATTCCTCCATGTCGATAGCGAATCCGGCAGTCTGCCTCGAACGCTTCTCCCGGGCAGGGCGCAATCCAGTTGACCCGCTCGACAGTGAATTCGCCGACGGCCAGGTAGCGCCGCTCGCCGACGATCACCCGATGCATCCCGGTATCGATGGCCACCACGTAAAGGGGTTCGGGCCAGGCCCAGGCCGCGGCGCTGACCGATGGTGTAGCGATAAGTGCCCCGGTGGCGGCCGAGCACCCGCCCATCGACGTAGACGATTTCGCCGTCAAGCAGACCGGCACCGCGCTGCTCCTCCAGGAAACGCACGTAATCGCCATCCGGGACAAAACAGATATCCTGACTCTCGGCCTTCTCCGCCACCCGCAGCCCAAGGCGCCCAGCGTGGCCCCGTACCTCCTCTTTGCACATCTCTCCCAGGGGGAAACGCACCCGGGCCAACTGCTCCTGGGTCAGGGTGAAGAGGAAATAACTCTGGTCCTTGGCGGCATCGCGGCCGGTCAGCAGGGCGTAGCGGTCGTCGCGCCGTTGGACCCGGGCATAGTGACCGGTGACCAGGTAGTCGGCTTCGAGTTCGACAGCGCGGCGCAGCAACAGTTCGAACTTGAGCTGCTGATTGCACAGAACGCAGGGATTGGGGGTGCGCCCGGCAAAGTAGTCATCGCAGAAGGCATCGATGACCCGGCGGGCGAACTCCCCTTCGTAATTGACCACGTAAAAGGGGATCCCAAGCTGCTCGGCAACCCGCCGCGCATCGTAGACATCGTCGAGGGAACAGCAGGTCCCAAAATGCTGCCCGTCCGGGGCGGAAAAATTACGGTAATCCCACAGCTGCATGGTCAGGCCGATGACCTCGGCACCCTGCTCCTTGAGCAGCGCGGCGACCACCGACGAATCGACGCCGCCGCTCATCGCGGCAACGACGCGCTTGCCGGCGTACTCCCCGGGCGAGAGCATCTCAGCCGACCTCACCGCTGCGCCCCGACTGCGGCTGGAGCGCCGCAGCCTTGGCCAGCTTGAAGGTATGATCGGCAACCTTCTCGAAATTGTGCAGCAGGTCAAGGAAAACCAGCCCGGAACTGACCGAGCACTCGCCAGTATTGAGCCGCGCCAGGTGGTTGCCGCGCAGGGTTTCGATCTGGCGGTCAAGGCCGGAAACTTCGAGCTTGGCCTGCTCGATGGGGAGGCTGGCGCTGTTGGTCAAGGCGCTGGCCACACCTGCGTAGAAGGCGACGACCTGGGTGGTAAGGTCGGTCAGCTCCCGGCGGGCCAGGGGGGAGAACTCGATCTGGCTCGCCTCCTTGCGCTGAACCAGCCGGCCAAGCTCCATGCAGTGGTCGCCGATCCGCTCGAGATCAGCGCTGATGTGCATCAGCCCGGCGACTTCGCGGGAAATCTCGGCGGTGATCGACTGCTGGGAAAGGGCCACCAGGAAGTTGCTGATGTCGCGGTGCAGACGATCGAGCGTCTCCTCCCGGGAGCGGATCTCCCCCACCCGGCGCAAATCCTGTTCCTGGACGAGGAGAACGCTCTCCTGGACCATTTCCCTGGTGATGCCGACCATGCGGAAGACTTCGGAACGGGACTGGGCGAGGGCCAGCGGCGGGGTATTGAGGACCCGCAGGTCGAGACGGTTGACATGGCCGGAGGCCGCCTCATCGCGGCCGCGCAGGAGGGTCGCGGTGAGACGCGCCAGCGGTCCGACCAGGGGGAGAAAGAGCAAGGCATTGAGCACGTTGAAGAGGGTGTGGGCATTGGCGATGTGCCGGGCGATAAAGGGCTTGTCGCCCACCGCGCCGCCCAGCTGCTCCACCTGCTCGAGGCCGCGGATGACGAAATCTGGGTCCCCCGGGGAAACGGCGGTCACAACGCGGGTGAAGAGCGGGAAGAGCAGCAGCATGATCAGGACGCCGAAGCCGTTGAAGAGCAGATGGGCCAGGGCCGCCCGGCGAGCGGCCAGGGATGTCCCGATGGCGGCCAGGTTGGCGGTCAGGGTGGTGCCGAGGTTTTCGCCGAGGATCAGGGCCAGGCTGGCCTGGTAGCCAAGGAGGCCGCTGGTGGCCAGGGCAATAGTCAGGGCGATGGTGGCGGCGCTGCTCTGCACCAGCATGGTCATGGCAGCCCCGCAGACGACGCCAAAGAGGGGGTTATCGCCGATCGACAGGAAAAGCTGCTGGAACTGCTGGTTGCCGCGCAACGGCTCGAAGGCATCCTTCATGATGGCGAGGCCGAAAAAAACCAACCCCAGGCCGAGAATCACCTGACCGGCCTGGCGCCGTGTCTCACCGCGGCCGAAGAGGCGCAGCCCGACCCCGATACCGATGACCGGCAGGGCGAAGCGCGCCACGTTGAAGGCGATCAGCTGAGCGGTGACCGTGGTACCGATGTTGGCGCCGATGATCACGCCGATGGCCTGAAGCAGCGACATCAGGCCGGCGTTGACGAAGCTGACCACCATGACCGTGGTCGCCGTCGAGGACTGGAGCAAGGCGGTGACGGCCATACCGACCAACAGGCCGGCAAAGCGATTGTCGGTGAGGGCGGCGAGAACCCGGCGCATGCGTTCGCCGGCGATCAGCTGCAGCCCTTCCGAGAGGATGCTCATCCCGTAGAGGAACAGGCCCAGACCGCCGAGCAGCCCGAAGAAAATCGATGTCACGTCAGGTTCTGGAGGTAATCGAGGCGATAATTGACGTAGCGGCGGGCGAGCTGCAGCTGCTGGTCGCACTCGGCATCGCTGAGTTGGCGCTTGACCCGGGCCGGGCCGCCGATGACCAGCGAACGCGGCGGGACCACCGTCCCCGGCGCAACCAGGCTGCCGGCCGCAACCAGGGACCCGGCGCCGATGATCGCCCCATCGAGGAGAATCGCACCGATACCGATCAGGCAGCCGTCCTCGATGGTGCAGCCATGAAGCTTGACGCCATGGCCGATGGTGACATCGCTGCCGATGATGGTCGGATGGGTGCCGCTGGTGACATGGACGATGGACCCGTCCTGGAGGTTGGTGCGGTGCCCGATGCGAATAAAATTGACATCGCCGCGCACGGTCACGCCGAACCAGATGCTCGACTCGCTGCCCACCTGGACGTCACCGATGACAGCGGCGGTCGGGGCGACGAAAACACCGGCGGCGATGTGAGGCGTAATGCCATGGTGACTGAAGAGCATGGGCAGAACCGGAATAGGCCGATCGGCAACGGGGCCGGCAGCGAGAGAGGATGCAGCGCAGGGGGCGGCCGGACCGCCCGACGGCACCGGCGAGGCGCGGGTCAGGTCAATCTTCGTCCAGGTTGACGCGCTCGCGAAGCTCCTTGCCGACCTTGAAGAAAGGCAGGCGCTTGGGGCGGACATCGATCACTTCGCCGGTCTTGGGATTGCGCCCGACGTAGGACTTATAATCCTTGACGACAAAACTGCCGAAGCCGCGAATCTCGATCCGCCCGCCGGCAGCGAGGGTTTCAGCCATGCTGTCGAAAATCAGGCTGACGATCTCCTCGGCCCTCTTGTAGGTCAGCCCGCTGTCGGCTGCGAGAGCTTCGACCAGTTCCGACTTGTTCATGAGTATCTCCCCTGCCCGCGCGCACCAGGCGGTGCGCTGGAGGCTGACGGCGGCCACGGATGACAGCGCCGCATAGACTTGTAGCGACCCTAATGATACCGGAGCGTTATCCCCTGTCAAGAGCTGAAATGAGCGGAGCGGGGCGAGAAGCGGCGAGAACTTGTCAACCACGATCGAGAAGCGGGTTGACAATTCACGGCAGCTGGGCTAATTCGACGGGGAAACCAGTACGACAGGAGTCCATGATGCCCGATACCGTTCGCTGCCTGTACGAGCAGGTGCTCTGCGGAAATCCGCCCACCCGGGAGCAGGGGCTGGCCATACTGGCGGCCCGCGGCGCCGACCTTGCCGATTACCTTGCCGGAGCCAGCAGGCTTCGCGAGGCCGCCTTCGGCGACCAGGTGATGCTCTGCTCGATCATCAACGCCAAATCGGGGCGCTGCGCCGAGAACTGCGCGTTCTGCGCCCAGTCCGTGCACTACCAGACCGACGCCCCGCTCTATCCGCTGAAAAGCCGGGAGGAGATCGTCAGCGGGGCCCACGCGGCCCAGTCCGCGGGGAGTCACTGCTACGGCATCGTCACCAGCGGTACCCGGGTCGAGGCGGGGAAAGAGTTCGATACCCTCCTCGAAGCGCTCCGCGAGATTCGCGACACTACCGCCATCGAGCCCTCCGCCTCCCTGGGCATCCTCGATCAGCCCAGGGCCCGGGCGCTGGCGGCTGCCGGGTGCCGGACCTATCACCACAACCTGGAGACGGCCCGCTCCTTTTTCCCGCAGATCTGCACGACCCACGACTATCAGGACGATGTCGAAACGGTGCGGGTCGCCAAGGCTGCCGGGATGAAAGTCTGCAGCGGCGGGATTCTCGGCCTTGGCGAGGCTCCCGAGCAGCGCCTGGAACTGGCCGAAACCCTGCGGGAGCTGGGCGTCGACTCGGTGCCGCTGAACTTCCTCAATCCGATCGCCGGAACCCCTCTCGCCGGCCTGCGCCAGCTGACACCGATGGACTGCGTGCGGGCAATCGCCGCCTTCCGCTACTACTTGCCAAGCGTGCCGATTCGCGTCTGCGGGGGGCGTGAAGCGAATCTGCGTGAATTCCAGTCGTGGATTTTTCTCGCCGGAGCCAATGGCACGATGGTCGGCAACTACCTGACGACCGCCGGCCGCGACCTCGACACCGATCTGCAGATGCTCCAGGATGCGGAGGTAACCGTCAATGCCTGCTGAACAGAAAGCCGCCTGCCTCTTTGTGACCGGCACCGACACCGGCGTCGGCAAGACCGTGATCGCCGCCGCCCTGGCCCGCTTCTTTACCGCTCGGGGGCTGCGGGTCGGCGTCATGAAGCCCTGCGAATCCGGAGTTGACGACACCAGTCGGCCCGGCCCGGACGCCGCCCTGTTGAGCTGGGCCGCACAGAGCTGCGACGCGGAGGATCTGGTCGCCCCCTATCGCCTCAAGGCGCCGCTGTCACCGGCGGCCGCCGCCGAGCTGGAGGGGATCGTCATCGAGCCGCAGCGCATCGTGGCGGGGGTGGAGGAGATCGGCAAGGGAAAGGACCTGGTGATCGTCGAGGGCGCCGGCGGCCTGATGGTCCCGCTGCGCGGCGGCTACCTGGTCGCCGACCTGGTGCGCGACCTGAAGATGCCGCTGCTGGTGGTCGCACGTCCCGCCCTGGGGACGATCAACCACACCCTGCTGACTGTCTTCGCCGCCCGGGCCATGGAACTGCCGCTGGCCGGCTTCGTGATTAACCGCATGCCGGCACAAGCGGACGCAGCTGCCGAAGACGCCCCGCACCAACTGGCCTCGCTGGCCTCCGCCGATCTGCTGGGGGTCTTCCCCGAGGTTGAGGGCGATGACCGCGAGCAGGTTGACGGGGTGTGTGCGGCGATCGCCGCATCCCCCACCCTCCACTGGCTGCTGGACGCCCTGGGGGTCCCGGCAGTCGACCGGCGCGGCTGACCCGCGGCGCGGGCCCACTCAGCGCAGGGTCAGGACTCCCGCAGGGGTGTCGATCAGGGCAAAAAGGATCGTCCGGGCCTCCAGGGCGTAGGGGTCGCTGCCCAGCACGCGCAGCATGCGCTGGTGTTCGCTCTCGTTGCCGCGGGCTGCCGTATTTTTGCCATCCTCGTCTCCCGACATGTCGCCATGCGGGCTGCTGCCCCCCATTTCCGACCCCAGTTCCTGGCGCTCCTTGTACACCGTGTCGAGGTTTAGGGATTGACGGGTATTCTCCATCCGCCCCTTGAGGGTTTGGGCCACCTGGCTGATCTTGGCGAAATCGGCACTTCTGGCCACCCGTTCCCGGCTCTGTGCGCGCAGGCGCTCCAGATCCGCCACGGCCGGGCTCCAGCTGCGATACTTGACGCTGGGGATGGTGTCCCAGGGCAGACTGAAATCGAGGTAGCGCTCACCGAACTTATTGAACTGCTGGCGATCGGGAAGCGTGATGTCGGCGACGACCCCGCGGTACTGGGTCGATTCGCCGCTGACCCGGTAGAACTTCTGCGTGGTCAGGCGCATCGCCCCAAGGGGCAGGTAGCGGTTCATATTGGCCAGAGGGACACTGTCGTCGAGATTGACGATGACCTGGACCGTCCCCTTGCCGTGGGTGTGCTCGCTGCCGATGATCACCGCGCGGCGGTAGTCCTGGAGAGCCCCGGCGACGATCTCCGAGGCCGAAGCGCTGAACTGGTTGACCATCACCACCAGCGGCCCGCGGTAGGCGATGCTCGGATCGCTGTCCTCGAGGACGCGCGAGGCCCCGCCGGAGGAGCGCACCTGGACAATCGGGCCCTGCTCGATGAAGAGCCCGGCGATCCCCACCGCATCGGTCAGGGCCCCGCCGCCGTTGTTGCGCAGGTCGAGGATCAGCCCGACGATTCCCTGGCGGTTGAGCTGGGCGAGGGCCGCGCGCACATCGTCGGTCGAATTGCGGGCGGCGGCACCTGAACGGTGCTCCTCGAAGTCGCGGTAGAAACTCGGAATCTTGATATAGCCGTAACGCCGGCCGCTGGGTGGGTCGCTGAGCACCGCCGACTTGACGAAGGAATCCTCGATCACCACCACGTCGCGGATGATCGGAATGACCAGGGCCTTGTGCCCGGCACGCCGGACCGTCAGACGCACCTCGCTCCCCTTTTTACCGCGAATCAGCGCCACCGCATCGCGCAGGCGCATGTCGGTCAGGTCGACAGGCTCCCCACCTCCCTGAGCGACGGCAGCGATGATGTCGTCCGCCTGCAGCTGCCCCTGGCGAGCCGCGGGGCTGCCGGGGATGACCTTGACCACCTTGATGAAGCCTTCGTCGTCGCGCAGGGTCGCGCCGATCCCCTCGAGGCTGCCGCGCATGCTGATGTCGAAGTCTTCCTTCGACTGGGGGGGAAGGTAGCCGGTATGCGGGTCGAAGGCCCGGGCGAAGGCGTTCAGGTAGCGATCGTACTGATCCTGGGCGGTATCCTGGCGCAGGCGGGTAAAGTAATCGTTGTGCTGCTTGAGGACCTTGTCGCGGGCCTGCTGCTCATACTGGATGCGCTTGTCACGGGGCACCGCCGCGGGATTGGGATACTGCTGTTCTTCGATAATGGCCAGGTAACGGGTCAGGACCCGGAACTTGAGGTCCCGTCGCCAGCGCTCCTTGAGCTCCAGTTCGCTGCGACAGTAGAGCAGCTTGTCAGGATCGGTTTCGTAATCCTCGGCGACGGAGAAGTCGAAGGGCTGGGCCAGGATCTCCCGGACCATGCGCTCGGCCTGCGCGATCCCTTGACCGAAGAGCTGCTCGGCTCGCTGGACGAGCACGAAGTCGCCGCTGAGCACCTCATCGTCGATCTTTTCCTCGAACCTGCGCAGGGTGCGCACATCGTCGTCCAGGAGGAAGCGCTTCTGGCTGTCAAGCTGCTTGATGTAAAGCTGGAAGGCGTCCCGGGAGAGGTTGTCATCGATCGCCTTGGCGCTGTAATGCTGGCTGACCTGGTGGCGAATGACGCTGGCCAGCAGGCGGTTGCGATGACGAGTGTAATCGGTGTCGGTGGCCGCGAAGAGGCCGGAGATCAGCAGCAGCAGCAGGACCCCGGCGAGGAGCGGCAAAGCGAGAGCCTGCGGACGGCGGCTGGGGCGTTGGGGGGAGAAACTCATAAAGGGAATCGTTCCGGTCTGTGTGATGTAAACATCGACATATTACCTGAAAATCAAGGAGATGGCAAACCTGGCGGAGGTGTGCACAGCCCGGCGCATGACGACAGCGGCCGGCGGCGGTTGACAGCACTGGATTTTGCGCTAGAAGGTTAAGCAAGGGGGTAGAGCCGTGCTGATCAGAGTCATGTACACCAATGGCAGGTTTGATTTCGTCAAGCCGGGGACGCTCGACCGACTGATCGATCAGGAGCGCCTGGCCACCTTCAAGAGGCAGGCAGGATGGGCCGTGGTCGGCCGCGATCCCCTGCGGGGTGGCGAGGATTCTGACTACCCGGGCCCCGAGCGCCGCACGCACTGACCCATTCAGCCGGCCTCCCCCTCCACCACTTCCCGCCACGCATCCAGCAACGGAAAGTACAAAGCCGCCCGCACCCCGCCGCCATCGTGGCGGCGCTCCAGGAGGGTACGGTAGGTGGCGAGTTGCGCGGCATAGCGGGCGGCTTCCGCGACCATAAACTCTTCGCGGCTCTCCCCATCGCCAGGCTGGCTGGTCTTGTAGTCGATCACCCAGCGCGCCCCCCGATCGTCGACGAAGGTCCGGTCAATCACCGCATGGACCACCTCACCGTCGATGACGCCACTCAGAGGCAGCTCGCAGGCGGCCTCGGCATGCCCCCCCAACACCCAGCGACCCCGCTCACCGCGCAACGCCCCGGACAGGGCTTCGGCGACCCGGGAACTGCATTCAGCGAGCCGCGCCGCGGGGATCCCCGCGGCGGCGAGCGCTGCGGAAAATACCGGCAGCAAGCCCTCGATGCGCTCGACCGGCCAGTTCGTCAGCCCTTCGCGGGCAATCCGGTCGAGCCAGCCATGGACCAGCGTGCCCACCAGGCGCCCCTCCTCGCGCTTGAGAGAGAGGCTGATGCCCCATCCGGGCTCACCGCCGGCAGGCCGTGAAGCCAGCCGCGGAAGGGCGAGTGCCAGGGGCAGCGCGGCCTCCGGCGCCGGCGCCTGCCAGTCCAGCGGCAGTCGCTGCAGCAGCACTTCCGCGCCCTGGACTGGGCCCTCCCCCACGGGGGCGAGGCAATTGCCCAGGGCCGCGCCGCCCAGGGCCGGCCAGGCCGCCTGGAGCAGCGAGCCTGCCGCGGGAAGCAGTTCCCCGTCCTCCTTGAGGCGGGCGTGGCCGAGCAGGTGGAGGCGATGGCGGGCCCGGGTCGCGGCAACGTAGAAGAGGCGCAGGGTTTCGCAGCGTTCCTGCTCGGCGTGAATGCTGGCGATGGCCCGGTAGGTCGGGTCCGGCTCGCTGCTGGTGCTGGCCGGAAGCGGGGCGAGAAGCAGCTCATGGGGGCAGCGGGGATCGGGGGGGAGTTCCTGCCAGAGGAGCAGTGAGCGTTCCGCCGGGCGCACGCCGCGGCCGAGCCCGGGGAGGATCACCGTGTCGAATTCAAGCCCCTTGGCCTTGTGAATGGTCATCAGCTGCAGCTTGGCGCTAGCGGCAGGATCGGGGGCGGCAAAGAGCCTGGCCAGGCGCTCCTGCAAGAGCTCCAGGGAGGGTAGATCGCCGCCGTCGTCGAGCTCGGCCAGCAGGGCAAAATACTGCCCGGCATCGGCCAACTCGGCGGCGCTCAGCCCGGCCGGTCCGCAAAGACGCAGCCAGGTGCTCTCGACCAGGCGCCGCAGGGGGATGCGCCCCTTGCCGGCGAGGGCCGAGGCCAGGGCCGGCAGGATCCGCTCAAGGCGGCGCTGGCCATCGTCACTGAGCGCGGTGAAGAGTCCTGGCTGCCGGACTTCTCCGGAAAGCACTGCCCAGAGCGGCGTTTCTGCCTGATCAGCGCACAGGGCCAGCAGGTCGGTGAGGGTCAGCCCGCACCAGGGCGCGCGCAGCAGCGCCAGCCAGGCGATCCGCTCGGCGGGGTGGAGCAGCGCCCGGGTCAGGGCGTGCAGATCGCGGATCACCGGACGGCCGGCCAGCGGGTCGATCTCCTGGGCCTGCCAGGTCAGCCCGGCACTCTTGAGGGCGGGGACGATGGCGGCGAGGTGGGTCCGGGAGCGGACCAGGATGCCGACCGTGGCCTCCGGGTCCTCCGCCTGGGCCGTCTTGACCAGTTCGACGACACGCTGTGCCTCCTGGAGGTCGCAGCGTCCCGAGTAGCAGGTCAGCGTGACCGCCTCGATGCCGGGTTCGCCGCGCACCGGGTCGGCGGCGGCGAAAGGAACCGCGCCGTGAAGCTCGTCGGCCTCGGCGGGAAAGAGCTGCACAAAGGAAGCATTGCACCACTCGACCAGGCCGCGGTCGGAACGGAAGTTGGCCGTCAGGGTCAGCGCTTCCAGGTGCAGGTCGCCCAGCCCCAGGCGCCGGGTGCGCAGGTAGAGGCCGACCTCCGCCTCGCGGAAGCGATAGATCGACTGCATCGGGTCGCCGACCACGAAGAGGGTCCTGCCATCGCCCGGCTCCCAGCCGGAGGTCAGCCGCTCCAGCAGTTCGAACTGACCGCGCGCAGTGTCCTGGAACTCGTCGACAAGGATGTGCCGCAGGCGGCTGTCGAGATGGAGGAGCAGCTCCTGGGGGGCCAGATCGTCGCCGAGAGCGTCGAGGGCGCCGCGGGCAATGCCGCTGAAATCGATCTGCCCGCGGCTGCGAAAAACCTCGCGCAGTGCCGCGTCGGCGAGGGGCAGCAGAGTGACCAGCGCCGCCAGCACCTGCCACTGCCCTTCGCCGTAAAGCGGCTCGGGGAGACGCCGCAGGGCCTGCAGGCGGGCGGCGACCCGCGGTTCGCCGGCCACTGCGGCACAGGCGGCGAGCATGCGACGCTTGCGTTCCTGGAGCAGCGGGTCCTTGGCGGCGGGGAAGCCCAGACGCGCATCGACGCTGCGGCGCACCCCTCCGTCGCGGGTCAGCACCAGCTCGGCGAGGGCCAGCCAACGCTGCAGTTCGCTGCACTGCGGCTCCGGCGGGCCGGGCCCCTCCAGGGCCGCGATGCGGCTCTCTCCGCCCTCCCCGGCCAGCTGCCCGGCGGCCTGGACGCCGAGGTCCCACAATTCGCCGAGAAGCTCGGCGCCGAGAGCCCGATGCGCCTCGTCCAGGGCCAGCTCGATGCGCGCCGCCATGGCGGCCTCGAGGCCGGCACGCTCCGCACTCCCGGGCTGTCGCGGGTCGATATGGCGCAGCCACTGGTCGCGGCGGGCGAGCATGACCACCAACAGGTCGCGCAACAACGGCAGGCGGTTGTCCAGGTGGCCCAGCAGTGTCGCGATGGCATCGCCCCCCGCCCCCCCCTGCTCGAGCCGGGCCAGGAGCCGCTCGGCGGCTTCGCGGTAGAGTTCCGAGGGCTCGGCGGCGACAGCGGGGGCCTCGCCGAAGGAGGCCAGCCAGGGCATCCGCCTGGCCAGCATGCTGCACAGGCTGTCGATGGTCATCACCTGCAGCCGGCCGGGATTGCCGAGGAGCTGCCAGCCGCGCTGGGCATCGCGCTCCAGGGCTTTGCGCGCCAGTTCCCAGGTGTGCAGCTCATGCCCCCCCAGGGGCTTTTCCTCCCCGGCTTTCTCCAGCGCCTCGAGCAGGCGCCGGTGCATTTCGGCCGCTGCCTTGCGGGTAAAGGTGACGGCGAGAATCTCCTCCGGTTGTCCGGCCGTCCCCAGCAAAGCCAGGATGCGCTGGGTGAGCAGTTCGGTCTTTCCCGAACCGGCCGGGGCCTGGACGATGAACGAGCGAGTGACGTCAAGGGCCCTGAGGCGCTGATCGCCATCGGGGGGGGATATGCAGCCGTCAGCCATTGGTGGTCTCCCCTCCCCCGTTTTGACTCCCGTCATCTTCGCCCAGCGCTCCATCGAAGCGGCACAGTGCGGCCAGGTCGCAGTTGCCGCAGGCCCGCGCCGGATCGACCGGATCGACCGTCGCCCGGCCGTCCGCGAAGGCATTGCCGAGGATCGGCAGGGCCTCCCGCCAATGCGCGAGCAGATCGTCAAAATCACGCCAGCCGTACTCTGCAAAGAGCTTTTCCTGCGCCGAGGTCTTCATCTTCGGCCAATCGTCGGGGTTCCTGGCGACCCCGCGGAAGGCGCACTCGTCCCCCTTGCCGCGGACCTCGGCAAAGAGCACCGCCCCCACCTGGTCGTCGTCATGGGCCAGGCAGTAGAGGGGCAGCTGCGGTTCGGTGATCCGCTCTTCGAGCCACTGCTGCATCGCCGTGCGACCGCTCTTGTAGTCGATCACCGCAAGCTGCCCCGAAGGGAGTTCGTCGATGCGGTCGATGCGGGTGCGCAGCTGCAGACGGCCCACCCTGGCAACGTGACGCTTCTCGATCTCCCTGACGACGAAATCCGCGCGCTCCCGCTCCAGTTCCAGCCACCTGCCGCAGACCGCCACCAGGCGCTCTTTTTCCAGTGTGCGCAGGCGCTTGGGCAGGTCGCTGCGGCTGCGTCGCTCGAAATGAGTCAGGGCCAGTTCGGCGCACTCGCCGAGGAGCCCGCGGAGAGACTCCGCACCCAGCTGGCAGAGGGCAGCGCGGCTTTTCACCTGTGCCCAGAAGTGTTCGAGCAGGGCATGCACCAGGGTGCCGCGGCTCATGCCGTCGAGGCCGATGGTGGTCTCTGCCAGTGGCTCGGCATGCAGGCGGTGGCGGGCAAATGCACGGAACGGGCAGAGCGCCTGGTCCTTGAGGAGCGCCGCTCCGCCGGCAAAGGGGCGCCCCGCCGGCAGCTTCGGCCCCTGCCCGTCGGCGAGGAGTTCATGGCGGCAGGGAGCGTTGCTCATGGCGACGAACGGGTCCTGGCTGGCGGGCAGTTCGAGGGCTGCGGCGGGGAAATCCTTGAGCAGGGGGCTGGGGCGCTGCGCGGCACCATCGATGGCCGCCGGCCAACTGGCGATTACGGCCGGTGCCGAGGTGAACAGACGCTGGGCAAGGCGGGCGGCGAAATCGAATTCGCGCCCGGCATCGGCGTGGGGCATGCACAGCCGGCTCTGCAGTTCCAGAGGGAGGAGGGGGTGCGGGCGGGGCGGCGCCGGCAGGGCTCCCTCGTGCAGCCCCATGACCCACAGGCTGTCAAAGACCGCGCCCCCCGCTTCCAGGGCCCCGAGGACCTTCAGCCTGGACTCCCCGCCCTCCGCTTGAAAGATCGCCTGCGCCGCCAGGCGCTTGAAGGTGCCGAGGGCTGCCGAGGCAAGTTGAGGACGGGCCAGGCGATCGAGAGAAGCCAGTTGGCCAAGGAGTGCGCGCAGGTGATCGACGGCCTGGTACTCGCGACTCGACAACCCCCGGTCGCCGGGCCAGCCGCACGCCTCGAGCAGCTCGGCAAAGAGCTGGGCCCAGCCCCCGGGGAGATGCCGCCCGCGTTCGCGCCGGGCGGCGAGGAGCGCCTCCAGGCAGCCGGCCAGGCGCGGAGTGCGCGCGCGCAGGAGACGGACAGCCGCCGACAGGTGCCACTCGCTGCGGCGCTCGTCGCGCAGGCGGCGCTCGGCAGCCGCCCGCTCCAGCCATTCCTGGCGGGCGCCGCCGAGGTAAGGGGAGCGCAGCAGCCAGCTGAGGTCGGCAAAGGAGATTGTCGCACCGACGGCCAGGAGCCGCAGGGCCGCGCTGACCACCCCTTCGCCGGCCAGGGGCGTGCCGAGGGAGAGCGTGAAGCCTCCGGCTTCGTCATCCAGGGAGGAGCAGGAAGCGGGGGCCAACTCGGCCCGGAAAATCTCCTCGATCAAGCTCTGGTAGCGGGTCAGCTCCGGGACGACCACGCCCACCCGGCGCTGCGGGTCGGCAGCCAGCTGCCCCCTGGCCCAGCGCGCACAGAGCCGCACCTCCTCGGCCCGGTCGGCGGCCGTGGCGATCGTCACGGCCGGCGGAGAAAACGCCGGGGGCTGCCAGAGCTCAACCACGCAGCCGCGGGCTGCCAGGGCCTGAGCCAGGGCAGAGAGCGCCGGGGTGAACTCATCAAAGCCGGCAAAGACCAGCTTGCCGGCGACAGGCAGCGTCCCCGCGGCGATCGCACCGGTGACCAGGGGCAGCAGGTCCGCATGCTCGATGGCATCGAGTTTGCGGCACTCGGCCAGAAAGCGCTGCCGCCAGCGCAAAAAGGCCTGATGTTCTTCTTCGCGGGGGAGGAAGGGCACATCGACCAGGTAGGTGGCGAGAAGTTGACGCGCCCCGCGCGCCTGGCGGGCCGCCTGGGCCACCTGCAGCAGGTCGCGGCCGGCACCGGCGGCGTCGGCGCTCACCACCACCTCCCACAGGTAGAGGGATTGGGCCTCGCCGAGCAGGCGGTGCTCCTGGCCCAGGTCGCGGAGCTGCCGGGTCAGCCAGGCCGCCAGGCTGAGGATCGACGGAGTCTCCCAGGCTGAGGTGCCGGCAGCCAGAAGGCGCAGCTCATACTCCTGGCGGAGATTTCGGGCCAGGCGCTTGTTGGCGGTCACCACCGTGCCCCCGGCGGCGAGCAGGTCGTGGAGAATGACGGAAGTTTCGAGGTGAGAGGTGGCCATGGCTCAGGATGACTGCCTGATGCGACAGAAGATGACGCATGCCGCCAGAGTCCCCAAGGCGTTGGCGGCCAGGTCGGCCACCTCCCACTGGCGGCCGAGCGCCATCAGCCATTGCAGGCCTTCGAGGATCAGCCCGTAGGTAAAGGCGGCCACTCCGCCGCCCGCCAGGGCAGGCCTGGAGAGCCGGCCGTCGCGGCTGCGCAGGGTGAGGAGGAGCAGCGCGGTGAGGACGAGATAGGCGAGCGCATGATCGAGTTTGTCCCAGCCCAGGGGGCCGGGGGGGGTCGGCACCTGCGGGGCAAGAGAGAGCCAGCCCAGCACCCCGCACCAACCCAGGAGCAGGGCCAGAGAGAGAGGGAAGATCCAGCCGAAGCGTGGTCGAGGAGGAGGAAAGATGCGCGGCATGTCGAGACGTTAACCGATCATGCCGGGGAAGGGAAGACTCTTGACGGGTCCCGCGGCCGTCAGACCGCGGGACCCGTTTCAACCTCGCTTACTTGATCGTCGCGGAGAAGACGAACTGACGGATCTTGCCGTCGGCAAGGCGGGTGCCGACCTCGAAGCGATAGCTGCCGGGGGCGGAGAGGACGAGATCGGCCCCGAAATGACCGGGCATCCCCATCAGCTCGAGGGGAGCGCCGACCGTCCCGCCGGGGGCAGTGATCTTCACCGCCACCTTGCCGCCGTCGATGCTCTTGCCACTCTGCGCGTCATTGAACATGACCATGAAGTGATGAGTGGTCGCCTGCCCGGACTTGGCCATGACGTCACGTACATCCTTGATGTGGGCCATGGCGGCGACACCGTTGACGGTCTGCGTGCCGAGGTCGGCCAGGGCGCCGGCGGCCGCCATGCCATTGGCGCCGGAATGGCTGCCGTGGCTGCTCTGGTCATGCTGCATGGCCACGGCGGGGAGCGCCAGCAGGCTCAGGAATAAGGTGAGAATCAGGGTGAGGTTTTTCATGTCAACTACTCCTTTTTCTGAGGTTATGCCCTTATGGGGCAAACTGTGAGCTGCCAATCGCCAAGCGGCCAGGCGGCCGCCCGCAGTCGACCGACTCAACGCCCTGCGCCGGTTGCCGTTTCTTCGCTATCCCCGCTGCAGGTCGGTTCCGGCGAGGGGTCGAGGCTGCGGCTGCGCCACTGGTAATAGATCACCGGATAGACCAGCAGTTCGAGAATCAGGGAGGTCACCGCCCCGCCGACCATCGGCGCGGCGATGCGTTTCATCACGTCCGAGCCGGTGCCGGTGCTCCACATGATCGGCAGCAGGCCGGTGATGATGGTGATGACCGTCATCAGCTTGGGGCGGATGCGCTGCACCGCACCGTGATGAATGGCCTGGACCAGGTCGCCGCAGGTCTTCAGGCGCCCCTGCTCACCCCACAGTTTGTGGGACAAGTCCAGGTAGAGGAGCATGACCACGCCGGTTTCGGCATCGAGGCCGGCCAGGGCGATCAGCCCGACCCACACGGCGATCGACAGGTTGTAGTCGAGCAGGTAAAGGAGCCAGAAAGCGCCGACCAGGGAAAACGGTACGGCCAGGAAGACGATGCCGGTTTTCACCGCCGAGCGGGTGCTGGCGTAGATCAGCACGAAGATGATGAGGATGGTCAGCGGCACCAGCAGCAGCAGGCGTTCGCGGGTTTTCTCGATGTACTCATACTGACCGCTCCACACCACGCTGTACCCCGGCGGCAGCTTGACGTGGCTGTCGACCGCGGCCTTGGCTGCTTTGACGTAGCCGCCGACGTCGGCGCTCTTCAGGTCGACGTAGACCCAGGCGGTGCGCCGGGCGTTCTCGCTCTTGATGCTGTCCGGGGCATTGGCGATGCGCAGGGTGGCGAGCTGCCCGAGGGGGATCTGCCGCCCCAGCGGCCCCGGGATCAGCACGTTGCGCAGGGCCTGCGGATCACTGCGGAAATCCCGGTCGTAGCGCAGGCTGATCGGATAGCGCTCCAGCCCCTCGACCGTCTCGCTGATGCTCATCCCGCCGACGGCGGTCTGGATGACGTCCTGGATGTCGCCGACGTTGATGCCGTAGCGGGCCGCCGCCACCCGGTCGATCTCGATATCGAGGTAGGAACCGCCCACGGTGCGCTCGGCAATCGCCGACAGGGTGCCCGGGACGGTGCGCACCACCGCCTCGATCTCGACGCCGAGACGGCTCAGGGTGGCCAGGTCGTCGCCCATGATCTTGATGCCCACCGGCGTTTTGATCCCGGTGGAGAGCATGTCGATGCGGGTCTTGATCGGCATCGTCCAGGCGTTGGTCAGCCCCGGGAACTGGATGGCGTTGTTCAGCTCGGCCATCAACTGCTCGGGCTTGATGCGCTTTTTCTCCGGCCAGAGCAGGCGCAGCGGCTTCTTCGCCAGCTCCAGCCAGTCGGGCCACCCCGAGTAGAAGCGCGGGACCGGCACCTGACGCCACTCCCCCTCCGGCTTGAGCATGATGGTGGTCTCGATCATCATCATCGGCGCCGGATCGGTGGCGGTCTCGGCCCGGCCGATCTTGCCGAAGACCGTGTCGACCTCGGGGAACTGGCGGATGATGCGGTCGGTCTGCTGGAGCAGCTCCTTGGCCTTGGTCACCGACAGCCCGGGGAGCGTGGTCGGCATGTAGAGGATGTCCCCCTCGTAGAGGGGCGGCATGAACTCGCTGCCCATCTTCGCCAGTGGCCAGGCGATGGAGAGGATCAGGGCGAGGGCCACGACCAGGGTGGTCTTGCGCCACTTCAGCACCAGGTCGACGGCCGGGTGGTAGAGGCGGATCAGGGCGCGGTTGAGCGGGTTGGCGTGCTCGGCCGTGAGGCCGCCGCGAATCAGCCAGACCATCAGCACCGGCACCAGGGTGATGGAGAGGATGGCGGCGGCGGCCATCGAATAGGTCTTGGTGAAGGCCAGCGGCTTGAACATCCGCCCCGACTGCTCCTGCAGGGCGAAGACCGGGGCAAAGGAGACGGTGATTACCAGCAGGGCGAAGAAGATCGTCGGGCCGACCTCGCGGGCTGCCTCGGCGATCGCCTCGACGCGCGAGCGGCTCCCCCGCCGCTCCAGATGCTTGTGCGCGTTTTCCACCATGATGATCGCCGAATCGACCATGGTGCCGATAGCAATGGCGATCCCCCCCAGACTCATGATGTTGGCGCTGATCCCCTGCAGGGACATGATGATGAAGGCCATGAGGATGGCGATCGGCAGTGAGATGATCACCACCAGGGCGCTCGGCAGATGAAAGAGGAAGGCGATGATGACCAGGGCCACCACCAGGCTCTCCTCGAAGAGCTTTTCCTTAAGGTTCGTCACCGCCCGTTCGATCAGGCCGGAGCGGTCGTAGGTGGTCTTGATCGTCACCCCCGCGGGGAGGCCGGTCTTGAGGTCGTCGAGCTTGGTCTTGACCCGCTCGATAGTCTTCAGGGCATTTTCCCCGGAGCGCATGACCACGATGCCGCCGGCCACCTCGCCGCGTCCGTCCAGCTCCGCCACCCCGCGGCGCATCTCCGGGCCGAGGCGCACCTCGCCCAGGTCGCCCACCAGGATCGGCGTCCCCTGCGGCGTGGCCATGACCACCACATTGCGCAGATCCTCGAGGCCGCGCAGATAGCCTTTGCTGCGGACGACAAACTCGGTCTCGGCCATCTCGAGGGCGCCGCCGCCGACGTCGAGATTGGCCCGCTGGATCGCCATCATCACGTCATTGATCGACAGGTTGTAGGCACGCAGCCGATTGGGGTCGATGGCGACCTGGTACTGCTTGACGAAGCCGCCCAGGCTGGCCACTTCGGAGACCCCTTCCAGGGCCGCCAGTTCGTAGCGCAGATACCAGTCCTGGATCGAGCGCAGCTCCTGCAGGTTGTGGCGGTCGCTCTCCAGGGCATAGGAGAAGACCCAGCCCACGCCGGTGGCATCGGGGCCGAGGGTCGGCGTCACCCCTGCCGGCAGGCGCCCGGAGGCGTAGTTGAGATATTCGAGAACCCGCGAACGCGCCCAGTAGAGATCGGTGCCGTCCTCGAAGATGAGGTAGACGAAGGAGTAGCCGAAGAAGGAATAGCCGCGCACCACCTTGGCGTGGGGGACGGCCAGCATCTGGGTGGTCAGCGGGTAGGTGACCTGGTCCTCGACCACCTGCGGCGCCTGCCCGGGGTACTCGGTGAAGATGATCACCTGGACGTCCGAGAGGTCGGGGATGGCGTCGATCGGCGTGTTCTTCAGGGCGTAGAGGCCGCCGAGGATCAGAAACGCCGTGGTCAGCACGACCAGGAACTTGTTGTGGATCGACCAGTCGATAAGTTTGGCAAGCATGACGTCTTCCCTTATTTGAACAGATCGTCCAGCTTGCCGCCGTCAGGCTGCGGTGTCATCATCTTCTGGAGCGCCTCGCGCAGCTTGCTCTCCGAATCGAGCATGAACTGGGCACTGGTCACCACCTGGTCGCCGGCGCTCAACCCCGAGAGAATCTGCACGTAGCCGTCATCACCGCTCGCCCCGGTGACCACCGGGCGCGGCTCGAATTTGCCGTCACCCCGGGCGATGAAGACCAGCTCCCCGGCCCCGCTGCGCAGCACGGCATCGACGGGGATGGCCAGCGCCCCGGGCAGCGCCTCGGTGGCAATCTGGACGTTGGCATACATGTCGGGCTTGAGCTCCAGCCCGGGGTTGGCGAAGACGATGCGGGCCTTGACCGTGCGCGTCATCCCCTCCAGGTAGGGGGAGAGGTAATCGACCTTACCCGTAAAGACCTTGTCGCGGGCATAAGGCAGCTCGACCCGCGCACTCTGGCCGACTTTGACCCACGGCAGGTCCTGCTCGTAGATTTCGGCGTTGACCCAGACCTGGGAGAGATCGGCGATCTGCAGGAGCTCTTCGCCAGCCATCACCCGCATCCCCTGCAGGGCCTTTTTCATGGTGACGATCCCCCCGTAGGGGCTGTAGAGGGTCAGGGTCCTCCTGACCTCGCCACTCTTCTCGAGCTGCTCGATCTGCTCGGCGGAGATGTCCCAGTAGCGCAGGCGGCTGCGCGCCGCCTCGAGGAGGCGTCTGGCGCCGTCGGCAATCTCGGCATAGGGACTGGCCGCCTGGCGCTGGCTGCTGCGCAGAGCCAGGAGGTACTCCTGCTGGGCCGCCACCAGGTCGGGGCTGTAGACTTCGAGGAGCGGCTGGCCCTTGCGCACCGGTTGTCCCGACTGGTTGACGTATAGCTTTTCGATCCAGCCGTCGACTTTGCTGTTGAGCACGTACTGACGGGCCTCGTCGAAGGCCACCAGCCCCACGGCACGCAAACTGCGTTGCAGGTCGCGCATTTCGGCCACGGCGGTGCGCACCCCCATGCTCTGCTGAATCACCGGGTCGATGGCAACCCCGCCGCCGGCGCCGCCCTCGGCGTAGACCGGCACCAGGTCGTGACCCATGTAATCCTTCCCCGGCGCCTCGCGCACATAGCTGGGATCCATCGGCGACACCCAGTGCCTGACCTGGCGCTCCCCGCCGGCCTGCCCGCCGGTTCCCGCTTTGAGCGGTGTCAGCTCCATGTTGCAGATCGGGCATAAGCCCGGCTCATCCTGGATGACGAAGGGGTGCATGCCGCAGGTCCACCTGGGCTTTTCCTGGTTCGCTGCCGGCTGGCCGCCCTGCTCGGCCTCCTGGGCATGGCGCAGCGAACCCGCCCAGTAGCCGCCGCCAAGCGCCGTGATCAGCCCGGCGATGCTCAACAGCATTTTCGCTTTTGCGGAAAGATTCATAACTTCCTCGTCACTGGATCGGCAGAGAGGTGCCCACGGTCGCCTCGAGGCGGGCCAACTCCATCTGATGTTCGGCCACGGCCTTGTAGTAGTCGCGTTCGAGATTGAAGAGCGCCATGCGGCTGTCAAGGACCTGCATGAACTCCCCCGTCCCCGCCCGGTAGGCGGCCAGGGCCGCTTCCATAGCCGCTTCGGCCTGGGGGAGGATGCCGTCGCGATAGAGGCCGGCCATGCGCCGATCCCGTTCCAGTTGGGCGACCAACTCGGCAATCGTGAGCCGGATGGTATTGCGGGCCAGATTCAATTCCTCCTCCGCCATGCGCCGGGCCGCCTCGCTCTCCGCCACCATGGCGTGACGGCGTTCGCGCTGCAGCGGCAGGTTGAAGCTGACACTGGCGTTGTACATATCGTAGCCAGGGTCCTCCATGACCGCCTCGCGCTGCATGTACTCGAGAGAGAGCGTGACGTCAGGATAGAACTCCCGGTCGGCCAGGGCCCGCTGGGCTCCGGCTTTGTCGATGCGCGCCGCCAGCGTGCGCAGCAACGGTCGATGCTCCCCGGCCAACTGCTCCAAGACTGTGGGATCGAGCGACACTGCCGTCAGAGCGACCTCGGCATCACGGGGGATTTCGGCGGCGGGCGGGCGATAACGCAGGCTATTAAGGGTGGCCTGCAGGGCGCGGCGCTGCTGCTGCAGCACCAGGCGCATCTCCTCCATCTTCGAGCGCTCCACCTGCGCGCGCAGCACATCGGCCTGGCGGCCCTGACCGGCAGCGTAGCCGGCTTCGCTGAAGTGCAGGAGATCATCGAGGGTGGCAACCGACCGCTCCAAAACCTCGAGAGAACGATCGGTGAAATAGAGTCGGAACCAGGCTTCCTTGACCATGGCCGTCAGTTCCAGGCCACTTTCCGCCACTTCCCAGCGGGCCGCCTCGGCTTCATGATTCGCCGCCTGGCGGGCCAGGGCGCGCTTGCCGAAGAACGGCACCATCTGGCTGATGCCCACCACCCTGGCGGTGCTCATGTCGCGGTCGAAGGTCAAGGGATCGCGCACCAGGCCGCTGTCGATGCCGAGCATGATCATCGGGTCGTCGAGGGTGCCGGCCTGACGAGCCTGGTGGGTGAACATCTGCCAGCGGGCTTGTGCGGCCTTGAGCAAGGGGTTGGCGGCCAGCGCCTCGGCGACCAGGTCGTCGATGATTGCCGCTCTGGCCGAAGGGGTTGCGGGGAGACTCACGCAGAGAAGCAAAAACGCAGCGAATAGCAAATCTCTCACTGTCATATCCATTCCGGGCGAAAACCCACGGTAGAAACAGGACAACAATAGATTATTATAGCGCCCGCAAATTCCCTAGCAAGCCGCAAAAGAATTAAAAATTGTACATTACCTTATTGGTGATAAATATGGTTACAGAATCTGCAGAGAAGGGTAGCCAGCCGACCGCTAACGACCGGTGCGGACTTAGCGGCGGGCGAGGGGGACGGCGATCTGCCTGCCGTCCAGGGAGAAGAGCACCCGGTCGCGTTCGATCCTCTCGACCAGCGCCCCCTCGACCGTGGTCCCGGCCATTATCGGGAGATCATTGACGACCGCCATCCACTCCCCGCCGGCTGCCGGGGGGAAAATCTCGGTGACCGACAAGTGGGGGGCGACCCACTGCCGGCCCGCTTCGGGAATCTGCCGATCAGCGACCGTAACCTGGAGAGGGGTGGCATCTGCGAAAGGTGAAGAGCCCTGGAGCGGCGCAGCGCTGACGGTGGCTGGCGGGGCAACAGGCTGCGCCTGGGGCGCGGCAGGGCTGGACTCCGGGCGGGATGGCACAACCGGGGCGGGGGAATCAAGGGGAGCCGGAGCGGGCGCGGCGGTCGGCTCCGGGCGAGGGCGGGCGGGAGGCGGCGCTTCGCCGGAAATGACGGCGACCGGCACCAGGGCGACAGGGATGTCGGCCGGGGGCTTCAGCCAGAACCAGCCGGCGACAGCCAGCGACACGGCCAGCCCGCCGCCGATGACGCCCAGCACCATCGGCAGACCGCTGCGGCGGGCACCGGCAGCCCTCCCCCGTTCGCTGACAATCCGGCTGTCCAAGGGCAGCGGCGCCCCGGCGCGCTGCTCTTCCTCGAGTTTTTTCAGTGCCTTGAGTATCGTGCTCATATCAGCTCCGCGGCTCTTTTGACTATCCCGGACCGTCCGTCATCATCCCCGCCGGCGCAGTAAACGCCGCAGGCCCAGGAACCAGGCGGTCAAGGCCCGGCGGCTCAACCAGCCCGCCCCTCCCTGCTCATCCCCCTTGATCTCGCCGGCCGCCTGCCGGACATCCCGCGGGGTCACCTGGCCGCGGTTGTCGGCGTAACAGATCAGCAGGGCCCGGTCGCAGATGATGTTGATCAGGCGCGGATAGCCGCCGCTGGCCAGGTGGACGGCCGACAGCGCCGCCGCACTGAAGAGGGCCCCGTCGGCCCGTCCCGCCACCTGCAGGCGATGCAGGACGTAGTCGGCGGTCTCGGCGCGATCGAGGGGTTCGAGGCGGCAGCGCACGACGATGCGCTGGTCGAGCTGGCGCAGGTTGGGCCGGGCCAGCAGTGCGCCCAGTTCGGGCTGGCCGACCAGGACAATCTGGATCAGCTTGTCGCGCTCGGTCTCCAGGTTGGAGAGCAGGCGAATCTGCTCGAGCACCGGCGCACTGAGCTGCTGGGCTTCGTCGATGATCAGCACCGGGGTGCGTCCGGCCAGATTCTCCGCCAGCAGGAAGGCGTTGAGTTCGGCCACCAGGGCAGACAGGCTGCGCTGCCGGCCGGGGAGGCCGAATTCGGCGTTGATCCCCTGCAGCAGGCCGAGGGGGGTCAGGCGCGGGTTGAAGATCAGCGCCGGCCGGTAAAGGTTCTCTTCCAGCTGCCCGCACAGGGCGCGCAGGATGGTGGTCTTGCCGGCCCCGACCTCGCCGATGACGGCAATGAAACCGACCCGGTTGCGCAGCCCGTAGACCAGGTGGGCGAAGGTCTCCCGATGGGTCGTGCTCAGGTAGAGATAGCGCGGGTCCGGGGTGATGCCGAAAGGCTTCTCGCGGAGACCGAAATAATTCGCGTACATGCGGGGATTATCCGGCATAGGGGGGGCGGTTGCAAGAGGCACCTGCACACCGCCCCGGCCCGCGGCCGGCGGTATTGCGCATGCACCCTGCTCCGCGATGTGCTATTCTGACCGTTAAAGCCATTCGACAGCCATTCGACGACCGGGAAGCTCGCCATGAAAAACTGGAGACACTATACCGACCAGCCCTGCTACGCCTACTTCTCGATGGAAATCGGCCTGATCAACGAGATCCCCACCTACAGCGGCGGGCTGGGGGTGCTGGCCGGCGACACCATCAAGAGCGCAGCGGACCTCAAGCTGCCGATCGTGGCCGTCACCCTGCTCAGCCGCAAGGGTTATTTCCAGCAGAGCTTCACTGCCGACGGCTGGCAGGTCGAGGAACCGGTGGCGTGGAAACCGGAAGAGTTCATGGAACTGCTGCCGGGGAAGACCCTGGTCACCATCGAGGGCCGCGACGTCAAGGTCCAGGCCTGGCTCTACCGGGTCACCAGCCCGACCGGCGGCGAAGTCCCGGTGCTCTTCCTCGACACCGACATCCCCGGCAACCTCGCCGAAGACCGCACCATCACCGATCATCTCTACGGCGGCGAGCAGACCTACCGCCTCAAGCAGGAGGTCGTCCTCGGCATCGGCGGCGCCCGCCTCCTCCAGGTCCTCGGCTTCCAGGTCCGCAAGTACCACATGAACGAGGGGCACGCCAGCTTCCTGACCCTGGAGCTCCTCAACCGTCACCGCCGGCCGGTGGAGGACACCTGGGACGAGCGCGACGCCTGGGACACCCACCGGGTCCAGGAACTCTGCGTCTTCACCACCCACACCCCGGTGGAGGCCGGTCACGACCGCTTCCCCTACGATCTCATCGAGCGGGTCATGGGGCCCTTCGTCCCCCTCTCCCTGCTCCGCGAGCTGGGTGGCGCCAATGAGCTCAACATGACCGTGCTGGCCCTCAATCTCTCCCATTTCGTCAACGGGGTGGCCAAGAAGCACGGCGAAGTCTCCAAGGCGCTTTTCCCCGGCTTCGAGATCCACGCCATCACCAACGGGGTCCATCCCTTCACCTGGACCTCGCCGTACATGATGGCCACCTTCGACGAGTACCTCCCCGGCTGGGCCAACGAGCCTGAACTGCTGGTGCGGGTCGACACCATCCCCGACGCCGACATCTGGGAGGCACACTGCGGCGCCAAGGCCTATTTCTTCCAGTATGTCGAGGAGGTCACCGGCATCCGTCTCGATCCGGAACTGCTGACCATCGGCTTTGCCCGCCGCGCCGCCGCCTACAAGCGCGCCAACATGATCTTCACCGATCCCGAGCGGCTGCTGGCGATCGGCGGCGGCCGCCTGCAGCTGGTCTTCGCCGGCAAGGCCCACCCGCGCGACGATATCGGCAAGCGCCTGATCCAGGAGATCCGCGGCTACGTCGAGCGCTTCGGCGATCGCCTCCAGGTCGTCTACCTGCCCAACTACAACATGGATGTGGCCAGCCGCCTGATCCCCGGCGTCGACCTGTGGCTGAACAACCCGCTGCGCCCCCTCGAGGCCTCCGGGACCAGCGGCATGAAGGCCGCCCTCAACGGCGTCCCGAACTTCAGCGTCCTCGACGGCTGGTGGATCGAGGGGCACATCGAGGGGGTCACCGGCTGGTCGATCGGCCCGCCGCCCCGCGAGACCAGCACGACCGTCAACCACACCGACGAGGACGTCCTCGACCTCTACGCCAAGCTCGAAAAGGTCATCCTTCCCCTTTTCTACGACGACCGCCCGGGGTGGATCCGGGTGATGAAGAACGCCATCGGCAAGAACGGCTACTACTTCAACACCCACGTGATGATGCGCCGCTACGTCACCGACGCCTACCTGCGCTGACCCCGCCCGGAGGAAGCGTCGTGCTGACCGTACTCCTGCTGCTCGCCGCCGGCCTGGCCCTGCTGACCATCGGCGGCGAAATCCTGGTGCGCGGGGCCTCGCGGCTGGCGGCCATGGCCGGCATCTCCCCCCTGGTCATCGGCCTGACCGTGGTGGCCTTCGGCACCAGCGCCCCGGAACTGGCAGTGTCGTTGATCTCCGCCCACGCCGGCCAGGCCGACCTGGCCATCGGCAACGTGGTCGGCAGCAACATCTGCAACATTCTGCTGATCCTCGGCCTCTCCGCGCTGATCACTCCCCTGGTGGTCCATCAGCAGCTGATCCGCCTGGAGATCCCGCTGATGATCGCCGCCTCCCTGCTGCTCATCCCCCTCGGTCTCGATGGCCGGGTCAGTCACTTCGAGGGCGCCGCCCTCTTTGCCGGAGTATTGGCCTACACCCTCTTCGTGGTCCGCAAAAGCCGGCGCGAAAGCCGCGAGGTCAAAGAGGAATATGTCGAGGGGATGGATCTCCCGCCCCGCCGGGGCTGGCAGGCGGCCAGCGCGAATCTGCTCCTCGTCGGCGGCGGAGTCGCCATGCTGGTCTTCGGCTCGCAGTGGCTGGTCGAGGCGGCGGTGTCGATCGCCCGCTTTTTCGGGGTCAGCGAACTGGTCATCGGCCTGACCGTCATCGCCATCGGCACCTCGCTCCCCGAGGGGGCCACTTCGGTGGTGGCCGCCATCCGCGGCGAGCGCGACATCGCGGTGGGCAACGTGATCGGCAGCAACCTCTTCAACATTCTCTGTGTGCTGGGCCTCTCCGGGCTGCTGGTCCCGGACGGCATCCCGGTGCCGGCAGCGGCCCTGCGCTTTGACATCCCGGTGATGATCGCCGTCGCCATCGCCTGCCTGCCGGTCTTTTTCGTCGGCTACCGGATCAGCCGCTGGGAAGGGGGGCTGTTTTCCGCCTTCTATCTCCTCTACCTGGCCGACCTGGTCATGACCGCCACCGCCCACAGCGCCCAGCACGGCTTCCGCCTGGCATTGGTCTGGTTTGTCATCCCCCTCACCGTCGTCACCCTCGCCGTGGTCAGCTGGCGCAGCCTGCGCAACGGCAACCCCTCGGAATCCCTCTAAAGTGCATAAGCGACGGGCCCACCGAAGCGGGCCCGTCATCATCCTGAACTCTTTGGCCGGCGGAGATGACCGCCAGGGCGCAAACAAATTGACACGGAAACGAGGAGTTTTGCGTCCTGGCCAGGCGCCTGCCAGCCGGCGCGGAGGCGTACCGGGAGGTACGTCACACAAGCCGGCGCCGCGGGCAACACCGCCAGGGCGCAAACAAATTGACACGGAAACGAGGAGTTTTGCGTCCTGGCCAGGCGCCTGCCAGCCGGCGCGGAGGCGTACCGGGAGGTACGTCGCACAAGCCGGCGCCGCGGGCAACACCGCCAGGGCGCAAAAGAACCGTTTCCGTTAACCGACGACCTGCGTGCGGGTGAAGACCGCCTCAAACACCATCCCCTCCCCTTCCAGGTACTCCCGCGCCCCCTCCTCGCGATCGACCAAGGTGACGATGGCGACCACCTCCAGCCCTTCGAGACGGGCCCGCTCCACCGCTTTCATCGACGAGCCGCCGGTGGTGGTGACATCCTCGACGATCACCACCCGCGAACCGGCGGGGAGATTCTTGCGGCCCTCCAGCCATTGCCCGGTGCCGTGCCCCTTGGGCTCCTTGCGGATGATGAAAGCGTGGGCCGCGGCGCCATCGAGACAGGCGGCGATCGAGGTGGCGGTGGCAATCGGGTCGGCACCCAGGGTCAGGCCGCCGACGCCGTGGATCGGCCCGGCGAGCTGGCGGATCACCGCCCAGAAGGCCTTGCCGACCAGCAGCCCGCCGCGGGCGTGCAGGCAGGTCTGCTTGCCGTCGAAGTAGAAGTTGCTCTTGCGCCCCGAGGCCAGCGTGACTTCGCGCTCCTCGTAGGAAAGTTCCCGGATGATCTCCATCAGTTCGCTGCGTTCCTGCTCGGTCACGTTCGGCCTCCAGAAGGGAAATGAGCGGTCATTATAAGCAGGCGCCGGCGGCGATCAAGTCGAAAGCGTCACCCGCGCGGCCAGCTGCCGCTCCCAGCCCCAGGCGGTCTGCAGGATGAACTCCAGGTCGGCGTGGCGCGGCCGCCAGCCGAGCAGCCCGGCGATGCGCGCGGCACCAGCGACCAGTTCGGCGGGATCGCCCTCGCGACGGCCGACCTCTTCGACCGGGAAGTCGATGCCGGTCACCGCTTTGGCCATGGCCACCACCTCGCGCACCGAGAAACCCCGCCCGTAGCCGCAGTTACAGACTGCGCTTCTCCCGTCGCTCTCGAGATAGGCCAAGGCGTCGAGGTGGGCGCGAGCCAGGTCGCTGACGTGGATGTAGTCGCGGATGCAGGTCCCGTCGGGGGTCGGGTAGTCGGTGCCGAAGACCTGCAGGCTCGGATAGACGCCGAGGGCAGTCTTCAGCGCCCGGGTGATCAGGTGGGTCGGATTGGCGTAGTCCTGGCCCAGGCGCCCGCCCGGATCGGCCCCGGCGACGTTGAAGTAGCGCAGGGCCACGTAGCGGAAGGCCGGGTCGGCGGCCGCCAGGTCGGCGAGGATCCGCTCGGTGACCAGCTTGGAGGAACCGTAGGGGTTGATCGGCTCCAGCGGTGCCGCTTCGACCACCGGGACCTCCGGCGGATTGCCGTAGACCGCGGCGGTCGAGGAGAAGATGAAGCGGCCGATGCCGGCGGCACGGACCGCCTCGAGAAGGCTGAGGGCATTGGCGCTGTTGTTGCGGTAGTACTTGAGCGGGTTGGTGACGCTTTCGCCGACCTCGATGGCGGCGGCGAAGTGCAGCACCGCCTCCGGTTGAAAGTCCGCGAGAGTCGTCTTGAGAAGTCCCCTATCGGCGAGGTCACCGACCACCAGGTCGCCGTGGAGAACTGCCTCGCGGTGCCCGGTGGAGAGGTTGTCATACGTCAGGACTTGATACCCTGCCTCACCCAGGGCCAGCACCACGTGCGAGCCGATATAGCCGGCTCCACCGGTGACCAGCACCCGTCCCCGTGAAAACTCAGACATGATAGTACTCCCGGTACCAGGCGACGAAGTTGTTGACCCCGGTTTCGATCGGGGTCGAAGGGTGGAAGCCGACGGCGCGGGCCAGGTCCTCGACATCGGCACAGGTGGCCGGGACGTCCCCGGGCTGCATCGGCAGGAAATTCCTCTGCGCTTTCCGACCCAGGGCCTCTTCGAGGACCTCGATCAGGCGCAGCAGCTCCACCGGCTGGTGGTTGCCGATGTTGTAGACCCGGTAGGGGGCGGCGCTGGTCCCGGGATCGGGTTGGGCGCCGCTCCACTGCGGGTTGGCAGCGGCCGGCCGGTCGGCCACCCGCACCACCCCCTCGACGATGTCGTCGATGTAGGTGAAGTCGCGGCGCATCCGTCCGTGGTTGAAGACCTCGATCGGCTGACCGGCGAGAATCGCCCGGGTGAAGAGGAAGAGCGCCATGTCCGGACGCCCCCAGGGGCCGTAGACGGTGAAGAAGCGCAGCCCGGTGGTGGGCAGGGTGTAGAGATGGCTGTAGGTGTGGGCCATCAGCTCGTTGGCCTTCTTGCTCGCCGCGTAGAGCGACAGCGGATGGTCGACGTTGTCGTGCACCGAGAAAGGCATGGTGGTGTTGGCCCCGTAGACCGACGAGGAAGAGGCATAGACCAAGTGACCGACTCCGTGATGCCGGCAGCCCTCGAGGATGTTCATAAAGCCGACCAGGTTGGCCTCGACGTAGGCGTGGGGATTGGTCAGGGAATAGCGCACCCCGGCCTGCGCCGCCAGGTTGATGACGACGTCGAAGCGTTCCCCGGCAAAGAGCGCCGCCATCCCCTCACGGTCGGCGAGATCAAGCTTAACGAATGAAAAGTTAACCTTATCGATCAGGCGCTTAAGACGGGCCTCCTTAAGTGATACATCATAATAGTCGTTGAGGTTGTCGAGGCCGACCACCTGGTCGCCGCGCGCCAGCAGGCGGGCGCAGACGTGCATGCCGATAAAGCCGGCGGCGCCGGTGACGAGAAATTTTCTGGGCATTCCGGGAGCTCCTTGAGGGTTCGGCAGACAATCCTTCCGGGACCTAAAGGATCACCAGCGTCTCGGGGGAGAAGGTCAGGTGCTTAGGGCCGGCGGCGGTCAGGCGGAAGGTGTTCTCGATCCCCACCGCACCCAGCCC
>CAYQLP010000005.1:0-19013 GCA_964418505.1 uncultured Geobacteraceae bacterium | reverse complement strand
CGAAGGCGAAGGTCATGTTCTCCTCGAGGAGGCTGTCGTTGAAGCCGCGGGCGATGAAGGGGTACTCGTCGATCTCGGTGCCGACGCCGTGGCCGATGAAGCTGACCTGAGCCCCGGAGTTGCCCATGAAGACCTCGCGGTAGCCGAGTTCGCAGGCGTACTCGTAGCATTGGTCGTAGACCGCCCCCCAGGAGACTCCGGGGCGGGCGATGGTCTGCATCATGTGCTGGACCCGCAGCATGTCCTCGTAGGCACGACAGAGCTGCTCGGGGAGTTCGCCGACGGAGAAGACCCGGGTCTGGTCGACCAGGTAGCCGTCGAAGCAGCTGCCGAAGTCGACGATCACCGGCTCGTGGCGGCGGATCTTCTTGTAGCTGGCCCCCTGCCCCACCGCCGGCGACACTCCCAGTCCGCCCAGCGGGGTGTCGAGGAACGCCGGGACGGCGCTGTCGGACCCGGAGAAGATCTGCGCATAGAAGAGCTCGTTGTTGAAGCCGCGCATGCGCACCACCCCCTGGTGGCCCTGCTTGCGCGCGCAGAACTCCAGTTCGGCGGCCAACTCCAGGTCGGTGATCCCCTCGCGAATCACCTCTTTGGCGCGCTGGTAGACGCGATCGACCTGCAGGGCGGCGTCCTTCATGATGCCGATCTCGTAGTCTGACTTGACCGCCCGCACGCTGCGGATCAGGTGCGAAGCGCCGACCATCTCGCAGCCCTCGAAAGCCTTGGCAAAACGCTGAAAAAGTTCGACCGGGACGACATCCAGCTCCATGCCGGCGCGCCGGGGAGAGGGATAGCGGTAGTCGGCAAGAATGCCGGGGATGTCGCGGGGGCTCCTGAAGGGGACGATCTCTTTCAGGCCACACTCCATGCGTGCCCGACCGTATTCCTTGCGCACCATGTAGAGCGGCTCGCCGCTGGCCGGCACGTAGAGCAGCCCCTGCTGGATAGAGCCGCAGAAGTAGAAGAGGTCGGCATTCTGGATCATCAGCACGGCATCGAGCCCCTCATTGTGCATGAGCAGCTGCAGTTTGCCGATCCGGGCGTAGAGTTCGCTGGCTGGGGTGATGCGCATGACCGTCTCCCGGCAAGTATTTATAAAGACTCGTTATCGTTAATTTTTTGATATCACACGGGAGGGGCCAAGTCAACCGCGGGGCGCCGATTCGATGCCTACTTATTGGGCATTTTGCTATGGAGGGCAGTCCTGCGAGGATCCGGGAGCTGAACCTGCGCTTCATCCACAAGCCTATCCACACCGGGCGTGGATGACCGCGGATGCAAAAGGGGAGTGCCCGACAGGCACTCCCCTCTTGCTCTCCTGCTGATGAAGACCTGCCTACTTGGCCGGGGCCGGAGTCATCGCCGCGGTCAGCAGCTGCGTCCCCTTGTTGGCCTCGACAATCGCCTTGAAGAGGCTGTCCTGGGCCAGCTTGGGATTGTGCCAGCCGTCGCTGTTCTCGGCGGTCCACCACTCCCAGAGGACATGGGCAATCTCATGTTGCTTGCGGGCCTGGGCGAGAGTCTCCTCGGCAACGCCCTTGGCTTTGGCCATGGCGTAAGTGTCGATCAGCTTGACGATCGCCGCTTCGGTCTCACGCATGCGGCCCTTGGTGTAGTTCTGCACGGTGGTAATCTGGTAGAGCTTCTCCTCGACGGTGGATTTCGGGTGGCAGCCGAGACAGCTCTGCTTGACGTGGTGCTTGGGCCGGACCACCTGGTGCCCTGTGAAGGTCTTGCCGGCCTTGTTCTTTTCCTTCGGCATGTGGCAGTCGGCGCAGGTCACCCCGGCTTTGTCGTGGACGCTGCCCCAGTAGGTTTCCATCTCCGGGTGCTGCAGCTTGACCAAATTGGCGCCGGTCACCGCATGTTTGAAGTCGCGGAACTTGATCTGGTCGTAGTGGGCGAGCAGGTCGAGAGCGTTCTTCATCGGGAAGTGGTTGGCGCGGCGGTCGGCCATGGTCACCTTGTCGCCGCTGACCGGCTCGAAGCCGCCGTTACAGTTGTACTCGACGTGGCACTGGCCGCACTGCAGGGTCGAGTTGGGCTTGTCGAGGAGGCCGATCTTGCGGAAGCCGTCGCGGAAGCTGACCACCTTGACCTTGACCGTCGACGCGCCCTTGTCGGCGTCGTAGGGGCGGGTCCCGCCCTCACGCTCGATGGCGTCGATCAGGGCATCACGGGCGATGCGCGGCTTGGCGGCGTGGGGGTCGTGGCACTGGATGCAGCCGACCGGGTTCTGCACGTCCTTGATCAGGGCGTTGACATCCGAGGTGCGGTCCCATTTGGCCGCCGGGTCCTTGTCGCCCATGTACTTCCATTTGAAGATCAGGTCCGAAGTCTTGCACTGCAGGCAGACCGGATTGCCGGCCGCCGCCGAGACATCCGCCGGATAGGGATTGTCGGGGCCGTTGTCGACCAGCACGTCCCAGGCCTTGCCGGGGCGGGTGTAGCCGAACATGTCCTTGAACTGGTAGCGGCCGCGGGCGAAGCGGTCGACGGTGAACTGGTCGACGACCATGAAAGCATGGGCGCGCGGCTCATTATGCTCCTTGGTGAAGCCGTGCGGAGCCAGCAGCTTGTCCTGCTGCGGCGAACGACCGGTGGGCATCCCCTTTTCCTTGCGCCCCTCGGCCTCGTAGTTCATCCGGTAGAAGCTCTCGTACTGGTCCTTGTGGCAGCTGCCGCAGGTACTCAGTTCGAGACTGGTGACCGGCTTGTTCGACGAGTCCTCGAGATGCTTTTCAGTGCCGCTGTGACAGGTGTCACAGGCCAGCCTGGCGTGTTTAGACCCCTGGTGAAGTTCCTCCACCTCGCCGTGGCAGCCGAAACAAACCGCTTTGTCGATCTTTGCCGCTTTGGCTGCCGCCGAAGCCCCGGCCGGCAGCCAGGAGACGGCCGCCAGCGCCAGCACGGCGGCGGCCGGCAGCACAAATTTCCACATTCCCTTACCCATCGTACACCTCCATGCAAGTAGGCCGGGACCCCGATCCCCCCAAAGGACCAGCGTGCAGCAGCCAAATTAGCTTAAACTTATCACCACTGATCGCCGGCACAACTTGACACAGGTCAAATTTTGCCCGATGGAATGAGAATTATCATCTAGAGAAGAAGAAAAACGGGGCCCCGAAGAGGGCCCCGCGGTAACTGCAGAGGAGAAAAACTGTTTGCTCTAGGGCACCTCGGCAACCGGGGCCGCCCCACCGTAGCCCAGTTCCCGCAGACGTAAGGCCGCCGCCGCTGCTGCGCCTTGGTCGACAAACCCCCCGACCCTGACCACCGTCACCGGAAGCTCGACCGTCACCGCTTCCCGCTTGACCACGATACCCTGCCCGGCCAGACGGGCCTCCGCCGCGGCAGCGGTGCTGCGCAGCCGGTAGGTGCCGGCGTAGATTTTCACCTGCCGGCCGGCCTTGAGGGGAAAGGCCGTGGCTTCCAGCCGGCGGGCCGCCGCCAGCTGCGCCTGCCAGCCGTTGGCCGGGCAGACGGACATCAGCAGGCGAGTCATAGCGGTCGGCCTGGATGCGCTGGAGAGCAGCGGGGCATAACCATGGGCCGTCAGCTTCTGCGCCGTATCCTCGGCATGCACTGCGACGTGGTAGACGGCGACCTCCACTGCCCACGGAGCGGCTGCGGGCGGCTGCGCTTCGACCGCCCCCTCTTCAGCGGGCACAGCCCCGTTGGAAAGGGAATCAGCGGGAAGGATCCGGGATTCCCCGGGGGCCACCGGTGACGGCGGAGCCGGAATGGTCACCCTTGCCGGCTGCGGTTCATCACCGCAGCCGGCAAGAATCGTCACCATGACCAGAAGGACTAGGGCCGGGAGCCGTAAGCCGGCAAGGCGAGAGGGCACCCGAATCACTCTTCGAGGGCCTCGCGTTTGAAGCCCTCGAGAAGCTTGGCGGTCAGATGCGACGGCACCTCGTCGTAGTGATCGAACTCCATGGTGAAGAGGCCGCGGTCGGAGGTCATCGAACGCAGTTCCGGAGCGTACTTGAGCACCTCGGCCATCGGCACCTGCACCTTGACCACCTGGCTGGAGCCCTGGGGATCGACGCCGAGCACCCGGCCGCGCCGCGAGTTCATGTCGCCGATGATGTCGCCGACACAGTCCTCGGGGACAGTGATCTCCATGATCATCACCGGCTCGAGGAGGATCGGGCTGGCCGCTTCACAGGCTTTCTTGAAGGCCATCGAGCCGGCGATCTTGAAGGCCATCTCCGAGGAGTCGACCGAGTGGTACTGGCCGTCGTAGAGGGTCACACGGAAGTCCTGGACCGGGAAGCCGCCCAGCCAGCCCTTGCGCATCGACTCATGAATCCCCTTGTCGACCGCCGGGATGAACTGGCGCGGCACCACCCCGCCGACGATGGCGTCGACGAACTCATAGCCGGTGCCGCGCGGCAGCGGCTCGAGGCGGATATGCACGTCGGCGAACTGGCCGCGGCCGCCGGACTGCTTCTTGTGGCGATAGTGCTGCTCGACCTTCTTCTTGATCGTCTCGCGGTAGGGAACCTTGGGCTCCTTGAGGAGAACCTCAACGCCGAACTTGCGCTTGAGCTTCTCCACCGCCACCTCGACATGGACCTGCCCCATCCCGGAGATGATCATCTCCTTGGTCTCGTCGTCGCGCTGCACAGTCAGCGCCGGGTCCTCTTCGGTCAGGCGCTGCAGCCCGGAGAAGATCTTGTCCTCATCCCCCTTGCTCTTCGGCGCGAGGGCGAAGGAGATCACCGGCTTAAGGGTCACCGGGTTGGGGTAGAGGATCGGCCTGGCACCGTCGCACAGCGTGTCGCCGGTGGTGGTCTCCTTGAGCTTGGCGACGGCGACGATATCGCCGGTCACCGCTTCGCCGACCGGCTTGTACTTCTTCCCTTCGGGGACGAGGATCTGGCCGAGGCGCTCGCTGCAGTCCTTGTTGGGGTTGAAGACCGTGGAGTCGGACTTGACCACCCCGGAATAGACGCGGAAGAGGGTCAGCTTGCCGGTGAAGGGGTCGCTGATGGTCTTGAAGACCATCGCCGAGAAGGGCTCGCTGCGCTCGGCCTGGCGGGCTTCCTGGTCGCCGCTCTTGGGGTTGGTGCCGTACTGGGTGCCGCGGTCGATCGGCGAGGGGAGGCACTTGACGATGTAATCGAGGAGCTGGCGGATGCCGATGTTGTGTGAGGCGCTGCCGCACATCACCGGGATGAAGCGTCCGGTCAGCGTCCCCTCGCGCAGGGCCTTGAGAACCTCTTCGATCTCCAGTTCCTCGGTTTCGAGGTACTTTTCCATCAGGGCATCGTCGGTATCGGCGCAGGCCTCGAGGAGCAGCGTGCGCAGGCGCCTGGCTTCATCGAGATATTCGGCAGGGATATCGGTCTCCTGGTAGGTCCCCTTGTCGTCGAACTGGAAGACCCGAGCCTTGAAGCGCACCAGGTCGATAATCCCCTTGAACTGGGCTTCCTGGCCGAGCGGCATGTTGACCGCCACCGCCTTGGCCTTGAGGGTCTTCTCGAGTTCGTCGACGGTCTTGAGGAAGTCGGAGCGCTCGCGGTCGAGCTTGTTGATGAAGACGATGCGCGGATTCTCGAACTCCTCGGCCCATCTCCAGATCGTCTGGGTCTGCGCCTTGACGCCGTCGACCGCCGAGACCATCAGCACCACGCCGCCGAGGACGCGCATGCAGCCGCGGGTGTCATGGAGGAAGTTGGTGTAGCCGGGGGTGTCGACGATATGCAGGTCATGGCCGAGCCACTCGCAGTGATGGAGCTTGGAGGTGATGGTGATCTTGCGGCGCACCTCCTCGGGCTCGAAGTCCATGTTCGACGAACCGTCATCGACCTTGCCGAGGCGGTCGGTCATGCCGGTGTTGAAGAGGATCCCCTCGACCAGCGAGGTCTTCCCCGAGTCGCCCTGACCGACAATGCCGACGTTGCGTACCTTGACCGTTTCGAAGTTCAGCATGTGCGCTCCTTTCCTGGTGCCGCGTGAGGGTGGATGCCGCTGTGGTCTGTTGCCGTAACTGTTCAGGCCGCCTGCCCCCGGTGACGGGCATGGATGATGCGCAGCCCCTCCAGGGTCAGGTCGGGATCGACTTCGTTGATCGCCCGGCAGTGCGGCGCCACCAGGCCGGCCAGGCCGCCGGTGGCGATGATCCGGGGCTCTTCGGTCAACTCCGCGCGGATGCGCGCGAGGAGTCCCTCGATCAGCCCCAGGTAGCCGAAAAAGATTCCGGACTGCATGGCGGCCGCGGTATTGGCGGCAATCGCCCGCGGCGGGCAGGCGAGAGCCACGCGCGGCAGCTGGCTGGTCTCCCGGTGCAGGGCCTCGGCGGTGATCGCCAGCCCCGGGGCGATCGCCCCGCCGAGGAAGCGGCCGGCGGCGTCGACCACGTCGAAGGTGGTGGCGGTGCCGAAATCGATGACGATCAGGCTGCGCTGGTGACGGGCGAAGGCGGCGACGGCGTTGACCAAGCGGTCGGCGCCGACTGCCGCGGGCTGCTCGCAGTCGATGGCCATGCCGCCGCACAGGCCGGGGCCGACCGCCAGCGCTTCGCGGCCCAGGTGAGTCCTGCACATGTCCATCAGCGCCCTGCTCACCGGGGGAACGACGCTGGCGATGATCACGTCAAGGAGATCAGCGGGATCATAGCCGCCCAGCGACAAAAGGGTGCGGACGTTCACCGCCCACTCGTCGGCGGTACGGCAACGGTCACTCTGCACCCGCCAGCTGTGCAGCAGCTCGATACCCCGATAGAGGCCGATGACCGTGTTGGTGTTGCCGACGTCGCAGGCGAGCAGCATCCGTCCCCTACCCTTCCGCCCTGACATCGCCGGCGAGAACGCGCTCGGTGCTGCCATCGGCCAGGGTCAGCAGCAGGGCCCCGTCGGCGGCGATCCCGGCGACCACCCCGCGCAGCGGCGGGGCTCCGCGCCCGTCCACCACCACGGCCCGGCCGACCAGGTCGCAGCGGGCTTCCCAGGCCGCCATCACCGGCGCCGGCCCGCGGCGGAGAAATTCATCGTAGAGGGCGTCGAGCTGTTCGAGGAGTTCGCGGCAGAAGGCCGCCCGCGACACCGGCCGGCCGCCGGCGAGAAGCAGCGAGGTGGCCGGAGCGCGCAGGTCGGCGGGGAACTGGTCGGCGGTCATGTTGAGGTTGACGCCGATCCCCAGAACCACGTAGCGGATCTGGTCGGACTCGGCGCTCATCTCGTTGAGCAGGCCGGCGACCTTGGCCCCGTCGATCAGCACGTCGTTGGGCCATTTGAGCGTCGGCTGCAGGCCGCTGAGGGCCTCGATGGCGCGGGCCACCGCCAGGGCCGACAGGAAGGTCAGCTGCGGGGCGCCGTAGGGCGGCAGCGGGGGGCGGAGCAGGACGGAGAGGTAGAGGTTGACCCCCGGCGGGGAGACCCAGGTGCGGCCGAGCCGCCCCCGCCCGGCGCTCTGCTCTTCGGCGACGATCACCAGTCCCTCGGCGGCACCCGCTTCCGCGGCCGCCACGGCCTGGCGGTTGGTCGAGTCGGTCTCGGCCAGGTAGCGCAGCTCGCGGCCGATCACCCGGACGGCCAGACCCTGGCGGACCTCCTCGACCAGGGGCAGGTCCGGGCTGGCGCACAGCCGGTAGCCGCGCGAAGGGATGGCCTCGATCCGGTAGCCGAGCCGGCGCAGCTGACCGATCTGCTTCCATACCGCGCTGCGCGATACGCCGAGCAGCGCGCTCAGTTCACTGCCGGAGAGGTAGTCGGCGGAGGACTGGCGGAGCAGGTCGAGAACACTCGTGCGGGCGGCTCCGGGGGGCATCGCGCCGGCCACCTAGCTGAACAGCATGGAGATGTCGACGGAGCGGTAGGAATGGGTCAAGGCGCCGACCGAGATCAGATCGACCCCGGTTTCGGCAATGGCCCGCACCGTATCGAGATTGACCCCTCCGGAGGCCTCGGTCACCGCGCGGCCGTTGACGACTGCGATCGCCTCCTGGAGTTGGGCGAGATCCATGTTGTCGAGGAGAAGAATGTCGGCCCCGGCGGCCAGGGCCTGGCCGACCTCGTCGAGATCGCGCACCTCGACTTCGATCTTGAGGGTGTGCGGGGCAAGCTGCTTGGCCCGGCTGACGGCATTGGCGATGCCTCCGGCGGCGACCACGTGGTTCTCCTTGATCAGAACGCCGTCGTAGAGGGCCATGCGGTGATTGCCGCCGCCGCCGACCCGCACCGCGTATTTTTCCAGGGCGCGCAGCCCCGGGGTGGTCTTGCGGGTGTCGACGATAACCGCACCGGTCCCCTCCACGGCCTTGACGAAGCTGGCCGTCAGGGTGGCGACGCCGCTGAGGCGCTGCAGCAGGTTGAGGGCCACCCGCTCTCCCTGCAGGAGGGCGGCGGCTTCCCCTTTCAGCCAGGCGATGACTTCACCGCGTCGGACCGCCATGCCGTCCTCGACCAGGGCTTCGAAGGCCACCCGGCCGTCGAGCAGTTCGAAGACCCGCCGGGCGACGCCCAGGCCGGCGACGACGAAATCGTCCTTGGCCACCAACTCCGCTCGCCCGGGGGTTCCGGGGGGGACGGTGGCTGCGGTGGTGACGTCACCGGGGCCGATATCTTCAGCGAGGGCGATGCGAAGCAGGCGATCGACTTGAGGGGCGTGCATGGGAAACCTCCGGAGCCTCACCGCGGGCGGCGAAGCAGATTAACTGATTAAAAGATTCACGCCGGCGTGTCAAGGAACTTGCCGGCTGTCAGGCCATCCGGCACCCCGAAACGACCCCGGTATCGTCGCTGACCCGGCGGCTGTCGATGCTGCCCAGACCGGCCTCGGCGAGCCAGGCGCCGATCTCGCCGGCGCGGTAGGTGCGCCCGCCGCTGGTCATGACCAGCATGTGCACGGCAAACAGCGCGGCGTGGAGCGGCGCGGTGCCGCTCTCCTCGACCAGGAACTCGTGGACGAAGAGCTGCCCGCCGGGGTTGAGGGCCGCGGCGGCCTTGGCCAGGAGCGCCTGGCAGCCGGCCTCGTCGAGAGAGTGCAGGACCTGAGAGATCCAGATCACATCGTAGCCGCCGCCGAAAGGATCGTGGTTGAAATTGCCCGCCATCAGCGTGACATCCGCGCGCCGGGGGAAGCCCTCCAGGCGTTCGGCGGCCACCTCCAGGGCCAGCGGCAGATCGAAGATCGTCACCTCCGCGAGACTGGGATGACCATCGAGAAAGGCCCGGGCGTAGGTCCCCGGCCCGCCGCCGATATCGAGGAGCCGGCTGGCCCCGCCCAGCTCCAGCTGGGCCACCACCTGCGGAGCGAGTTCGCAGGTGACGTCGTCCATGCCGCGGATGAAGGAGCGGTTCCACTCGGCCTGGTCGTGGAGGATGACAGCTTCGCGCACCAGGTCCGGCCCGCCGCGCCTGAGGACCCCGGCCAGGTCGTTCCAGGATTCCCAGCAGTGATGGATATGGCTGAAGATGTGCCCGCGGTAACCGCTGTCCGCCAGGTAGCGGCTGGCCACCTGGGCGTTGCGGAAGCCTTGCTCGCTCTTTTCCAGCAGGCCCATGGCCGCCAGGGCGTTCATCAGCAATTCGAGAGCCCGCCTGTCCACCGCCAGCTCATCGGCCACTTCGTCGGCCCGGCGCGGGGTTTCCAGGCTGCAGAAGAGCTTGAGGTCGTTGGCGACCAGGAGGATCTTAGCCGCCTCGAAGCCATGGACCAGGCGCATCAGGTCGCGAAAATTCTCCGGATTCATAAGTGACTCCTTGCCTCGTGGTGACCGTTCAGCCCTCTGTCTCGGCCATTTCCTGGAGCGCTTCCCACTCCTGCAAGGCCTGGTCGAGCTCCCCCTGCACCGCCCCGTGCCGATCGATCAGCGGATAGAGCCGGGCATGGTCGGTGGCCAGCGCCGGGTTCTGCAGCTCCTCGACCAGCACTTTCAGCTGTTCTTCCAGAAGGGCGATCCGTTCCTCGACCGCGCGCAGCTGCTTCTCACGGCGCTGGGACTCGCGCTGGGCGGCCTTGCGCTCGGCGTGGGAGACCAGCCGGGCAGACTTCTCCTCCCCCGGGGCTGACCCCGTGGAGACCAGCGTCTCGACGCGCAGGGAGGAATGGCCGGAGCCCCCCTTGGCGCGCAGGAAATCCTCGTAGTTGCCCAGGTACGAGCTGGCCGTGCCAGCGGCGATCTCCACCACCCGGGTGGCCAGGGCATCGACGAAGTAGCGATCGTGGGAGACGAAGACCAGGGTGCCGGTGTAGCCGCGCAGGGCGGCGAGCAGCACCTCTTTCGACTGCAGGTCGAGGTGGTTGGTCGGCTCGTCGAGGAGCAGCAGGTTGGCGGGGCGCAGGAGGAGGATCGCCAGGGCCAGGCGGTTGCGTTCCCCCCCGGAGAGGACCGCCACGCGCTTGTGCACGTCGTCGCCGTGGAAGAGGAAGGCGCCGAGGAGATTGCGCACCTTCGGCACCATGTCGAAGGGGGCGGCGCGGGTGATCTGCTCGAGGACGGTCGCCTGGGGATCGAGGGTGCGCGCCTGGTCCTGGGCGAAGTAGGCCATCAGCAGCCCGCTCCCCTCTTCGCGACGTCCGGCAAGGGGCGCTTCCTGGCCGGCCAGCAGGCGCATCAGCGTCGACTTGCCGGCACCGTTGGCCCCGACCAGGGCCAATCGCTCGCCGCGCTCGACCTCCAGCTCGACCCCGGCGAGGACAGTGTGCGCCCCGTAGCCGTGGGTGGCGCCGCGCAGCGCCACTGCCAGCCGCCCGCCGCGCGGCGCCGGCGGAAAGGTGAAAGCGATGCGCTTGCGCTCGGGCGGCAGGTCAATGCGCTCGATCTTCTCCAGCTGCTTGAGACGGCTCTGCACCAGCGGCGCCTTGATGCTGTTATAGCGGAACTTGTTGATGAAGGCCTCGATGCGCTCGACTTCCTCGTCCTGGCGGCGCTTGGCCTCGCGCAGGGCCGCCACCCGCTCATCGCGGGCTGCCAGGTAGCGGGTGTAGTCGCCGGGATAGTCGGTGAGGCCGGCGTGCCAGACCTCGACGATCCTTGTCACCACCCGGTCGAGGAAAAAGCGGTCGTGGGAGACCAGCACCACGGTGTGCGGGTAGCCGGCCAGGTATTCCTCCAGCCAGTCGCGGGCGGGGAGATCGAGGTGGTTGGTCGGTTCGTCGAGGAGGAGCAGGTTGGGGCGCTGGAGGAGGAGCCTGGCCAGGGCGATGCGCATCTGCCACCCCCCCGAGAAGTGCTCGCAGGGCTTGTCGTGATCATCGTCGCTGAAGCCCAGCCCCTTGAGGACCCGGGCGACTTCGGCTTCCATGGCGTAGCCGCCGCGCTGCAGGAACTCCTCCTGGAGGACGGCGTAGCGCTCGAGGTCGGCTTCGCCGTGAGTGCGGCTGATGCGCTCCTCGAGCCGGGCCAGTTCCCCCTCGATGGCCAGCAGCTGCTCCAGGGCGCTGCGCGCCTCGGCGAACAGGGTGCGCCCGGCGTATTCGAGCCCCTCCTGGGGGAGGTAGCCGACCAGCGTGCCGCGGGCGATCTGCACCGTCCCTTCATCGGCCTCGTGGAGTCCGGCGAAAAGACGCAGCAGGGTACTCTTGCCGGCGCCGTTCTCGCCGCACAGGCCGATCCGCTCCCCCGGGCGCAGGTGCCAGTCGACCGACTTGAGGACGGTCTGGCCGGCGAAACTTTTCGAGACCTTGATCAGCTGCAGCATGCCCGGTGTTATAGCACAGCCCGGCCGTTTGTGGAACCGCGCGATCGTCCTGACCCTCTGGAGTTTGCCCGCAGCTCCTGCTATGTTGGCAAAAAAACCCAGGAGCCTGTCTCATGTCCCGAATCCCCGCCGTCGACGCCGACTGCTGCATCGGTTGTGAAGTCTGTACCCAGGTCTGCCCCGAAGTCTTCCGCATGAGCGGCGAAGAGAAGCACAGCCACAGTCACGGCCACGACCACAAGTCGGAGGTCTACAACCCGACCGGCGCACCCGAGAAAAAGATTGAAGAAGCGATGGACAAGTGCCCGGCAGCCTGCATCTATTGGAGCTGAATAAAGCTTCGCTTCGCAACCTCCCCCTGCTCAACGCCTTCGCCTTCCTGAAGATGACCCTCTTCCCGATGGCGATCATCACCCTGTTCTGGAAGGACCAGGTCGGCCTGTCGTTGAGCGAGATTCTCCTCCTGCAGGCGATCTTCTCGGTGGCGTCGCTGGTGATGGAGTATCCCTCCGGCTACCTGAGCGACCGCTTCGGCTATCGCCCCACCCTGGTCTTTGCCGCCCTGCTTGGGGTCGGCGGCTGGCTGACCTACACCATGGCATCCAGCTTTGCCACCGTCATGCTCGCCGAAATCCAGCTGGGCATCTCCTACGCGTTTATCAGCGGCACCGACAGCGCCCTGCTCTTCGAGACCCTGCGCGCCGCCGGGCGCGAGGACGAGTACCTGCGCCGCGACGGGCGGATGACCGCCTGGGCCCAGGCCGGGGAAGCCGCCGGGGCGATCGGCGCCGGCGCGCTCTACGCCTGGCTGCCGCTCCTCCCCTTCATCCTCCAGATCGCCGTCTGGGTGATCGCCTGGCTGCTCTGCCGCCGCCTCCACGAACCCTCCGGACGCCCGGCGGCCCCCGCCTCACACCTGCGCCAGGCCGGCGCGATCACCCGCCGGGCGCTGATCGAGGAGCCGGCGCTGCGCTGGACCCTCCTCCTCGGCGCCGTCCTCGGCCTGGCCTCCTTCTTCCCAGTCTGGCTGGTCCAGCCCTACATGCAGGCCTGCGGCGTCCCCCTGCCCTGGTTCGGCCCGGTGTGGGCCCTGGCCAACCTGAGTGTCTCCGCCGGCTCGCTGCTCAGCGCCCGCGCCGAATTCCACCTCGGCACGCGCGGCATGGTCTGGCTCTGCCTGCTGCTGATCGCCGTCGGCTACCTGGGGCTGACAATGACCACCGCCGTCTGGGGCTTCGCCTGGTACTTTCTCCTCACCCTGATGCGCGGCCTGCAGGGGCCGCTGCTGCGTCACCACCTCCAGGTCCGCTGCACGCGCGGCGAGCGGGCCAGCATCCTCTCCATCAAGTCGCTGATCACCCGCCTCGGCTTCGTCGCCGGCGCCCCATTGGTCGGCGCCCTGGCCGACCGCAGCGGATTGGCGGCAACTTTCGCGGCCCTGGCCGGTGCGCTGCTGCTCCTGCTCATCCCCCTGGCCGCCTGCTACCTGCGCGCCCTCCGCCCCGTCCGCCCGCTCCCGGGCTGACCACTCCTCGCGATTGCGCGCCGGCGGGCTTTTCGCTACCATGCCGGCCATGAACCTTCTCCCCGACCACCAGTGGCTGGCCTTCGAGCGCGATCACGTCTGGCATCCCTACGCCCCGCTGCAGGGGGCCACGCCCCCCTACCCGGTGAAGTCCGCCCGGGGGGTCAGGCTGACCCTCGAGGACGGCCGCGAGTTGATCGACGGCATGGCCTCGTGGTGGGCGGCGATCCACGGCTACAACCACCCAACCCTCAACGCCGCCGTCAGCGGACAACTCGCCGAGATGGCCCACGTCATGTTCGGCGGACTGACCCACCGGCCGGCCGCCGAACTGGCCGCGCGCCTGGTGGCGATCACCCCCGGGCCGCTGCAGAGCGTCTTCCTCTGCGATTCCGGCTCGGTCAGCGTCGAAGTCGCCATCAAGCTGGCCATCCAGTACTGGCACGCCTGCGGTCAGCCGGGAAAACAGCGCCTGCTCACCGTACGCAGCGGCTACCACGGCGACACCAGCGGGGCGATGGCGGTCTGCGACCCGGTGGGCGGCATGCACAGCCTGTTCAGTGCCATCCTGCCGCAGCATTACTTTGCGCCGGCCCCGGTCAGCCGCTGTGATGAGGAGTGGCAGGAAGATGAGATGACGGAACTGGCGGGGCTGCTGGAGGCCCATCACGCCGAACTGGCGGCAGTGATCCTCGAGCCGATCGTCCAGGGTGCGGGAGGGATGCGGGTCTACGCCCCGGCCTACCTGCGCCGGGTGCGCGAGCTCTGCGATGAATACGGGGTTCTGCTGATTGCCGACGAAATCGCCACCGGTTTCGGCCGCACCGGTACTCTGTTCGCCTGCCAGCAGGCCGGCATCGTACCCGACATCCTCTGCCTCGGCAAGGCCCTGACCGGCGGCTACCTGACCCTCGCCGCCACCCTGACGACGACTGCGGTCAGCACGGCGATCTCCGCCAATCCGCCCGGGGCCTTCATGCACGGCCCGACCTTCATGGCCAATCCGCTGGCCTGCGCGGTGGCCTGCGCCAGCATCGACCTGCTCCTCGACAGCCCCTGGCAGGCGCGGGTCCTGGCCATCGAACAGGCCTGCAGGGACCATCTCGAGCCCTGCCGCGACTGGGCCGGGGTCGCCGATGTGCGCGTCAAGGGGGCGATCGGCGTCCTCGAACTGAAAGAGCCTGTCAAGGTCCCCTCCCTGACCCGCCGCCTGGTCGGGCGCGGGGTCTGGCTGCGGCCCTTCGGCCGGCTGGTCTACCTGATGCCCCCCTACGTGATTTCAGACCGCGAGCTCGACCATCTGCTCTCGGCGATGACCGCCAGCATCGCGGAAGAACTCGCTCTCTGACCCCTCCCTCCGTCAGGCTCACTGAAGCTCGCGACAGTCTCCCCCCCGCCGGCTAATCGGCCACGGCCGTCACGTACTTGAGGTAGCGTCCTTCGGGAAAGGTCACCGGATAGGGGAAGTCCCCCCCCTGCCCGGCCGTAGCGATCACCCGCAGTTCCCTGCCGGCAGCCAGTGCGCCGCGCCGCAGCTCCTTCAGGTAGTCCGCCCAGTCGACCTTCTGGTGATTCGACGAGCAGACCAACAGCCCCGCCGAGGGGAGCAGGTCGAGGGCCAGGCGCACCAGTTCGCCGGTGCCGCCGCTGGTGGTAAAACGGCTGTCACGGGTGGTCGAGAAACTGGGCGGATCGAGAAAGATGACGTCGAAGCGCCGCCCGCTGCGGGACAGCCTGGTCAGCTCGACGAAGCAGTCGCCCGCCAGGCACTCATGACTGGCCTCGTCCAGGCCGTTGAGAACGAAATTTTCCCTGGCTCGCTCCAGGTAGCGCGCCGAGGCGTCCACCGAGGTGACCTGCACCGCCCCGCCGGCGGCCGCCGCTACCGAAAAAGCCCCGGTATAGGCAAAGAGGTTGAGGACCCGCTGGCCGGCGCAGAGGCGCCGGAAGGCGCGCCGGTTGTCGCGCTGATCGAGAAAGAGGCCGGTATGCAGGTCGCCGGCCAGGTCCACCCGGTAACGCAAGCCGTCCTCGCGCACGGTGTGCACCGCCGGGGCCGGCAATCCGGCAGCCAGGCGCCCGCCGGCTTCGGCCCCGCGGGTCTGCGCCGGGCGAAACTTGGCGTAGATCCCGCGGGGAGCGTACTCTTGGCCCAGCTCTTCGATCAGGACCGGCAGGTGCGGCTCCCAGCTCTTGCTGTAGTACTGCAGGAGCAGCCAGTCGCCGTAGCGGTCGATCGTCACCCCGGGCAGGTCGTCCCCCTCGGCGTTGAGCATCCGCCAGACATCGCTGTCACCGAGATCGAGCGCAGTGCGCAGAGCTGCCGCCGAGCGCAGGATCCGGCGGTACCACTCACCAGCGGGGACCAGCGGACGACGATCGAGGAGGCGGGCGACAACCCGCGCCCCGGGGTCGTAGAGCGCGGTGCCCAGCGCGTCCCCAGCCTCATCGACCAGGGCCAGCAGTTCTCCGCCGCGCCCCTTGGGCCAGCGCGCGGTGTGGCTGTCGGCCACCACCCAGGGGTGGCCAAGGCGCAGCATGCGCGCCGTTTCGGCACTGACCACGCAGCGTTTAAGGAATTCCGGGGTCTTCATCGCAAGTCCTCTTCCGGTTGATTGGCACATGCTGCGGATTGCCTGGCAGCCATCACGGAATAGTGGCCGCAGGTGGAGTTTTTCGCAACGGTTTTCCGTTTCTGGTGCTATACTCCACACGTACCGGTTTACCATTCTTCGCCGTCAGCCCGGCCGGGAGACAGAGATGATCCGCGATTTCAAAAACAAGGTTCGCGAACAGTTCGGCCGCGCCGCCGAAGGCTACATCCGCGACAAGGGCTTTGCAACCGGTGACGACCTCGAGGCGATGGTTCGCCTCCTGCAGCCCTCCAATGACGACAACATGCTCGATGTCGCCTGCGGCGGCGGGCACACGGCCCTGCGTTTTTCCCCGCTGGTGCGCAGCGTGGTGGCCTCCGACCTGACCATGGTCATGCTCAAGCGGGCCCAGGAGTTCGTCAGCGAGGAGGGCGGGGTCGACAACGTGACCTTCCGCGAGGCCGACGCCGAGGACCTCCCCTTCCCTGCCGGGGCCTTCACCCTGCTGACCTGCCGCATCGCCCCCCACCACTTCCCCGACGTCCCCAGGGCACTCTCCGAGTTCCACCGCGTCCTCAGGCGTGGCGGGCGGATGGCGATCGTCGACACCCTGCTCCCCGACGATCCGGAAGTCGCCGAATGGTACCAGAGCATGGAGAAGATGCGCGACCCCACCCATATCCGCGCCTACACCACAGCCGAGTGGGAAGAGATGATCGTCGCCGCCGGCTTTATCCTCCACGAGACGATGAGCTTCCCGAAGACCCACGATTTCCCGACCTGGGCCAAGCGCGCCGGCCTCAACCGCGACGGCGTGATGAACCTCAACCGCTTCTTCGTCGAAGCCCCGGAGAAGGTCCAGGATTACTTCCAGATCGAAACCTTCGCCGGCGAAGTCGAAGCCTATACCGACCGCAAACTGCTGATCTACGCCAGCCGTCCGGCAAAAAAATAGCGCCAGTCATTACCCAGGTCCACCGGTAGCAATCGGGCCGGTGGCCTCCCCACCGTGAGGTGCCGCCCGATGAGATCGCTCCGCACCACGATGCTGCTCGGCTTCGGCGTGCTCCTGACTGTCGTTCTGACGGCTCTGGGCACGCTGCTTTACTACCAGGCCAGGGCCACCGTCATCCCCCTGACCAAGGATCTCAGCCAGGAGATTCTCAACGCCCGCTCCGCCGGGCTGGGACATCTCTTTCGCGGTTACCAGAACGATGTCCAGACTCTCTCGCGCGATGGGCTGATCCGCTCCGGCAACCTCCAGGCGATCGCCCAGGAACTGCTCAACCGGCGCAACAGCCTGAACCGCGACTACGAGATGCTCTTCTTCGCCGACCGCGAGGGACGCTTCGTCGGCTCCACCGGATCGACCGGCAATGTCGGCGACCGCTCCTACTGGCGGGCGATCATGATCGACGGCCGCGACCGGGTGATCAGCGAACCGGTGGTCTCGCGAGCCACCGGGGCCACAGTCTTCGTTGTCGCGTCCGCGGTCATCAATGAGGACGGCCAGTGGATCGGCCTGGTGGCCGCCACCGTGCGGCTCGATACCCTCACCCAGGTCGCCGGAGCGATCGGCATCGGCAAGCACGGTTTCGGCTGGGTCATGGATCAGGAGGGGCTGCTGATCGCCCACCCCAAGGACTCCCTGCGCCTCACACTCAACCTGATCGATTCAACCAAAGACGGCTACCAGGGCCTTGCGGAAATCGGCATGGCCCTGGCCCGCGGCGACAGCGGCATCGGCAAGTACCGGCGCCCCGACGGGACCGTCTTCGTGACCATCTACACCCCGATCCCCAACACCCCGCACTGGGGGCTGGGGGTTTCGATGCCCGAGTCTGAACTGATGGGTCGTGCCTACGGGCTGATGAGCACCATCGTCTGGGGGTTGGCCACCATCCTCGCCGCCGTGCTCGTGCTGGTCTTTGTGATCTCAGGACGGATCGCCGCCCCGGTCCACCAACTCATGGAGGGGGTGCAGGTGGTTGCCGCCGGCAACCTCGATCACCGCGTGGAAATCCAGACCGGGGACGAGATCGAAGCCCTCGCCGATGCCTATAACCGCATGACCGGCAGCCTCAAGGAACAGATCGACAACCTCGCCCGGGTGACTGCCGAAAAAGCCCGCGTCGACGGGGAGCTGCGCGCCGCCAACCGCATCCAGGCGAGCATGCTGCCGCGCATCTTCCCACCCTTCCCCGAGATCGACAGCCTGGACCTCTATGCCACCATGGAACCGGCCAAGGAGATCGGCGGGGATTTCTACGACTTCTTCCTGGTCGACGAGAATCGCCTGTGCTTCTGCGTCGGCGACGTCTCCGGCAAGGGGATCCCCGCCGCACTCTTCATGGTCATCGGCATGACCATCCTCAAAAACCTCACCCTGCAGGGGCAGCCGCTCCCCCAGGTCTTCGCTCAGGCCAACAACCTGCTCTGCTCCGAGAACCACATGTTCATCACCACCTTCATGGGCGTACTCGACACCCGCAGCGGCGAACTGGAGTACATCAGCGCCGGCCACAATCCACCCCTGATCTCCCGCCAGGGCGGAGACTTCGAGTTCCTGCCCGCTCCCATCAACCTCTTCCTTGGCGGCATGGAGGACACGGCCTATCGCTCCGCACGCCTGACGCTCTCCCCCGGCGACCTGCTCTTTGTCTACACCGACGGCCTCACCGAGGCCATGAACAACGCCGAAGAGCTCTACGGAGATCAGCGCATGAGCACAGCGCTCAACGCCCTGCGCGGCGGGAATGCCCACGCCCTGGTGGATGGCATGCGCCAGGCCGTCGGCGGTTTTGTCTGCACTGCCCCGGCGGCCGACGACCTGACCATGCTGGCCATCGGGCTCTCCACCGGCAAAGAAGCGCAGGCCTGAGATCCATAGCGGATCCCTCCCGGTTCGTGAATTGATCCCAACAAAAAAGGCGCCGCGAGGGCGCCTTTTTTGTTGGTCAGCTGTTTACGCTCAGGAGAGTTGGCGGCCGCCTTCGGCAGCCCATTTCTCGAGCATCGCGGTGGTGACGGACTTGGGACGCTCAAGAGCATAGCCGAGGCCGCGGTCCCAGGTGATGTTGGCCATGCAGCCAAGAGCACGACCCACACCGAAGAGCACGGTGTAGAAGTCGTACTCGGTCAGCCCATAGTACATCTGGATGACGCCGGACTGGGCATCGACGTTCGGCCAGGGGTTCTTGGTCTTGCCGTGCTCGGTCAGGACGCCCGGGGCCACTT